>NZ_CP114908.1:1975714-2305000 GCF_027497315.1 Solwaraspora sp. WMMA2059 | reverse complement strand
TGTTGAGGTAGGCGCCACCTTCGGCGATCGCCCGACGTGCCTCGTTGAGACTGCCGACAAGTCCCGACTCCTTCAACAACGCTGCCACCGCCGGCATCTCGCCGGTCACCGTCAGCAGGCCTGCCTCCCGCAATGCGGCGTGCAAGGTCTCCGGAGCCAGTTCGTCCAGCGACCCTCGGCCGAACAAGGCCTGGCTCGCGGCCACCGCCTGGGCTGCCTCCGCCGGACCGTGCACCAGCGCGGTGAGCTCCTCGGCCAACGCCCGTTGGGCGATCCGCGAAGCCGGCCGGGCCGCCGACTCCCGCTCCAGTTCGGCTATCGTCTCGCGATCCCGGAAGCTGAAGTAGCGCAGGTAGCGCCCGACGTCGCGGTCGTCGACGTTGACCCAGAACTGGTAGAAGGCGTACGGGCTGGTCAGCGCGGCGTCCAACCAGACCGCGCCACCCTCGGTCTTGCCGAACTTGGTGCCGTCCGACCGGGTGACCAGCGGCGTCGTGAAAGCGTGCACCGGGCCGGCTCCACGCCGGCGCACGTAGTCGACCCCTGCGGTGATGTTGCCCCACTGATCGGAGCCGCCGAACTGCAGCAGGCAACCGTGCCGCCGGTGCAGCTCAAAGAAGTCGTTCGCCTGCAGCAGCTGGTAGCTGAACTCGGTGAAGCTGATGCCGCTGTCCAACCGGGCCCGGACCACCTCACGGGCGAGCATCCGGTTGACCGGAAAGTGCTTGCCCACGTCCCGGAGGAACTCGACGACCGACATCGGCCCGGTCCAGTCCAGGTTGTTGACCGCCTGCGCCGCGACCGGCCCGGTGAACGAGACGAACGGCGCGAGCTGGTCGCGGATCCGGTCGACCCAGCCCGCCACCACCTCGGGCGGATTCAGGTTACGCTCACCGCCCTCCTTCGGGTCCCCGATCTGCCCGGTGGCCCCACCGACCAGCAGCAGCGGCCGGTGTCCGGCAAGTTGCAGCCGACGGGCGGTGAGCACCTGAACCAGGTGGCCCACATGCAGGCTGGGGGCCGTCGGATCGAAGCCGACGTAGAAGGTGGTCGGGTCGCGCAGCTGCCGGCCCAGTTCGGTCACATCCGTGGCATCCTGGATCAGGCCTCGCCAACGCAGCTCGTCCAGCACGTCGGGCGTACCGGCCGGGTCTTGTTCGTCCGTCACGGCGCGATTGTCCCTCATCGCGGACCAGCACGGACATCCGGTTTCCGACCTGCGGCGCAGGTCGGACCGAGCCCGCGAGCCCATCGGGACATGTCGTTGACCGGCGTTGGCCGGGCAGGGCGTCCGGCCCGCCGGGCAGGGCCGCCCGGCTCTGACCGGCCGACCGCCGGACGGGGTGCAATGAGAGTGCCGGCAGGGCGGTCGAGCGCCGGCAGAGGGAGCTGACGGTGAACACCATCGAGTCGACGACCGAGCAGCGCGACAGCCGGCAGCCGGTCCCGGTCCCGGTCCCGGTCGAGCCGACCGGATCGATTGGTCAGCCGGCGAAGCAGCCCGGGCTGACCGTACGGCACGTCGACGGCGAGCGGTACGCGGTGCAGGTCCGTGGCCACCAGATCATGGTCGACCAGCCGGTCAGCGGCGGCGGCTCGGACAGCGCACCGACGCCGGTCGAATTGTTCGTCGCCGCGCTCGCGTCGTGTGTGGCGTACTACGCCGGCCGCTACCTGGTCCGGCACGGGCTGTCCCGGGACGGGCTCGCCGTCGGTGCCCGGTACGTGATGGCGGCCGACCGGCCGGCCCGGGTGGCCGCGGTGCGGATCGAGCTGAGCGTTCCGGACGAACTGCCGGCCGGACGCCGGGCGGCGCTACGGGCCGTCGCCGCGCACTGCACGGTGCACAACAGTTTGCTCGACCCACCCGAGGTGGAGATCGAACTGGCCGCTACCTGACCTGAGGCGAGGACGCCGGATCGGCCGGTGTCGGCGGCGACACCGGCCGGCTGAGCGGGTTTCGCGTGGTCGATCACCACGCCGTGCCCGCAACGGGCGGCTGTGGCAGGGTGGCACCGTGGCGATGACACCCGTGAGCCCGGCGGCGCGTGGCGCCCACCGAGCCGTCCGGCTCGAGGATGCCATCCACGCCCTGTTGGAACGCCGGCTGCGGCGACGAGGTTGGGATCTCACGCTCATTCCGTACACCGGCTACGGGGCGCCGGGCTGGGTCCGGGTGATGGCGCGGGTGCTGCTGGGTCGGCCGGATCCCCCGCATCGGCGGGCGAAGAAGGTACGGGGCTGGCGCAGTTTCGCCACCCTGCCGGTCAAGGACGCGCCGGTGGTGATCGAGGCCGGCGGCAAGCGGCACGAGGTCCAGGCTGACCGGGGCGGGTTCGTGGACACCGTCGTGCCGGCCGATCTGGAGCCCGGCTGGACATCGGTACGGCTGCACAGCGGTGACTCCGAGCCGGTCGACGCGCCGGTACGCATCGTCGACCCGCAGGTCCGGTTCGGCATCATCTCCGACATCGATGACACGGTCATGGTGACCGCGCTGCCCCGGCCGATGTTGGCGGCGTGGAACACGTTCGTGTTGGACGAGCACGCCCGAGCCTCGGTCGCCGGAATGGCGGTGCTGTACGAACGCCTGGTCACCGCGCATCCGGGTGCGCCGGTGCTCTACCTGTCCACCGGTGCCTGGAACGTCGCGCCGACTTTGCGCCGGTTCCTGTCCCGGCATCTCTACCCGGCCGGCCCGCTGCTGCTGACGGACTGGGGTCCGACCACCGAACGGTGGTTCCGCAGCGGTCGGGACCACAAGCGCGCCAGCCTGGCCCGGTTGGCGGAGGAGTTCCCGCAGATCCGCTGGCTGCTGGTGGGCGACGACGGGCAGCACGACCCGGAGATCTACGCCGAGTTCGCGGCGCAGCATCCGGACAGTCTGGCGGCGGTGGCGATCCGTCGGCTCTCGCCGACGCAGGCGGTCCTGGCCGGCAATCTGCCGGCACCGGCCGGTGAGACCTCCAGGGCGGCCGGGCCGGGTGGCCGGCGGTGGTTGTCCGCGCCCGACGGCGCCGGCCTGGCGCACCTGCTGCGCGAGGCGCGACTGCTGTGACCGGTCAGCCGAGCCGTCGGCTCGGCTGACCGGTCACTCAGGTTGAGGGCGGGGCGTCCGCTGGCCCGGCCTCGACGAGCCGCTGTCGGAGCCGGTCACGGATCTGTTCCGCCGTGTAGGCCCGACGGCGTCGTTCGGCCCGGACGACGACCGCTCCGGTCGCGGCGACCCCGACGAACGCGGCCAGGCCCACTACCTTCCACCAACGCATCCGCCTAGGGTAGTCGAGTGACCGGCGAACCACTCTCCCTCGACGCGGCGGTCGAACTGACCCGCACCGGTGACCTGTGGCTGTTCCGCGGGCGAACGATGCCCGACCGGGCGATCCAGATGACCACGAACAGCCCGGTGAACCATGTGGGGATGGCGGTGGTGATCGAAGATCTCCCGCCGCTGCTGTGGCACGCCGAGCTCGGGCGGTCACTGCCGGACATGTGGTCGGGCACCCACCACAGAGGTGTGCAGCTGCACGACCTGCGCGAGGCGGTCACGGTCTGGGCACGGCGCTACGGTCAGCGGGCCTGGCTGCGGCAGTTGGAGCCGCCCGCCGACAGCGCGATGGAGGATGCCGTGCTACGGACCGTCGCCCGGTTGGACGGCACCCCGTTCCCCTCCACCGCCGCGCTGGCCTGGCGGTGGCTGCGGGGTCGTGCCCCGTCGGTACGGCGGGCGCCGCTGGCCGGCGCGGTACGCGAACGGTTGGCCACCTGGTTGCCGCCGGTTGGTCGGGGCACGGCCGGTGCCGAAGCAGCCGAGGCAGCCGAGGTGTCGGGCGGCGCCGAACTGTCGGCTGACAGTGCCGCCGGCCGGACGGATCTGGAAAGTGTCTACTGCGCCGAGGTGGTCGCGGTGACCTACGAGGCGATGGGGCTGCTGCCAACGGGCCGGCGCACCAACTGGTACGACCCGGGCCGGTTCTGGAGCGGTGACCGACTCCGGCTGAGCGACGGTGCGCAGCTCGGTGTGGAGATCGCGGTCCGGGTTCCGCCGGCGACAGTCGGACGGCGGGCCGCCGACGCATCGGGATGACCGGCGCCGACGACCAACCTGCGAGCGATCAACCGGCTGACGCGTCCGGCCAACCTGCGAGCGATCAGCCGGCTGACGCGTCCGGCCGGGACCGGTCCGCCCGGTGGGAACAGCGACTGGCGGTGCCGGTGCTGGTCGCGGCGCTGGCCTCGGTTCCGGCGGTGTTCCTCACCCTCGCTGGCGGGGCGCTGGCAACGGTTGGTGAGGTCCTGCACTGGGCGAGCGGAGCGGTGCTGGTCGCCGAGACCGCCGTACTGCTGGCCTTCTCCGCCGACCGGCTGGCCTGGCTGCGGCGCAACCGCGGACTGGTGACGCTGACCCTGATCGTGGTCCCGGTCACCATCCTGGCGTTGGGGCCGCTGCAGGTGTTCCGCTTGATCTACACGGTAGGCACCTTGCGGCTGGTCCGGGCCCGGCGGATCGTGCGCGCTGTGCTGGTGCTGCACGGCCGGTTCGGGCCGAGCGGGCCGTGGGCGACCGCGTTCGCCCTCGGCGCCGGCGTGCTGGTCGCCGCGTTCGTGGCGATCACGTTGGTGGATCCCACGTCCCGCTCCCGGATGCTGCTGCAGGACTGGTTCGGCTGGACTGGCAGCGGTCACGTGGTCGCGGTCTGTCTGGCCGGAGCGATCGTGTTCGGTGCCACCTGGGTGGCGCTGCGCAACCGTCGCCAGTCCGGGCAGCACGACGACGCGGCGTCGGAGTAGTCCGGCACCGTCGGAGTAGTCCGGCAGCCGCCGACGCCCGGGCGGCCGGCCGCCGCGACTGCAGCGAGGGACAATGGTCGGGTGAGACCGTGGCTGCAGCTGACCAGCGCTGACCTGATCGCCCAACTCCCGGCAGGCGAGGACCAGCAGGTGCACTTCCCGGAGGCTCTGGTCGAGGCGGTGATCGACGAGTACACCACGGCCGGGCAGGCGGTGCTCGACCCGTTCGCCGGCTACGGCACCACACTGGTGACCGCGGCGCGGATGGGTCGACGGGCGACCGGCGTGGAACTGCTGCCCGACCGGGTCGCGCTGATCCGGCAGCGGCTCGCCGGAGCGGCCGGTGCCGAGATCGTCGACGGTGACGCCCGGAAGCTGATCGGCCTGGTCGACGGGCCGTTCGACCTCTGCCTGACCTCACCGCCCTACATGGACGCGACGGACCATCCGGAGAATCCGCTCAACGCCTACGAGACCCTCGACGGTGACTACACCAGCTATCTCGACGAGATCGGTGAGGTCTTCGGTCAGGTCGCCCAGTTGCTGCGGCCGGGCGGCCACGCCGTGGTCAATGTGGCGAACATGCGGGTCGACGGTCGGGTGACCACCCTCGCCTGGGACGTGGGTCGGGTGATCCGCGCCCATCTCACTCTGCTCCAGGAGTCGTTCCTGTGTTGGGACCACCAGCCCGACTGGCTGACCGGCGACTACTGTCTGGTTTTTCAACGGCCGAGCTGAGCGGGCGGTTCTCGACGTCGGTGTGGTCGCCGTCGGTGTGGTCGCCGTCGGTGTGGTCGCCGTCGGTGTGGTCGCCGTCGGTGTGGTCGCCGTCGTCCTGCGAGGATCGGCGCAGCCGTACGCCGCTGATGGCGTGGTGGTCGACGGAAGCGACGGTGAGTGCCCAGCCGTCGACCCGGACCGACTCGCCCACGTCGGTGGGGATGTGGCCGAGCCGGGCCAGCACCAGACCAGCCACGGTGGTGTAGTCGCCGTCCGGCCGGCCGGGCAAATCGACCCCGATGTCCCGCAGGTCGTGTACGGGGAAGGTCCCGGGGACCAGCATGGTGCCGTCCGGCTCGGTGCGTACCGCGCGGATGTCTCGGTCGGTTTCATCGTAGATCTCACCGACGATCTCCTCCAGCACGTCCTCCAGGGTGACGATGCCGTCGACGGCACCGCGTTCGTCGACGACCAGCGCGATGTGCTGGCGGTGGGTCTTGAACCGGCGCAATGCGTCGACCACCGGCAGCGACTCGGGCAGCAGCATGGGCGGGCGGGCGACCGCGTCGACCGGCCGGTCGTCGGGTACGCCGACCAGGTCGCGCAGGTGGATCACACCGACGGTGTCGTCCAGCATCCCGTTGCGGACTACCGGCGCACGGGAGTGACCTGAGGTGGCCAGCACGATTCGGGCCGCCTCGGCGGATGTCCCGCTGTCCAGGGTGAAGACCTCCAGCCGGGGCACCAGCACGGCGCGCAGCCGCCGGTCGGCGATCTCCAGTGCCCCGGAGATGATGGTTTGCTGCTCGGCGCTGAACGCCCGGTGACCGGCCACGATGTCGCGCAGTTCGTCCGGGCTGATCTCATCGCGGGTCGCCTTCGGGTCGCCGCCAGCGAGGCGGACCACGATGTCACTGGTGGCGCCGAGCGCCCAGACCGCCGGCCGGGCCAGGCTGGCCATCATGTCGAGGGGTCGGGCCACCGCCAGGGCCCACCGCTCGGCCCGCTGCATGGCCACCCGCTTCGGGGCCAGTTCACCGAAGACCAGTGTGACGAAGGTGAGCACCAGGGTGATCAGCACGATCGCCGCCGGCTCCGCGGCCCGGCCGAGCACGTCCAGCGCTGGCACCAGCGGCTGCGCCAGCGACACCGCAGCGGTGGCCGAGGCCAGAAACCCGGCCAGGGTGATGCCGATCTGGATGGTCGCAAGGAACCGGTTCGGGTCCTTGGCAAGCTTGGCCAGGACCCGGCCTGTCCGACGGGACCGTTCCAGCCGTTGCAGCTGGCTGTCGCGCAGTGACACCAGGGCGATCTCGCTACCGGCGAAGACCGCGTTCAGCACCACCAGGATCCCGACCAGCGCGAGTTGTGTTCCGTACCCCTGCACGTACGCACCTTCCATCGCCGCCGTCGTGACCCGGATTCCGTCGCCGGTGTGCTGCGGCCTGCTTTGCCCACCTGGGCCGAATGCGAATCCTGCCATCCGTCTGGGTTTCCGGGCCGCTCGGCCCGCCGGTCACCTGGCATCCGGCGTCGCTGTGCCCGGCCGGTGGGCGAAGACCCCTAGCATTTTCTCAGGAAGATTTCGTAGTGTCGGGTCGTATGAGCTGGAAGCATCACCTTGCCGTACGGATCGCCCGGTCGACCGGAATGCAGATCACCCGCCGGGGCGGCCGTCCCGCCTTCGTCCGCCGCCCACACCGGCTGCTACGCCAGCCGGTCTTCATTCTGTCGTCGGTCCGGTCGGGGTCGACACTGCTGCGAATGATGCTGAACAGCCACTCCTCGCTATACGCTCCGCACGAGCTGCATCTGAGCAAGTTGCGGGTGGAGTTCAGTGACCACTACATCACGGACAGCATGGGCGAGTTGGGCTGGGACGCCCAGGAGGTCACCCACCTGCTGTGGGACCGGGTGTTGGACGCGGCGTTGCAGCGCAGCGGGAAACAGGTCCTGGTCGAGAAGACTCCGCACAACGTGTTCATCTGGCCCCGGATCGCCCAGGTGTGGCCGGACGCGCGGTTCGTGTTCCTGCTACGCCACCCGGCCGCGATCATCGACTCGTGGACCAGGGCCCGACCCCAGCAGACGCCGCAGGAGGCAGTTGAAAGCGTCGGCCGGTACCTGACCAAACTAGCCGAGGCACGCCGGGTGCTTCCCGGACACACGGTCCGCTACGAGGATCTGGCCGACGATCCGACGACCGAGACCCGGCGCATCTGCGAGTTCCTCGGTCTGGAGTGGGAGCCGGACATGGTGGAGTACGGCCGATTCGACCATGGCCGGATCAAGGCCGGGCTGGGTGACTGGACCGGACGGATCCGTACCGGAACGGTCCAGCCGCCCCGGGAACTGCCGGCCGACGTGGCGCTGCCGGCTCCGCTGTTCGAGGTGGCCCAGAGCTGGGGCTACCCGGCCCGCCGGGACGACTGAAGGCCGAGGTGCACCGCGGCGGTGGCCTTGCGGAACGCCTCGACGGCGCCGACCGGATCGCCAGTGTCGGCCAGCACGTCACCGAGTTCGGCCCAGGCCCGGGACGCCTGCCGCGAGGCGCGCAGCCCGCCGAGGGTCGCGGCGGCGCCGGCGAACATCTCCCGGGAACCGGTGATGTCGCCGGCGGCCGCCAGCGCGGCGGCGAGGGCGGTCTGCGCCCGGGCCCGCTCCAGATGTGCCTGCCCGCCGAGTTCGGCCAGCGACCGCCGGGCGCTGCGCACCGCGCCGGCCGCGTCGCCGTCCAGTAGCAAGGTACGCGACAGTTCGGTCAGTACGTAGCCGCGGTCGATCCCGCCGCCGACCTCGGTGAGCTCGCGCAGCGCCCGTTCGAACGTCGTGCGGGCCTCGTCGATGCGGGGTGGCGTGTGGCTGAGCAGGATGCAGCCGTACGCGGTGAGCAGCCGGGCGGCGCTGCGTCGGTCCCGGTCCTGGCGGAAGAAGGCCAGCGCCTCCTCGGCGAGTTCCAGTGCCTCGCGGTAGCTGCCCTGTTCGCAGGCGACCTGGCTGGCGTTCCAGAGCACCGCGGCCCGGGCCCGGGGTGAGCCGATCCGGTCGGCGCGCTGCAGGCCTTCGTGGAGCAGCCGTTCGGCCTGTCTCAGGTCGCCCAGCTCGCAGTGGGCGGCTGCGACCGTGGCGAGCAGCCGGACGGCGTCCTCGGACTCCCAGGCACCGAGGCGGTCGACGCGGTCCAGGGTGCCCATCCCGACCTCGATCACCCGCTGCAGTTCGCCGAGCTCGTAGAGGCACCGGATCCAGCTGATCACCATGCCGAGCGAGGCGACGAACGCCGGGCCGTCGGGGTTGTCGCGCAGCAACGACTCGTACTGCTGGGCGGCTTCGACCAGTCGGCCCTGCTCGGCCAACGCGCGGGCCAGGCCGAGCTGCGCCTCGGTCCGGGTCAGCGGGTCCGGCGCGGCGGTGGCCAGGACGCTGCTGAACTGCCGTTCCGCCTCGGTCGGGTCTCCGGCTTCGATGGCGAGCCGACCGTACGACAGGGTCAGTGCGGCGGGCCTGGTGGCGACCGCGTCCGCTTCCCCGGCGAGCTCGGCCACCGAGCAGCCGAGGGTCTGCGCCAGCTGGCGTAGCACCTCCGGCTTGGGCGACCGGCGCCCGGCTTCGAGTAACGATATGTAGCTGACCGACAGGCTCCCCCGGGCCAGCTCCCGCTGGGTCATGTTGCGCGCGACCCGCAGGGCTCGCAGCCGTCGGGGGAAGTCCGGGTGAACTTGTTGACTCATGTCCAGCCCCCTCATCTACTGCACGGAGGTTTATACCACCGTCGAGGAGTGTCGATTAAGTTGTTCCGCTTGGCGTTCGCCGTCGCGTTCGTCGCCGTGTTGGCCGGGGTCGGCGGCACGGCGGGACCGGGTGCGCTGTCCGGGTCGGTCGGGTCCGCGCGGCTGGCCGTCCTGCTGCGGAATCGAACACCAGATCCTGTCAACTCATTGACTGCCTGACAGTCAACTGCCTACTCTTCCGGAGTCAACCGCTCCGGAGGTCGCCTGTGTCCGAGCCCTCGTACCACCCCGGTCCACGGCTCTCCCAGCAGGAGACCGCAGTGCTGGTCGCCTACCTGTCCGGGCTGACCATGGTCGCCGCCGCCCGCCGCGTCGGCGTCGGTCTCGGCACCGCCAAGCAGTACCTCGAGCGGGTCAAGCGCAAGTACGCCGCCGCCGGCCGCCCCGCGCAGACGAAACTGGAGCTTGCCCGGAGGGCGGTCGAGGACGGCCTGCTGTCGTGGACGGAGCAGCCGTCGCGTCGCGCCGGCTGACGACCTGCTGCCGCACCGATCGCCCGTCATCCGGTCGCGGTCGGCGCCCCGGTCCGGCCGCCGCGCGGCCGGGGAGCGGCCCGACGGTACGCGCTGACCGTCGGCTCGCCGGCCAACCAGAAGCGCCACGGCGTGTGCGGGGCCGCGCCCACCCCCACCCGGGGACCGGTACGGACAGCTCCGGCCGGGACGGGCACCGGCGGTGGCGTCAGCGACACCGGACCGACGCCGTCGAGCAGCGACGTACCGTTCGCCGTGCCGTCCAGCCCGAGCGCGGCCATCAGCCGGGCCGGACCACGGGCCAGGTCCCGGTCCGACACCCACAGGCCACGCCGCCGCCGGGCCGACCCGTGACCCGCGACGATCTCGCCGGCCCGCAGCAGCACCGCCGCCGCCTGTCCCGGCGGGCCGGTGACCACGTTGCCGCACCAGTGCATTCCGTAGCTGAAGTAGACGTACAGGTGACCGGACGGCCCGAACATCGGGGCGTTACGCGGCGTACGGCCCCGGTGGGCGTGCGAGGCGGGGTCGGTGCCGACCCCGGCGTACGCCTCGACCTCGGTGAGCCGGACCTCGACGTCGCTGACGGCGACCCGGCAGCCCAGCAACGCGCGGGCCGCGGCGTCGACCGGTCCGGCGAGCACCGTCGCGAGATCGCCGACCGGCGCGGGTGGTCTCATGGTGCCAGCACAGCACAGCGACCCAGCACACCATCACCGCCCGGGAGCGACCGATGAGTCCCGCCGACACCCCGCCACCGCCGTACTACCTGGTGGTCTTCGCCTCCACCCGCACCGACGACGACCACGGCTACGCGGCCACCGCCCGCCGGATGGTGGAGCTCGCCGCCACGCAGCCGGGCTTCCTGGGCGTGGACAGCGCCCGGGACCCCGACGGGGTCGGCATCACCGTCTCCTACTGGCGTGACGAGGAGTCGATCGCCGCCTGGCGTCGACACGTCGAGCACCTGATCGCCCAGGCCGACGGCAGGGCCCGGTGGTACGCCAGCTTCGCGGTGCACGTGGCCCGGGTGGAACGGGCCTACCGGTTCCCGCCGCCCACCCGGTGACCCGGACCCGGCCGCCGGTTGGGTCAGCGGGGCACCACCGACTCCGCCGCCCACCGGCGCCACCCGGACAGCTGCTCCGTGACGGCGGCCAACTGGTCGGACACCGGACCGGGGCCGGTCGAGCCCGGCGTGGTCCGCACCGCGAGCGCCGACCGTACCGAGAGCACGTCCCGGACACCGGCGTCAAGGTGCTCGCTGACCAGCCGCAGATCGTCGTCGGAGACCTCGTCGAGCGCGCACTCACGGGCCGAGCAGAGCGCCACCAGCTTGCCGGTGACCTCGTGCGCGTCCCGGAACGGCACACCCTTGCGGACCAGCCAGTCCGCCACCTCGGTGGCCAGGGTGAACCCGGCCGGGGCGGCGGCTGCGAGCCGGTCCACCCGTACCGTCATGGTAGAGATCATCCCGGCCAGGGCCGGGAGCAGCAGTTGCAGGGTGTCGACGGCGTCGAACGCCGGCTCCTTGTCCTCCTGCATGTCCCGGTCGTAGGTCAGCGGCAGCCCCTTGAGCATGGTCAACACCGCCACCAGCCCGCCGACGAGGCGGCCGGACTTGCCCCGGGCCAGCTCGGCGATGTCAGCGTTCTTCTTCTGCGGCATGATCGACGACCCGGTGGCGAAGGCGTCGTCGAGCTCCACCCAGCCGAACTCCTGCGAGGTCCAGAGCACCACCTCCTCCCCCAGTCGGGACAGGTGCACCCCGACCATCGCGGTGGCGAAGAGGAACTCGGCGGCGAAGTCCCGGTCGGCGACCGCGTCCATCGAGTTGGCGAACGAGGTCCGGAACCCCAGCTCCTTGGCGACCGCTACCGGATCCAGCGGAAGGCCGGAGCCGGCCAGCGCGCCGGCACCCAACGGTGACACGGCGGTACGCGCGTCCCAGTCGCGCAACCGGTCCAGGTCACGCAGTAGTGGATGGACGTGGGCCAGCAGCCAGTGCCCGAACGTCACCGGCTGGGCGTGCTGCACGTGGGTCATCCCTGGTGCCGGAGTCTCCAGGTGCCGCTCGGCCTGCTCGACCAGAGCAGCGGCCAGCTCGACCAGCTGTGCGGCCAGGCCACGGGCGTGGTCCCGCAGATACAGCCGCAGATCGGTGGCGACCTGGTCGTTGCGGGACCGGCCGGCGCGCAGCTTGCCGCCGAGCGAGCCGAGCCGCTCCAGCAGGCCGCGTTCCAGCGCGGTGTGCACATCCTCGTCGTCCACGGTCGGCCGGAACGACCCGGAGGCGCAGGCCGCCTCCAGGTCGTCCAACGCGGCCAGCATTCGACCCAGTTCGTCCGGATCGAGCAGGCCGGCGGCGGCCAACACCCGGGCGTGTGCCCGGGAGCCGGCGATGTCGTACGGGGCCAGCCGCCAGTCGAACTGGACGCTGACCGACAACCGGGCCAGCGCCTCGGCCGGCCCGCCGGCGAAGCGGCCACCCCACAGGCTGGTGCGGTTCGGGCTGGCGGTGTTCTCGGTCAGGCTCTTGTCGTCCACAGCGACCATTGTCGGGGTCAGGCCTGCGAGCCGGGCAGCCGGGTTTGCCCGCCGGGGCCGGCGAGCCGCGTGTCGCGGGCGGTGGCCAGCCGGCTGGACAGCCCCCACAGCTGCACGAAGCCCTTCGCCTGGCTCTGGTCGAAGGTGTCACCGGTGTCGTAGGTGGCCAGGTTGAAGTCGTACAGGCTGGCCTCGGAACGCCGGCCGACGACGACCGGCCGCCCGCCGTGCAGCACCATCCGGACCTCGCCGGTGACGTGCCGCTGGGTCTCGTCGATGAACGCGTCGAGGGCCTGCTTGAGCGGGGAGAACCACAGGCCGTCGTAGACCAGCTCGCCCCAGCGCTGGTCCACGGTCCGCTTGAACCTGGCCACCTCGCGCTCCACGGTGACGTTCTCCAGCTCCTGGTGGGCGGTGATCAGCGCGATCGCGCCCGGTGCCTCGTACACCTCGCGGCTCTTGATCCCGACGAGCCGGTCCTCGACCATGTCCAGCCGCCCGATGCCCTGCGCGCCGGCCCGCCGGTTGAGCTCCACCACCGCCTGGTACGGGGTGACCGTCTCGCCGTCGACCGCCACCGGCACGCCGGCGTCGAAGGTGATGGTCACCTCGTCGGCGTCGCGCGGCGCGGCCGGGTCGGCGGTGTAGGAGTACAGGTCCTCGATCGGGGCGTTCCAGATGTCCTCCAGGAACCCGGTCTCCACCGCCCGGCCCCACAGGTTCTGGTCGATCGAGTACGGCGACTTGTGTGACACGTCGATCGGCAGCCCCTTCTCCTCGGCCAGCGCGATCGCCTTGTCCCGGGTCCAGGCGAAGTCCCGGGCCGGGGCGACCACCTTCAGCTCCGGCGCGAGCGCGCCGATTCCGACCTCGAAGCGGACCTGGTCGTTGCCCTTGCCGGTGCAGCCGTGCGACACCACGGTGCCACCGTGCTCACGGGCCGCCGCGACCAGATGCTTGACGATCAGCGGCCGGCTCAGCGCCGACACCAGCGGGTAGCGGTCCATGTAGAGGGCGTTCGCCCGCAGCGCCGGCAGGCAGAAGTCGGCGGCGAACTCGTCGCGGGCGTCGACCACCTCGGATTCGACGGCGCCGCAGTCCAGCGCCCGCTGCCGGATGACGTCCATGTCCTCGCCACCCTGGCCGACGTCGACCGCGACGGCGATCACCTCGGCGCCGAGTTCCCCGGCGAGGTACGGGATGGCGACCGAGGTGTCCAGGCCGCCGGAGTAGGCGAGTACCACCCGCTCAGTCATGATGTCGTGCTCCTCGGTTGAATGTGCGTATCGGGTAGATCAGATGGTGGTCGGGTCGGTCAGGCGGTGGGGCGGATCAGGGAGTGGTCGGGCCGGGCGGGGTGGCGGCCCAGGTGGAGAGCTTGCCGGCCAGGTCAGCGCCGCCGACCGGGTCGCGGGCGACGACCAGGATCGTGTCGTCACCGGCGATGGTGCCGACCACGTCCGGCAGCCCGGACCGGTCCAGCGCGCTGGCCAGGAACTGCGCCGCACCCGGCGGGGTACGCAGCACGCAGATGTTGCCACTGGCGTCGACTCCGGTGAGCAGCTCGTGCAGCAGCCGGACCAGGCGGGCCGGGGCCTGCTCGGCGGGGCGCAGCGTCGGGTTGCCGTCCTCCGGGATGAGGTAGACCGCCGGACCTCCGTCGCGGCCACGTACCTTCACCGCGCCGAGTTCCTCCAGGTCCCGCGACAGGGTCGCCTGGGTGACCTGCATGCCGTCGCTGGCGAGCAGCTCGGCCAGCTCGGTCTGGGACCGGACCGTCCTGGCCCGGATCAGCTCGGTGATCCGGGCGTGCCGGGCGGTCCGGGTCGCAGGCCCGGTCACGACGGCCCGCCCGGCTGGCCCAGCAGCCAGGCGAGCAGCGCCTTCTGCGCGTGCAGCCGGTTCTCCGCCTGGTCGAACACGGCGCTGCGCGGGCCGTCGAGCACCTCGTCGGTGATCTCCTCGCCCCGGTGGGCGGGCAGGCAGTGCAGCACGATCGCCTCCGGCGCGGCGGCGTCGAGCAGGTCCAGGTTGACCTGGTACAGCCAGAACGGGGTACGCCGGTCCCGACCGTCGGCTTCCTGACCCATCGACGTCCAGGTGTCGGTGGCCACCACGTCGGCGCCATCGACCGCCTCCTTCGGGTCCCGGATGACCTGCACCGAACCGCCGGTCCAGGCGGCGATCTCCCCGGCCCGGGAGACCACCGACGGGGACGGGTCGTACCCGGTCGGCCCGGACACCCGCACGTGCATCCCGGCGGTTACCCCGGCAAGCAGGTAGGAACTGGCCATGTTGTTCGCCGCGTCGCCGACGTACGCCAGGGTCCGCCCGGTGGTGCCGCCACAGTGTTCCCGCACGGTCAGCAGGTCGGCGAGCAGTTGGCAGGGGTGGAACCCGTCGGTGAGCGCGTTGACCACCGGCACGCTCGCCCCTGCCGCGACCTCGGCGAGGCGGTCGTCACCGAAGGTGCGCATCACGATCGCCGACACGTACCGCGACAGCACCCGACCCGCGTCGGCCAGGGTCTCGCCCCGGCCGAAGTGGGTGGCCTGGGTGTCCACCACGATCGGGTTGCCGCCCAGCTCGGCGATGCCGACGTCGAACGACAGCCGGGTCCGCAGGCTCTGCTTGTCGAACAGCACCGCCACCGAGCGGGGGCCGGCCAGCGGCCGGTGGCCGTAGCGGTCGGCCTTCATCGCGGCGGCAAGGTCCAGCACCGCCGCCTGCTCGGCGGGGCTGAGGTCGTCGTCGCGCAGCAGATGCCGGGTCACGAGCCTTCTCCTGTAGTGGTGGCGGCGTCCAGTGCGGCCGGCAGCGCGGCGAGGAACCCGTCGGCCTCCTCACCGGTGAGGATCAGCGGCGGAGCCAGCCGGATCACGTCCGGCTGGGCCGGGTTGACCAGGAAGCCGGCGTCCCGCAGGGCGACCGCAGCCGCCGGCGCGACCGGCGCGGTGAGCACCACACCGAGCAGCAAACCGGCACCACGTACCGAGGCGACCAGCGGGTGGCCGAGCGATTCGACGCCCCGGCGCAGTTGCTCACCGACCCGCTTGACGTGGTCGAGCAGCCCTTCGGCGGCGATGGTACGTAGCACGGCGAGCGCGGCGGCGCAGCAGACCGGATTGCCGCCGAAGGTGCTGCCGTGACTGCCCGGGGTCAGCAGCGCGGCTGGCGTGCCCACGTCGGCGACCTGGGTGTCAGCGAAGGCGATGCAGGCACCGATCGGTAGCCCGCCGCCCAGCCCTTTGGCGAGGGTGACGACGTCCGGGACGACGCCGTCGGCCTGGTGGGCGAACCAGTGACCGGTCCGCCCGACCCCGGTCTGCACCTCGTCGAGGGTGAACAGGGCACCGTGCCGGCTGGTGATCTCCCGGGCGGCGGCCAGGTAGCCGGGCGGCGGCACCACCACGCCGGCCTCGCCCTGGATCGGCTCCAGGATCACCATCGCGGTGCGGTCGGTGACGGCGGCGGCAAGCGCCTCGGTGTCGCCGTACGGCACATGGGTGACCTCGCCGGGCAGCGGCCGGAACGGGTCGGCTTTGGCCGGTTGCCCGGTCAAGGCCAGGGCCCCCATGGTCCGGCCGTGGAAGCCGTCGTGGGTGGCGACGACGTGGGTCCGACCGGTACGCCGGGACAGTTTGAACGCGGCCTCGACCGCCTCGGCCCCGGAGTTGCAGAAGAACACCGCGCCGGGGCGTCCGGTGAGGGCGAGCAGCAGTTCGGCCAGGGCCACCGGCGGCTCGGCGACGTAGAGGTTGGAGACGTGTCCGAGGGTGCCGATCTGCCGGGTGACCGCCTCGACGACCGCCGGGTGGGCGTGCCCGAGCGAGTTGACCGCGATGCCGCCCAACAGGTCGAGGTAGCGTCGGCCGTCCTCGGCGACGACGGTCGCGCCCTCGCCGTGCACCAGCGCCAGCGGTGGTGTGCCGTAGTTGTCCATCAACGATGCGGACCAGCGGTCCCGCAGCGAGGCCATTCAGGACTCCCCGTCGTTCGTCGGGTCAGTGACCATGGTGCCGAAGCCCTCCGAGGTGAAGACCTCCAGCAGCGTCGAGTGGGCCACCCGGCCGTCGACGACGTGCGCGGCGGGTACCCCGCCGCGTACCGCCCGCAGGCACGCCTCCATCTTCGGCACCATGCCGGCGGCGAGGGTGGGCAGCAGGTCGGCCAGGTCGTCGGCGGTGATCCGGCTGATCAGGCTGGCGGTGTCAGGCCAGGCGGCGTACAGGCCGGGCACGTCGGTGAGCACGACCAGCTTGCGGGCCTGCAGTGCGACGGCCAGCGCGGCGGCGGCCGTGTCGGCGTTGAGGTTGTGCAATACGCCGTCCACGTCCGGCGCCACCGTGGAGATCACCGGAATTCGGCCGGCCGAGATGATGTCGGCGACCGCCGACGGGTTGACCGTGTCGACGTCGCCGACCTGGCCGACATCGACCGGTTCGCCGTCGACGTACGCGGGGCGGCGGATGGCGGTGAACAGGTGGGCGTCCTCGCCGGACAGCCCGACGGCGTAGGGTCCGTGCTCGTTGATCAGACCGACGAGTTCCCGGCCGACCTGGCCGACGAGTACCATCCGGACGACGTCCATCGCCTCCGGGGTGGTGACCCGCAGCCCGCCCTTGAACTCGCTGGCGATGCCGAGCCGGCGCAGCATGCTGGAGATCTGCGGCCCGCCGCCGTGCACCACGACAGGTCGGATACCGGCGTAGCGCAGGAAGACCATGTCGGCGGCGAAGGCCCGCTGCAGCTGCGGGTCGATCATGGCGTTGCCGCCGTACTTGACGACCACGGTGGCCCCGTGGAAGCGGGCCAGCCAGGGCAGCGCCTCGATCAGGGTGGCGGCCTTGGTCTGGGCGAGGCTGAGATCGCGGCTCAGCGCGTCGTGCGGCGCGGGCGGCCGGGCGGTGTCGGTCATGTCGAGTACGCCGAGTTCTCGTGCACGTACGCGTGCGACAGGTCGTTGGTCCAGATGGTCGCGGTGGCGGCACCGGCGTGCAGGTCGATCCGGATGTGCACCTGCCGGCCGGTGAGGTCGACCTGGTCGCGGGGTGCGGCGGCGGCCCCGTCCCGGCAGATCCACACGTCGTTGATCGCCACGTCGAGCTGGTCGGGGTCGAACACCGCGCTGGTGGTGCCGACCGCCGCGAGGATCCGCCCCCAGTTGGGGTCGTTGCCGAACAGCGCCGTCTTGACCAGACTGTTGCGGGCCACCGCCCGGCCGACCTGCACCGCGTCGGTCTCGCTGGCCGCGCTGACCACCTCGATGGCGACCTCCTTGCTGGCGCCTTCGGCGTCGGCGATCAGCTGCCGGGCCAGGTCGGCGCAGGCGGCGGTGACCGCAGCGGTCAGCTCCCCGGCCGACGGGGTGACCCCGGAGGCGCCGCTGGCCAGCAGCAGCACCGTGTCGTTGGTGGACAGGCAGCCGTCGGAGTCGATCCGGTCGAAGGTGGTGCGGCAGGCTTCGCGCAGCGCGGCGTCGAGGTCGGCGGCGTCGACGAGCGCGTCGGTGGTCAGTACGCAGAGCATGGTGGCCATGGCCGGGGCGAGCATGCCCGCGCCCTTGGCCATCCCACCGACCCGCCAGGCCGGTCCGCCGGTGCTGGCGGGGCCGGCGTCGACGACGGTGGTCTTCGGCCGGGTGTCGGTCGTCATGATCGCCTCGGCGGCGGCCGGTCCTCCGTCGGCGGAGAGCCCGGCGGCGGCCGCGGTCACTCCGGCGAGCAGCTTGTCCACCGGCAGCCGTTCGCCGATCAGCCCGGTGGAGCAGACCGCGACCTCACCGGCCCCGACGTCCAGGCCGGTGCCGGCCCCTGTGCCGCCCGCTTCGGTGAGCGTCGCGGCGACGTGTTCGGCGGTGGCGTGAGTGTCCTGGAATCCGGCCGGCCCGGTGCAGGCGTTGGCGCCGCCGGAGTTGAGCACCACCGCCCGCAGCGCACCGGCCCGCAGCACCTGCCGGCTCCACAACACCGGTGCGGCCTGCACCCGGTTGGCGGTGAAGACCCCGGCGGCGGCCGTGGCCGGTCCGTCGTTGACGACCAGGGCGACGTCGACGGCGCCTCCGCTCTTCAGCCCGGCGGCCACCCCGGCCGCCCGGAACCCGTTCGGCGCGGTCACCGTCATGGCGCGATCCCCAGAGTAGTCAGGCCGGTGCTCTCCGGCAGACCGAGCATCAGGTTGGCGCACTGTACTGCCTGACCGGCGGCACCCTTGCCGAGGTTGTCGATGGCGCTGGTCACGATCACCCGTCCCGAGTCGACGTCGGTGGTCACCTGCAGTTGGCAGGCGTTGGATCCGAGGGTCGCGGCGGTGGCCGGCCAACTGCCGGCAGGCAACAGGCGCACGAACGGCTCGTCGGCGTACGCGGCGGTCAGCGCCTCGCGCGCGGCGTCGGCCGGGTCGGCGGCGGCGTCGGTCGGGCGGGCGGTGACCGTGGCCAGGATGCCGCGCGGCATCGGAGCCAGCACCGGGGTGAAGGACAGGCTGGTCGCGCCGGTGGCCTGCTTGATCTCCGGGACGTGCTGGTGGGCGCCGACCTTGTACGGTGACAGGCTGCCCATCACCTCGCTGGCCAGCAGGTGGGTCTTGGCGGACCGACCGGCACCGGACGTGCCGCTGGCGGCGACCACCACGACGTCGTCGGGGGCGACCACTCCGGCGGCGATCAGCGGCGCGAGCGCCAGGGTGGTGGCGACGGCGTAGCAACCGGTGGCGGCGACCCGGTCGGCGGCGGCGATCCGGTCCCGCTGGCCGGGCAGCTCCGGAAGCCCGTACGTCCAGGTGCCGGCGTGCTGGCCGCCGTAGTAGCGGGACCAGGCGGCGGCGTCGCTGAGCCGGTGGTCGGCACCGAGGTCGACGACCTTGACGTCGGACGGCAGGGTGGCGGCGAGCGCGGCCGACTCGCCGTGCGGCAGAGCCAGAAACACCAGGTCCGCTGCGGCCAGGTCGGCCGGATCGGTGGCGACGAACACCAGGTCGAGGCCGGCCAGATGCGGATGCACGGCGGCGACCGGCGCCCCGGCCTGGCTGTGCGCCGTGGCGGCGACCAGGTCCAGCTCGGGGTGCCCGGCGATCAGCCGCAGCAGCTCTCCCCCGGCGTACCCGCTTGCGCCGGCGACGGCGACCCGGATGCCCATACCCACCTCCGCATTTCTATGCAGAGGACGGTATCAGGATGCATCCGGGCCGACAAGACCCTTTCCACCTGCCTGCCAGGTGCCCGCCGCGCCGCCCGTCAGGTGTCGACGACCTCCACGTCGCGCCAGAAGGCGACCCGGTCCCGGACCATGTCGGCCGCCGGCAGCGGTGCCGGGTAGTACCAGACCGCGTCGGCGCTGCGTTGACCATCGCGCTCCAGCGAGTAGTAGGACGCGTCGCCCTTCCATGGACAGTGGGTGTGGGTGTTCGACTCACGTACCAGGTCGTCACGCAGCGACGACCGGGGAAAGTAGTGGTTTCCCTCGACGACGACCGTGTCGTCGCTCTCGGCGATCACAAGTCCGTTCCAGATTGCCTTCGGCATGAGACCCAGCGTAGGCCGTCGATCGTTATCCCGCCCATCCGTCGGATGCCGGTGACCAGAAACCCCGCACCCGCGAACACTGTAGACCGCAGGGCTTCGCGTCGGTATTATGTTGTCGAACCGTGCCGGACCGGCTCCGTCACCGTCTCGACGTTCACTGGGTCCTCATCCACACCCACCGGTGCCCGCCCCACCTCAATCAAGCGGACAACGGCCGGCCTCCGAGCAAGAGGAAGTTCCGTTGACACGACACCTCCGACGGATCGCGACGTACATCGCCGTGGCACTACTGACCGCAGGCGGGCTGACCTTCATTTCAGCACCACCAGCGCGGGCATTCGGCGGCGAGACGTTCGGCTGCCGCGTCGCTCCCGGGGCCGACCTCGTCTGGCGATCGATCTGCTACAACAATCAACCGGCGGGCGCCTACAACGCTGGCTTCGCAGTGCGGAACGCCTCCGGCACCGGATACACCTACTCTTGGAGCATCAGCGGCTCGTACTTGTACGTGATCACCGGCTGCACCACGACGTCCTCCGACTGCGCCCTGGCAATGCCCAACGCGGACGGCGCCGTTCAGGTCACTGTGACCTATACGCTAGCCGGCCAGAGCGCTACTAGCTCAGCCACCGCCGTCATCAGACAGTTCTGCGGCACGCACCTCTGCTGAGCGACCGGCCGGTGCGGGTCACGGAACCGACCGCTGATCACGGAACCGATCGCTGATCACGGGACCGATCCCAGCAGGATCAGCAAACCCGCCACGGCCCCCAGCAGCGCGGCAACCAAGCCAAGACCCTCCCAGGTGTGACGGGTGAGTGTCGGACCGCGACCCGGCGGCACCGCCACGACCGAAGCGCTCTGGCGGTCGCCGACCGGATTACGTGGTTGCGCACCCAGTAGCCGCTCGATCTTGTCCAGGCGGTGCAGGTCACAGCCGAGGAGCAGGCCATACCCAAGGTACGGGCAGTCGCCGTCGCGCCACAGCGGCTCGCCGCACCGGGCGGGGATGGCGAGGACCGCGTACGGCAGCCCGACGGTGAGCGTGAGGAACCAGCCCCAGTGCGGCTGGCCGCTGGCGAACGCCGCCAGCGCCAGCGCGGCGATCGACGCGCCGACGGCCAGTCGCTTCGTCCGCCATTCGGGCATGCCCGCATCCTAGTCGGAGGGTCGACCGGCCCGACGACCACATCGGAGCCCGGGTCCGACCTCGGGACCTGCGCCCCGCGCGGCCCAGCGGCCCACCACAGATATCGACGAGCCTCTATTATTATCGGTCGGCCCGACGTCCGGTCGGGCCGACCGACAAGGAGGGTGGCGTGCGTCCCAGCGACAATCACACCGGCTCGTCCAACTCAGCTGTCCCGGACCGGCGTACCCGATCAGCGGGACGGACGGCGGCGTTCAGCGGGGGTGCTGTCCTGGCCATCACGGTCGCGGCCGCGCTCGCCGCGACCAGCGGCGGCGCCGCACCGCCGGCTCCCGCTGCGACCACCGGCCCGGCCGGCCCCGCCCGGCACCCGGCCACCTGGGTCGCCGCCTGGGCGCCCAGCCCGGTCGAGGGCAGCACCATCCCCTGGTCGGACTGCCCGGCCGGAGACGGTCTGGCCGACCAGACGGTGCGCAACGTCGCCTTCGTCAGCGCCGGTGGCCGGGCCGTCCGGGTACGGATCACCAACACGTTCGGCACCCGGGAGCTGACCGTCGGCCGGGCCTCGGTCGCCGTGCAGCACGACGGCGCGACCGCCGTGCCCGGCTCGATGCGGGAGCTGGCCTTCGGCGGCAGCCACGAGGTCACCGTCGCCGCTGGCGGTCGGGCGCTGAGCGACCCGGTCCCGCTGCGGGTCGCCGCGCTGAGCACCCTGCTGGTCAGTGTGTACGTACCGGAGCCGACCGGACCGGTGACCAACCATCCGTTCACCGCCCAGGGCAACCATCTGGCGGCGGGCGACCGGGCCGCCGCGCCGACCGCCGACGGGTACGCCGACACGCCATGCTGGATGCTCGTCGACGGGATCGACGTGCAGGCCGATCCCCGGGTCGTCGGCTCCGTGGTCGCGCTCGGCGACTCGATCACCGACACCGGCAACACCACCGGCAACGCCAACCGGCGCTGGCCCGATTACCTGGCCCGTCGCCTGCACGACCAGCGCGGGCCCATCCTGTCGGTGGTCAACGCCGGACTCGGCGGCAACCGGCTGCTCGCCCCACGTGACGGGGAACCGTACTGGGGGGTGCCGGCGCTGGCCCGGCTGGAACGCGACGTCTACGCGCAGACCGGAGTCCGGGCGGTGATCCTGCTGGAAGGCACCAACGACATCGGCTACAGCGCCCCGGCCGCCGACATCATCGCCGGCTACCGGCAGGTGATCGCGCAGACCCGGGCCCAGGGACTGCCGATCCTCGGCGGCACTGTGCCACCGTTCGGTGGCTCCTTTTTGGACACCCCCGAGCGGCAGGAGATCTGGCGCGACGTCAACCGCTGGATCCGCACCAGCGGTGCCTTCGACGGGGTGATCGACTTCGCGGCGGCGCTGGCCGACCCGGCCGACCCGACCCGGCTGGCGACCGCGTACGACAGCGGTGACCACCTGCATCCCAACGACGCCGGCTGCGCCGCGATGGCCGACGCCGTCGACCTCGGCTCGCTGCTACGACGCTGACCGACGGTCACCGGCGTTTCCCGACCCGGTCCGCCCGTCGTCGCGGCGGACCGGGGCCGGGACCCTTGTCGGTCGGTCAGGCACCGCGCAGGGTGGCGCCGAGCCGGGAGGCGGCCTCGGCGACCGCGCCGTCGCGGGCCGCCACCGCCTCCTCGACGGTCAGCGTCCGGTCTGCGGCCCGGAACACCAGCTTGTACGCCAGGGACTTGCGCCCGGCACCGAGCTGCTCCCCCGCGTACACGTCGAACAACCGGACCGATTCGAGCAGCTTGCCCGCCCCGGCCACCAGCGCGGCGCGGACCTGCGCCGCCGGGATGGCATCGTCGACGACCAGCGCCACGTCGATCAACGCCGGCGGGAAGCTGGAGAAGTCCGGTGCCGGCACCACCGGAGCCGCCGGCACCGCGTCCAGGTCCAGCTCCATCGCACAGGTACGCCGGGGCAGTTCCAGCGCGGTGACCGCCGCCGGATGCAGCTCCCCGGCGTGGCCGACCACCACCCCGTCGACGAGCAGTTCGGCGCAGCGGCCGGGATGCCAGGGCGCGTGCTCGTCGGCGCGGACCTCGACCCGATCGGCCGGAACGCCGGCGGCGTCGAGCACGGTCCGACCGGCCTCGACGGCGTCGGCCCAGCTGGCCGGCCGGCCCGCGCCCCACCAGCCACCGGGCTCAAGCTCACCGGCCAGCACCACCGCGACGTGCCACGGCTGGTGCGGCACGGCGGCGTCGGCGGCCGCGAACACCTCGTCGGCGGGCCGGTCGTCGACCCCCATCGGCGGCGGTGCGGCGGCACCCGGCCGAGGTTGGAACACCACGCCGATCTCGTAGAGGGCGACGTCGCGCTGCCCCCGGCCGATGTTGCGCCGCAGCGTCGCCAGCAGCGGCGGCAGCAGGCTGGTCCGCAGCAGCGGGTCGGTGTCAGCCAGCGGGTTGGCCAGCCGGACCGCGGCGCGGCGCGGGTCGTCGGCAGGCAGCCCCAGGTCGTCGGCGACCTGCGGGGAGACGAACGGGTAGCAGAGCGCCTCGATGTGACCGGTCTCGGCCAGCGCCCGCGCCACCGACCGGCGGCGGCGTTGGTCGGCGGTGAGCCCTCGGCCGGCCGGGGCGGGCGGCAGGGCGCTGGGCACGTTGTCGAAGCCGTCCAGCCGGACCACCTCCTCAACCAGGTCGGCCGGGTCGGTCAGGTCGGGCCGCCAGCTCGGCGGGCCGACGACCAGCGGCGCCGTACCGTCGTCGGCTGCCGACGCCGCCGAGGTGGCGGTGGCCACGCCGGTGGCGACGGCGCTGGCGCTGGCCGCCCCGGCGGTCAACCCGGTGGCGACGGTGCAGCCGACCGCCTCCAGCAGGTCGACGACCCGCTGCGGCGGGTACGTCACCCCGACCCGGCGGCTGGGCAGCCCGGCGTCGAGGACGATCGGGGCCGGCGGGGCGACGTGGTCGATGTCCAGGATCTCCGCGCCGGCGGAGCCGCCGGCGTGTTCGGTGAGCAGTGCGACGGCGCGGTCGATGGCGACCAGCGGCAGCGCCGGGTCGACGCCGCGTTCCCACCGTTTGGCGGCCTCGCTGAACAGCTTGTGCCGACGGGCGGTACGCCCGACCATCACCGGATCCCAGTGCGCGGCCTCGAACAGCACGTTGCGGGTGCCGGGCACCACCTCGCTGGTCTCGCCGCCCATCACTGCGGCGAGCGAGATCGGTCCGGTGTCGTCGCAGATCACCATGTCCTCGGCGTCGAGGATTCGGGCCACCCCGTCCAGGGTGGTCAGCTTCTCCCCCGCGACGGCACGTCGGACCACCAGCGGCCCGGCGAGCCGGTCGGCGTCGAAGGCATGCATCGGCTGGCCGAGTTCGAGCATCAGGTAGTTGGTGATGTCCACGGCGAGGCTGATGCTGCGTACCCCGGCGGTGGTCAGCCGGCGGGCCATCCAGGCCGGCGTCGGCGCGGTCGGGTCGATGCCGCGGACCATCCGGGCGGTGAACCGGTCGCAGCCGACGGTGTCGCGGACCTCGACCGGGTAGGCCGGGGTGTCGGTGGCGCCGGGCGCGTCGATCGCCGCCGGGTCCCGCCACGGTACGCCGAGCGCCTGGGCGAGTTCGCGGGCGATGCCGCGTACCGACATGGCGTACCCCCGGTCGGGGGTGATCTCGACGTCGACCACGACGTCGTCGAGGCCGACGACGGGTCGGGCGTCGTCGCCGGGCGCGGCGGTGACGTCCGGGGGCAGCACGATGATGCCGGCGTGGTCGTCGCTGACGCCCAACTCGCGGGCGGAGCAGATCATGCCGTTGGAGTTGCGCCCGTAGGTTCTCCGGGCGCCGATGGCGAATCCGCCGGGCAGCACCCCGCCGGGCAGGATGACGACGACCTTGTCGCCGGGGGCGAAGTTGGTGGCGCCGCAGACGATTTCCTGCGGCTCACCGGTGCCGTTGGCGGTGCCGACGTCGACCCGGCAGAACCGGATCGGCTTCTTGAAGCCGGTGAGTTCCTCGACTTCGCGGACCTCGCCGACGACGAGTGGGCCGGTGACGGTGCCGGCCAGGTCGACGATGGACTCGACTTCCAGGCCGAGGCCGACCAGGGCGTCTTCGAGCTGCTGCGGGGCGAGGTCGGCCGGCAGGTCGACGTGCTCGCGCAGCCAGGAAAGTGCGATCCGCATGTCTCAGACCTCCATCCCGAACGCGCGGGTGAACCGCACGTCGCCTTCCACCATGTCGCGCATGTCGCTGATGCCGTGCCGGAACATCAGGGTGCGTTCGATGCCCATGCCGAACGCGAATCCGGAGTAGACCTCCGGGTCGATGCCGCAGGCTCGCAGCACCCGGGGGTTGACCATGCCGCAGCCGCCCCATTCGACCCACCGTGGCCCGTCGCGGTGCTGTGGGAACCAGACGTCGAACTCGGCGGACGGCTCGGTGAACGGGAAGTAGTGCGGCCGCCAGCGGGTCCGGGCGTCGGCGCCGAACATCGCCCGGGCGAAGTGGTCCAGGGTGCCCTTGAGGTGCGCCATGGTGATACCCCGGTCGACGACGAGCCCTTCGACCTGGTGGAACACCGGGGTGTGGGTGGCGTCGAGTTCGTCGGTGCGGTAGACCCGCCCCGGGCAGACCACGTGGATCGGCGGGGTGCGGGTCAGCATGGTCCGGGCCTGCACCGGTGAGGTGTGGGTGCGCAGCACCAGGCCGGGCAGGTCAAGGTGGAAGGTGTCCATCAGCCCGCGTGCCGGGTGGTCGGGGCTGATGTTGAGCGCGTCGAAGTTGGTCCACTCCAGCTCAGCCTCGGGGCCTTCGGCGATCTCGTAGCCCATCCCGACGAACAGGTCAGCGATGCGTTCCATCAGGGTGGTCAGCGGGTGCCGGCCGCCGCGCGGGCGGCGGTCGTACGGCAGGGTGACGTCGACGCGTTCCTCGGCAAGCACCCGCCGAGCCCGCTCGGCTTCGAGTTCGCCGCGCCGGGCGTCGTACGCGGTCTGCACCGCGGTGCGCGCCTCGTTGACCCGCTTGCCGGCGTCGGCCTTGGCGGCCGGCGGCAGCGCGCCGATTTCCCGGCGGGCCAGCGAGATCGGGGCGCGGTCGCCGAGGTGCTGGGGTCGCAGTGCGGTCAACGCGTCCAGGTCGGCGGCGGCGGCGAACGCCTTCTCGGCGTCAGCGACCGCGCCGGTGAGCGCGGCCGGGTCGAGCAACGCGACCTGCTTCGGATCGTATGGGTCGTTGCGGTAGGTCATGACGTGCGGGCACTCCCTCGCGGCGTGCGGTCACCGGGGCCGATGACCGGCAAGAGTCTACGGACGCGCGGCGCTGCCGCAGCCCGCCGGTAGGGTGCGCAGGCAGGAAGGGTCGGTCAGCCCTGCCGCCCGCCGGAACCGGCGGGCCGGGTAAACAGCCGATGAGGTGGCACACCACAGCCGGGCCGCCGGTCGCGGCGCGTCGGATGGTCGTCGACGCGCGCCGGGTAGCTGCGGACGCTCATCGCGTGGGCCTTCCTGGGCGCTGTGCTCTGGCCGAAGTGTACAGGCAGACGGCTGCGGCGGCAGCCAGGTTCAGGCTCTCGGCGCGGCCGTGCAGCGGCACCCGCACCCGGGCGTCGGCCCGGTCGGCCAGCTCGGCCGGCAGGCCGTGCGCCTCGGTGCCGAAGAGCCAGGCGGTCGGCGCGGCCAGCGCGCCCGAGTCGGCGAGGTCGTCGAGGTCGGTGTCGCCATGGCCGGTGGTGGCGAGCACCCGCAGGCCGGCGGCGCGCAGCTCGTCGACGACGTGTGCCGGGTCGTCGTGGCGGACCACATCGACGTGGAACAGGCTGCCGGCGCTGGCCCGGACGCACTTTCCGTTGTACGGGTCGACGGCGGCGCCGGCGAAGACGACGGCGCCGGCACCGGCGGCGTCGGTGGTGCGCAGCACGGTGCCGGCGTTGCCCGGGTCGCGGATCTCGACCAGCACGGCGGCCAGCGCGGGCCGGCGGTGCAGCGCGCTGTCGAGGGTGACGTCGAGGTGGTCGCAGACGGCGACGACGCCCTGCGGGTTGACGGTCTCGGCCAGCGCGGTGAGCGCGGCGTCGTCGACGATGGAGACGTCGATGCCGGCGCTGGCCGCCGCGACGGTCAGGTCGGTGTGCCGGGTACGCCCGGCGGCGGTGGTGAACAGTTCGCGGACCAGGCCGGGCACGGCGAGCGCTTCCCGGACGGCCTGCGGGCCTTCGGCGAGGAAGCGCCGCGTCGCGTCGCGGTCGCGGCGCCGGTGCAGCCGCCGGGCGGCCACGATCCTGGGGGTACGGGTGGTGAACGTCGGCTGCCGGTGGTCGGCCCCGCCGCCGGTGGTGGTGGCCGGGACACGGTCGAGGCGCCCGGCTGGCCGTGGTGCGGTCATGCCGGACGCCTCGATTCGTGCCACGTGCGGGTCAGGGTCGCGCCGGTTCAGGCGGCCTGGGCCGCCGCGCCGCCGGTGCCTTCGGCGGCGACCGCCGTGCGGGCCACCTCCACCAGGGCGGCGAACGCGGTGGCGTCGTTGACCGCCAGGTCCGCGAGGACCTTGCGGTCGACCTCGACGCCGGCCAGCTTGAGGCCCTGGATGAGGCGGTTGTAGGTCATCCCGTTGGCGCGGGCCGCCGCGTTGATCCGGGTGATCCACAGCTGCCGGAAGTCGCCCTTGCGGTCGCGACGGTCCCGGTAGGCGTACTGCATCGAGTGCAGCACCTGCTCCTTGGCCTTGCGGTACAGCCGGGACCGCTGGCCCCGGTAGCCGCTGGCGTCCTCCAGCAGGGTACGGCGCTTCTTCTGAGCGTTTACGGACCGCTTGACGCGTGCCATTTCACCTACTCCTTCAGGTCAGTGGCGCGCGTCAGCGGCCGAGCAGCTTCTTGATGCGCTTGACGTCGGCCGGGGACACCTCGACGGTGCCGGTGAGCCGGCGGGTCCGAGTGGAGGGCTTGCCCTCCAGCAGGTGGCGCTTACCCGCCTGCTCGGCCAGGATCTTGCCACGGCCGGTCACCTTGACCCGCTTGCCCATACCGGTGTGGCTCTTCATCTTTGGCATGTGTCGCGTCTCTCCCCTGTCACTCGCCGGTGTTCCCGGCGGGTCCGGCCGTGGCGGCCGGTGGTGGTGCCTCGACGGCGCCGGAATCCCGGTCCCGGGAGGCTCCGCCGCCCCGGGCCGCCGTCGCGGCGGCCGCAGCGGCCTTGGTGGCCCGGTGCGGGGCCAACACCATGATCATGTTCCGGCCGTCCTGCTTCGGTGCGGCCTCGACGTACCCCAGGTCGGAGATCTCCGATTCGAGCCGGCGCAGCAGCCGGTAGCCCAGCTCCGGCCGGCTCTGTTCCCGGCCCCGGAACATGATCGTGACCTTGACCTTGTCTCCGGCCTTGAGGAACCGCACCACGTGACCCTTCTTGGTCTCGTAGTCGTGCGGGTCGATCTTAGGCCGAAGCTTCATTTCCTTGATGACGGTCTGCTGCTGGTTACGCCGCGCTTCGCGCGCCTTGAGTGCGCTCTCGTACTTGAACTTGCCGAAGTCCATGAGCTTGCACACCGGCGGGCGCGCCATCGGCGCAACCTCAACCAGGTCCAGGTCGACGTCCGCGGCCAGCTGCAGGGCGCGCTCCAGCGGGACGATGCCCACCTGCTCACCCTCAGGGCCGACCAGTCGGACCTCACGTGCCCGGATCTGCTCGTTCACGCGTGGTTCGACGCTGATGGGGCCTCCTCGAGTCGGTAATCTCCATGGTGCCGTCACCCCGGGCCGGCCCCCGGTTGGGGACGCCCCGGGAAAGCAGAAGGCCCTGGCACATGCCAGGGCCTGCTCGACCGGTCGGTGACGCCGTCGACGGCGTCGACCCAACGGCGGACGGACCGCCGTCGGAAGACCGGACCCGCCCGCTGGATGGTGGTCCGCGGTACGGGTGGGAGCAGGCGCTCCGCTTTCGCGACTACCTCCGCCCGGCTGCCGGCTCGCGCCGGCGCCGCCGGTCGAGGGCAGCGTGGTCGACATGACAAGACTACCAGGCTCCGGCCATAGCCGTATGTCCGGTCCGGTGTCAACAACCAGTGCCAGCCAGCGGCGGTCGACCCGGCAGCATCAGCCGGCGGCGGTCGCCGTGCGGCTCGCAGCGTGCAGCCGGCGCAACGCCCGGACAGCCTCGACGGCGTGCTCCCGGTCGACGGACTGCAGCGCCAGCATCGGCACCAGCTCGTCATCGGCCAGTTCCAAACTGGCCCAGGCGGCGTCCCGGTCGAAGCGGACCGCCGCGACCAGCGACCACGGCAGTTGGTACGAGCGCAACACGTTTCGCACCCGCACCCCGGCGGCGTCGGCTTCGACCCGGGGCCGGGTGAACAACAGGATCACGGCGGCCCCGACCAGGCCGAGACCGACCATGGCGGCCTGGTCGCCACGCTGGAAGCTGCCCAGGTTCGCGCCGGTGGACCCCTGCAGGCCGAAGCTGACCGCAGTGAAGACCAGCAGCAGCGCGGCAGCCAGCGACCAGCACATCACCCGCAACCGGCGGGCACGCACCACCAGCGCGCCGGTCAGCTCGGTGGTCGGGTCGGTCGGCTCGTCTGCCACCCGGTCAAGTCTGCCACCGCACCGTCGCGGCCGACCGGCCGGGACCGACGGGCACCCCGACCGGACACCAGCACCGCGACGATGATCAGCGCGGCGCCGGCGATGAGACCCGGGCTGACGCCGGCACCGCCGGGGACCAGGACGTCGATAAGCAGCGCCCCGACGAGCTGACCGGCGACCACCCCGAGCCCGGTCCGCAGCACCCCGACCGACCGGACCCCGACCAGCAGCGCCACCACGATGCAGACGCCGAACAGCCCGCCCAGGTAGAGGAACCACTCGCCCGGCCACGCCCGGCCGGCCGCCGCCTGGTAACCGCCGAGCAGGCCGGCCGCGATCAGCACCAGCGGCGTACTGACCACGAAGTTCGCCACCGTGCCCATCGCGGTGGTGCTGGCCGCCGAGACCCGCCCGTTGAGCGCGGACTGCACCGACACCGCCAGCCCGCCGGCCACCGCCAGCGCGATCACCCCGACCGCGAGCTGCCCGACCGGCCGGCCGACCTGGGCCACCACCACCGCGCCGATGCCGAGCAGCGCCCCGACCAGCCGGGGAATCGTGACGGCGAGCCGGCCGGCCGGGGCCAGCCCGACCCGGTCCACCGCCAGGCCGCCGAGACTGTTGCCGGCGACCTGGGCGATGGTCAGCACCGCCACCCCGAGCACCGGCACCGCGTAGGCGGCGACGGTGACAAAGAACGCCCCACCGACCCCGCCGAGGTAGGTCCACCAGGGCAGCCGGGCGTCCCGCAGGGTCCGCAGCCCGGCGCGCATCGACGGCAGGAGCAGCAGCCCGAGGGCGACCAGCAGCGATCCGCCGATGTTGTTGACCACCGCCCCGATGGCGGCGCTGCCCATCCGGGCACCGAGTTCGGCGTTGACCGCGCTCTGCGACGCGGACGCCACCCCGCCGAGCCCGGCGACGGCCAGCGCCAGCCAGGGCGGCAGCACCCCGGCAAGGCGGCGCTGGGCCGGCCTCCGCCGCGCCGGCTGGGGCGACGTGGTGGCCGGCGTAGGGTCCGGTGGTGTCACCCGGCCACTGTCACAGCCGGCCGCGACGATGTCTGTGACGGACATCGCGTACCGTCGGCGGATCGACGTCCGTCCAGCAGCTGCCGGTCCGCCGGGTCAGAACGGGAACCGGCTGATGTCGCCCTGCATGGTGAGCCACTGGGTCTCGGTGAATGCCTCGATGTTGGCGGCCGGCCCACCGAACCGGCTGCCGGTGCCGGAGACACCAACCCCGCCGAACGGCGCCACCGCCTCGTCGTCGACGGTCTGGTCGTTGATGTGCACGATGCCGCTGGGGATCCGGTCGGCCAGCGCCATCGCCTTCATCACGTCCCGGCTCAGAATGCCGAGCGAAAGGCCGTACTCGGTGTCGCCGGCCAACGCGACCGCCTCGTCCAGGTCGGCGAAGGTGGCGACCGGCGCGACCGGGCCGAACACCTCCTGAGCGAACGCCGGTGTAGTCGGGGTGGCGTCGGCCAGCACCGTCGGCCGGTAGAACAGCTCCTCGTAGGTGCCGCCGGCCGCCAGCCGGGCCCCGGCGTCGACGCTGGCCGTGACCAGCGAGTGGATCTTGTCCCGCTGATGTTCGTCGATGATCGGGCCGAGCGCCACCTGCCCGGCCGCCGGATCCCCGACCGGCAGGTGGTCGGCCTTGGCCGCCAACTGCTCGACGTACCGGTCGGCGATCCGCTCGTGCACCAGGTGCCGGCCGGTGGCCATGCAGATCTGCCCCTGGTGCAGGAACGACCCCCAGGCGCCGGCCGAGACCGCGAGATCCAGGTCGGCGTCGTCGAGCACGATCAGCGCCGAGTTGCCACCCAACTCCAGGTGGGCCCGCTTGAGATGGCGGGCGGCGGCCTCGCCCACCTTGCGCCCGGCGGCGGTGGAACCGGTGAAGCTGACCACCCGGACCCGGGGGTCGGCGATCAGCGCCTCGCCGACGTCCGCCCCGCCGGGCAGCACGTGCAGCAGCCCGTCGGGCAGACCCGCCTCCTGGAAGATCCGGGCGATCGACACCCCGCCGCAGACCGCCGTACGCGGGTCCGGTTTGAACACCACCGCGTTGCCCAACGCCAGCGCCGGCGCGACCGACCGGATGGACAGGATCAGCGGGAAGTTGAACGGCGCGACGACGCCGACCACCCCGACCGGCAGCCGACGCGCCAGACTCAGCCGGGGCTGGCCGGTGGCCAGGATCTCGCCGGTCGGGTGCGACGGCAGGGTGGCCGCCTCGTAGCACTCCTGGGCGGCGGTGGTGGTCTCCACCTCGGCCTTCGGCGGCACCGACCCGGCCTCGCGGATCAGCCAGCCACCGATGTCGTCGGCGTACTGCTCGAACAGCTGACCGGCCCGGCGCAGCACGGCGGCCCGCTCCAGGTAGCTGGTGGCGGCCCAGTCGCGCTGCGCCTGCGCGGCCCGGACGCAGGCCCGCGTCACGTCGTCGGCGTTGCCGACACCGACCCGACCGATCTCCTGCCGGGTGGCCGGTGACATGACGGCCATCGTGCCGCCGGCCGCCTCGGTCCAGCCGTCGCTGAAAATCATGCCGTGCCACGTCGTCGTGTCGAGTAGTGCCATGAGGAACCTCCGGCCGGTCGGGAATCCGAATCCTCCCTACCTTCCCGCACCGGCACCGGATCCACCTCAGGAACCGGCGTCACCCGTACGAGGAGTTGAGCCGCGACCGATCATCACCATGACCCCGAACACGCCACCCAGGTAGAGGAACCGGGTGCGATCAGCTCGACTATGCGGTAGCCGCCGATCCGCTCCGGCGCCACGTGACCTCCTCGGCGGACGCGAACCCAAGCCCAACCCAATTGACGGAACGTGTCCGCCAGGACGCATGACGTAATCGCGTCATAGATCGTCCCGCTACCAACCGAATGGCGTTTTCCGCCAAGTACCTACGCCCGATCCGCGCCCGCTTGTCCGCCAGCCGGGTAAGGGCGTGGCGGCCGGTGAGTCAGAGGCGGCAGGCGTGGATGTCGGTGACCAGGATGGCGCGGGCGCCCAGGTCGTACAGCTCGTCCATGATCCGGTGCACCTCGGCACGGCGGACCATGGCCTGCACCGCCACCCAGCCTTCGCGGTGCAGCGGCGAGATGGTCGGCGACTCGATGCCCGGGGTCAGCGCGGTGGCCTGTTCCAGCAGGTCGGCGCGCACGTCGTAGGCGAGCATCACGTACCGGTGGGCGACCAGGACCCCCTGCAGCCGGCGGATCAGCTGGTCGGCCTGGCCGGTGGTGGCGGTGCCGGCCGGGTGCACCAGCACCGCCGAGGAGCGCAGGATCGGCTCGCCGACGGTGACCAGGCCCGCCTGGCGCAGCGTGGCGCCGGTTTCCACCACGTCGGCGATGACGTCGGCGACGCCGAGCCGGATGGCGTTCTCGACCGCGCCGTCGAGGCGGACCACCTCGGCCTTCAGCCCGTGTTCGCCGAGGTAGCTCTCGACCACCCCGGGGTACGCGGTGGCGATGCGTCGCCCGGCGATCTGCTCCGGCACCCGGGTCAGGGTCTCCGGGCGGGCGGCGAACCGGAACGTCGCCCCGGCGAAGTCGAGGTCGAGCAGCTCCTCGGCCGGGCTGCCGGAGTCGATCAGCAGGTCCCGGCCGGTGATGCCGAGCTCCAGCTCACCGCTGCCGACGTAGGTGGCGATGTCACGGGGCCGCAGGTAGAAGAACTCGACGTCGTTGGCCTCGTCGCGGCAGACCAGGTCCTTGGGGTCGGTGCGCTGGCGGTAGCCGGCTTCGCGCAGCATGTCGGCGGCCGGTCCGGAGAGGGTGCCTTTGTTCGGTACGGCGATGCGCAGCATCTCGGTCTCGCTCCTGTCGAGGGTGTGAGGGTCACACGAGGGTGCGGGTCACGGTCGCAAGGGCGGGTCAGAGATGTCGGTAGACGTCCTCGAGCTCCAGTCCGGTGGCCAGCATCAGCACCTGCGCCTGGTAGAGCAGCTGAGAGATCTCCTCGGCGGCCCGTTGCGGCCCTTCGTGCTCGGCGGCCATCCACGCTTCGGCCGCCTCCTCGACGACCTTCTTGCCGATGGCGTGTACGCCGCGTTCCAGCGCGGCCACCGTCGACGAGCCCGGGGTCCCGGCCGCCGCCTTGGCCTGCAGCTCGGCGAACAACTCCTCGAACGTCTTCACGGTGCCCGATTGTGGCAGCCCGGCACCGGGCGGGTCGGCACCGGGTCCGCACCGGTCCACCTGCTGATCACCGTACGGTGATCGCGGCGTCGACGAGGTACCGGGGCCCTTCGTCGGCGACCATCGACTCCTCGTACGCCTCGATGGTGTAGTCGCCGGGCGGCAGGCTCAACTCGACGAACGCCTCCCCCCGGCCGGGTGCGCCCGCGTCGAGCGTGACGTACCGCCGGTGCACGACCTGTCCGCCCTGGCGGATCCGCAGCTGGGCGGTGGCCTCGTGGACGCTGCCAGCGAGGTGCACGGTGAAGGTCGACCCGACGGTGTCGCCGTGCTGCGGGTCGATCAGCCAGAGCATGGCCAGGGTGTCCAGCGCGGCCCCCTTGGTGATCTCGTCGCCGGTGTCGACGTGACCCCACAGCCGGTCCACCGGCTCGCCGTCGAGCAGCAGCCGGATCCTGGGGTCGCCGCCGGTGACGCCGGCGACGGTCCAGGCGAGCTGCTGCACCGCAGCGGCGGCCCCGGCGGCGTCGAGGTTGGCGACCCCGGCTCCGGTGATGTTGACGCCGACGATGTCGTACTGGGTCCACACGGTCGCCACCGTGGCCCCGGACGGCCACAGGGTGCGGTAGTCGGGATCGGCGAGCCGGGCGGCGGTGAGCATCTCGCCGAGCGTGGCCCGCAGTTCGGCGACGACACCGGTGTCGGTCAGCTGGAACCGGTGGAACTCGCGGTAGAGCCGCAGCCCCTCGCCGTCGGCCGTACCGACGTAGTAGACCGGCAGGGTCGACACCGGGGTGCCGGCCTGCTGTCCGGCGGCGCCGGCGGTCGGCGGACCGCCGGTCGCCGGGCCGGCGACCGGGGCGTCGCGGTCGGTCGGCTGGTCGGTCGGCCCGCCGGTCGGTGCCGCGCCGGGCGGGGCCGGGCCGGCGCTGACCGCCCCGGACGGCGGGCCGGGCTGTGACACCGGCGGCAAGCAGCCGACCACGCCGACCAGGCTGGCGGCGACGGTCGTGGCGGCGGCGCCGAGCAGCACCGCCGGCATCCGGCGCCGTCGGCGGGCGTCGATCTTGCCGCGGATCGCGGTCAGCCCGTCGGGCCGTACGTCGACCCGGTCGGCTTCGGTGTGCAGCGCCCGGCGCAGCAGGTCGGCGGTACCGGCGTCGCCGGGCAGGTTGTCGTGGTCGGTGTCCATCACAGGCCGTCCAGGCTGGTTCGCAGTGCGGCGATGCCGCGTGCGGTGTGGCTCTTCACCGCGCCTCGGCTGACCCCCATCGCGTCGGCGATCTGCGCCTCGGACAGGTCGGCGTAGTAGCGCAGCACGATCGCCTCCCGCTGGCGGGGCGGTAGGGCGCGCAGCGCGGTGATCACGTCGGCGTGGCGGAGCTGGTCGAGGGCGCCGGCTTCGGCGCTGGGTGCGTCGGGGTCGGGCCGGGCGGCGGCCAGGTGGGCTTGCACGACCCGTCGGTGCCGGATCGCCGACCGGCACCGGTTGACCACGGTGACCCGCAGGTAGCCGAGTGCCTTGTCGGCGTCGCGGAGCCGCCACCAGCGGCTGTGCAGGGCCACGTAGGCATCCTGCACGATCTCTTCCGCCATGCCCGGTTCCCGCAGCAGCAGGGTGGCGAGGCGCACCAGCGGGCGGTAGTGCGCGGCGAACAGGCGGGTGACCGCCTCGTCCGCCGCCCACGTCGTCGTCTGTGCCCGCTGTCGTGGCATCGTCCTCCCCGAGCCCAGGTCGGTGACCAGTTCGGGTGTCACGCCACTACGACGTGTCACCAGCGCATCTGGTTTACCGCGCGAGCGGCGGGAACGTGACGGGTCGGGGTACCGCGGTTCGAGAGGTCAGGTTCAGCCCACCGGTACGGCGTGGACGGCCCGCAGGGCAAGCGCGGCGTCGAGCACGGCGACCATCGACGACCAGCCCTTGTCCTCGGCCGAGCCGGGCAGCCCGGCCCGGTCGCGGGCCTGGTCGATGGTCTCGACGGTGAGCACGCCGTGCCCGACCGGGGTGGACTCGTCGAGTGACACCCGGGTCAGGCCGTCGGTGACCGACCGGCACACGTAGTCGAAGTGGGCGGTGGCGCCGCGTACCACCACGCCGAGGGCGACCACCGCGTCACAGCGCCGGGCCAGGGCCTGGGCGACGACGGGCAGTTCGACGGAGCCGGCGACCCGGACCACCTGCACGGCGGCGACGCCGCAGGCGTCGGCGGCGGCGAGCGCCCGGGTGAGCATCGCGTCGACCAGGTCGGTGTGCCAGCGGGCGGCGGCGACGCCGACGGCAAGCCCGGCGGCGTCGACGGTGGAGACTCCGGGTTCGCCGAATCCGGCCATCAGGCCCGCCCTCCGGATAGTTCGCCGACCGGGTCGAGGTCGGCCGCGCCGTCGACGCCGTCAAGGTCGGCCGGTGCTGTGCCGGCCGGCTGATCGAGTCCGTCGAGCAGGTGGCCCATCCGGTCCCGTTTGGTACGCAGGTAGCGCACGTTCTCCGGATGCGGATGGACGGTCAACGGTTCCCGCCCGACGACGTTCAGGCCGTACCCGGTCAGCCCGGACACCTTGTCCGGGTTGTTGGTGAGCAGCCGGATCGATCGGACCCCGAGGTCGTGCAGGATCTGCGCACCGGTGCCGTAGTCGCGGGCGTCGGCGGGCAGGCCGAGTTCCAGGTTGGCGTCGACAGTGTCCCGTCCCTGGTCCTGCAACTGGTAGGCGCGCAGCTTGTGGGCCAGACCGATGCCCCGGCCCTCGTGGCCGCGCAGGTAGAGCACCACGCCGCGGCCCTCGGCGACGACCCGGGCCAGGGCGGCGTCCAGCTGCGGGCCGCAGTCGCAGCGCAGCGAGCCGAAAACGTCCCCGGTGAGGCACTCGGAGTGCACCCGGACCAGCACGTCACGACCGTCGTCGAGGTCACCGTGGACCAGGGCGATGTGTTCGGCCGGGTCGTGGGCGACCCGGTAGCCGACGGCGCGGAACACCCCGTACGGCATCGGCAGCCGGGCCTGCGCGACCCGCTCGACGTGGGTCTCGTTCCGCCGCCGGTGGGCGATAAGGTCGGCGATGGTGATCAGGGTGAGCCCGTGGTCGGCGGAGAACTTCTCCAGGTCGGGCAGGCGCATCATGGTGCCGTCGTCGTTGACCAGTTCGCAGAGCACCCCGGCGGGGCGCAACCCGGCGAGCCGGGCCAGGTCCACGGCGGCCTCGGTGTGACCGGGCCGGTGCAGGACACCGCCGGCGCGGGCGCGCAGCGGCACGACGTGGCCGGGCCGGGACAGGTCGGTCGGGCCGGCGGCGGGGTCGGCGAGCAGCCGCAGGGTGTGTGCCCGGTCAACGGCGGAGATGCCGGTGCTGACGCAGTCGCGGGCGTCGACGGTGACGGTGTACGCGGTGCCCCGCCGGTCCTGGTTGGTGTGGTACATCGGCGGCAGGTCGAGCCGGTCGCACTCGGCCTCGGGCAACGGCGCGCAGATGTAGCCGGAGGTGTGGCGCACCATGAACGCGACGAGTTCGGCGGTGGCGTGTTCGGCGGCGAAGATCAGGTCGCCTTCGTTCTCCCGGTCGGCGTCGTCGACGACCACCACGGCCCGGCCGGCGGCCAGGTCGTCGAGGGCCTGTTCGACGGTGCCGAACCCGGCGGCGGTCACGGGCGGACTCCGCCGACGGACCGTGCCCCGTCCAGTTGCTTCGCCACGTACTTCGCGATCACGTCGACCTCCAGGTTGACCAGGGCCCCGACCGGTTTCCGGCCGAGGGTGGTGAGTTGCACAGTGGTGGGAATCAGCCCGACGCCGAACCAGCCGGCCGTGCCGGACCCGGTCGCGGCCGTGACCGCCGCCGTGGTGTCGCCGTCGGACACCTCCATGACGGTCAACGAGACGCCGTCGACCGCGATTGAACCTTTCTCCACGACGTACCGGTGCAGGCCGGTGGGCAGGCTGAACCGGACCTGCTCCCAGCGGTCGCCGGGGGTGCGCCCGACGACGGTGGCGACCCCGTCGACGTGGCCCTGCACCAGGTGTCCACCGAGGCGGGTGGCGAGGGTGGCGGCGCGTTCCAGGTTGACCGGGTCACCGGGCCGCAGTGTCCCCAGTGAGCTACGGTCGAAGGTCTCCTTCATCACGTCGACGACGAACCGTTGCCCGTCGACGGAGACGACGGTGAGGCAGACGCCGTTGACCGCGATGGAATCGCCGTGCCGGGCGTCGGCGGCGACCAGTGGGCCGTGGACGGTGAGCACGCCGCTGTCGCCGTGCCAGTCGAGCGGGCCGGCCTCGCCCAGCTCCTCAATGATGCCGGTGAACATCGACTCAGCCCTCTTTCTGCCGGGGTACGGCGGTGATCCGCAGGTCGGGGCCGACCTGGGTGACGTCGACGATGGTCAGGTCGATGGCGTCGGCGATGGTGTGCACTCCGGCGTCGCCGAGCGCGGCGGGGCCGGCGCCGAGCAGCCTCAGGGCGAGGTAGCCGACCACCCGGTCGACCAGGCCGGCGCGCAGGAACGCTCCGGCGAGCACCGGGCCGCCTTCCAGCAGCGCGGAGCGGATGCCCCGGTCGTAGAGGGCGGTCAGCAGGGCGGTGAGGTCGACCCGGCCGCGGTGGTCGGCGCCGACGTCCGCGGTGGTGGCGATCCAGGTGCCGGCGGCAGCGTCCCGGACCCGGGCGTCGGCCGGGGTACGCCCGGAGCTGTCCACGATCACCCGGAGCGGCTGCCGGACGGCGGGTCCGCCGGTGCCCGGGGTCCGGACGGTGAGCCGAGGGTCGTCGGCGAGTACGGTGCCGACGCCGGCGATGATCGCGTCGGCGGTGCCGCGCAGCGTGTGGACGTCGGCGCGGGCCGCCTCCGAGGTGATCCACATGCTGGTGCCGTCGGCGGCGGCGGAGCGGCCGTCGAGCGTGGCGGCGTACTTCCAGGTGATGTAGGGGCGGCGCCGACGGACGGCGGTCAGCCAGGCGATGTTGGCGTTCTCGGCCTCGGCGGCGCGCAGCCCGACCTCGACGTCGATGCCGGCGGCGCGCAGCGTCTCGGTGCCACCGGCGGCGATCGGGTTGGGGTCGGGTACGGCCAGCACGACGCGGGCGAGCCCGGCGTCGACCAGGGCGGTGGAGCAGGGTCCGGTGCGTCCGACGTGGTTGCACGGTTCGAGGGTGACGACGGCGGTGCCGCCACGGGCCCGGTCGCCGGCCTGGGCGAGGGCGGCGATCTCGGCGTGCGCCCCGCCGGCGTAGGCGTGGAAGCCTTCGCCGACGACGTGGCCGGCGGTGTCCAGCAGGACGCAGCCGACGATGGGGTTGGGGCTGACCGAGCCGAGGCCACGGACCGCGAGGTCGATGGCGCGCCGCATCGCCTCGTCTTCGGAGAGGATCGCCATGGCCGTTTCTCTTCTCCTCGCCTGCCGGGGTGCGCGGCGGGCGGGAGGTGCCGGGCCCGGTGGGGGTGGCCGGCGACAGCATGGCGGCGGCGGAACGCCTCGGCGCCCGGCCACGACGGACCGGCCCCGGGGCGCTGCACGGGTACGGCGGTGCCAGTCGGCACGCCACACCTGAGCGTCCGTTCCGCGCGCTGTCTCCCATCCGGACTGTCTGGGCCGGTCCGTGCCACGTCGGCACGGTCTGGCCCAACCGTCGGCTCCGGAGTCTCACCGGATCCACCGGGCGTCGTCTGCGACTACGACCGGGTCGCGGGCTGGCCACGGCTCGCGCCGTGGATCACCGCCGGTTCGGAATTTCACCGAGTCCCGCCAGCGCGTGGTGGGTGCTTCTCCGAGTGTTACACAGTGCACGGGGATCATCGCCAGAGACGCGACCGACCTCACAGCTGTCGGATACCCGACAGAAGGTCGGTCGTCGGCCTGTTCTGGCAGGTCAGTTGGTGGACAGCCGGCGGTCGACCGCGATGTACGAGCCGGGTTGGCTCTTGGCAACCGACTTCATCTCGTTGGCCACCGTAATGATCTCGCGGGGGTCGCTGAACCGGCGGCTGCCCGCCGACACCGCCACCCCGACCGAGAGGGTGACCAGGGCAGCCTTCTGCAGTTTGCCGCGCCGGTCCTTGACCTCCACGTAGCCGCGCCGGGCGTCGGACGGGTCGTACAGCTCGTCGGCGGCCTTCTCGAAGTCGAGGATCGCCTGCTCGATGATCGGCCGCACCTGTTCGGGCGCGCAGACCACCACGAAGTCGTCGCCGCCGATGTGGCCGAGGAACGCCGGCGGCAACCCGATCGACACCACCGCCCGGTGCATGCAGCGGGCCAACGCGGAGATGAACTCGTCGCCGCGGGCGAAGCCGTACACGTCGTTGACGCTCTTGAACCGGTCGATGTCGACGTAGCCGACGGCGTAGTCGGCGCCGCTGCGGACCCGGTCGGTGATCTCCCGGCTGACCCGGGTGTTGCCAGGCAGCCCGGTCAGCGGGGACACCTCGCGGTACTCGCGGTTGCGCCGCAGCGTGGAGCTGACCCGGGCGATCAGCTCCGAGGTGTCGAAGGGCTTGACCAGGTAGTCGTCGGCGCCGGCGGTCAGCCCGACGACCTTGTCGACGGTCATCCCCTTGGCGGTCAGCATGATGATCGGCAATGCGGCGGTCATCGGGTCGGCCCGCAGCCGCCGGGTCAGGTCCAACCCGCCGATACGGGGCATCATCAGATCGACCACGGCCAGGTCCGGGCGGTGCCGTTCGATGATCTCCAGAGCCTCCTGACCATCATGGGCGAGCATCACGTCGAAGCCGTGCAACCGCAGGTTGACCTCGACGAACCGGGCGATGTCGACATCGTCGTCGACGACAAGGATCAGGTCCGGCCGGGACTCGGCCCCTTCCGGGCTCACCACCGTGGCGCGGTCCGCTCGGCGATCTGCCGCAGTCTGCGGACCGCCTCGGCGGGGTCCTCGGCGCCGTACACGGCGGTGCCGGCGACGAACGCGTCCGCGCCGGCCGCGGCGGCCTGCTCGATGGTGTCCGCGGCGATCCCGCCGTCGACCTCAATCCGCAGCTCAAGATGGCCGCTGGCGGCGTGCCGGCGGGCGGCGCGGACCTTCTCCAGCATCTCGGGGATGAACCGCTGGCCGCCGAACCCGGCCTTGATCGTCATGACCAGCAGGGTGTCGAAGCTGGGTAGCAGCTCCAGGTAGTCCTCCACCGGGGTGTCCCGGTCGACCGCCAGGCCGGCCTTGGCCCCGGCCGACCGCAGCTCCTTGGCCAGCGCCACCGGGTCGTCGCACGCCTCGGCGTGGAAGGTGACGTTGTACGCGCCGGCGTCGGCGTAGCCCGGTGCCCAGCGGCGCGGGTCGGTGATCATCAGGTGCACGTCGAACGGTAGTGAGGTGGCCGGCAGCAGGCTCTGCACCACCGGCAACCCGATGGTCAGGTTCGGCACGAAGTGGTTGTCCATCACGTCGACGTGCAGCCAGTCCGCCGTCCCCTCGACCGCGCGGGCCTCGTCGGCCAGACGGGAGAAGTCGGCGGCCAGGATGCTGGGCGCGATGAGCGGCGCTGGTGCGGTCACCGCGCCAGTCTACGAACGTGAGCAAGCGTTCCACACCCGCCACGACGATCGCCCGCCCGACGGCGGACCCGACGGCCGACCCGCCGATGGACGGCCGACCCGGCGGTCGGCGGGCGGGTAGCCGGGGCGGTCGGCGGGGCGGTCGGCACCGGGCCCGCGACCGGGCGTCGCAGGCGGGTACGCCGGCCCAACAATCCGCGCGAATGCGTTATTGACTGCCATTTACCGACATACGCAACGGCGCCGGTGGTGGCTCGAATAGCTCCAAGATCCACCACCGGCAATGCAAAATTTCCGATTGTAGCCACGACAGCACCTTCGGTAAGGTGGCCGCCATGACCGACCCGCGTCGCGTCGACGCAGATCCGGCTGCCCGCAGCAGATCCAGGCCAGTTCCACGGCTCAGCCTGCGGGAAAATCTCGTCGGGATGCGGGCTATGCGCCGGGATCAGCTTGCATTCCTGCAGGACGCGGTCCGTAACCACGGTGACATCTTCAGGATACGTCTCGGTGGTATACCGATGGTGGTACTGACCAACCCGGAGCACATCCACCATGTCCTGGTCGACAAACACGCCAACTACGACAAGGAAAGCTTTCTCTGGCGTACGGTCCGGGCGATCCTCCGGGAAGGACTGATCGGCAACCGGGGCGACGAGACCTGGCAACGTAACCGCCGGCTGATGCAGCCGACGTTCAACCACGCCAGCGTCGCCCGCTTCGCCCCGAACATGACCGGCCTGACCGCGGACATGATCCACCGATGGGCGCCGGAGGCTGCCTCCGGTGCGCCGGTCGACGTCGTCGGACCGCTCACCGACCTGGCGCTGAAGATCGTCCTGCGGTCGCTGTTCGGCGTCGAGCCCGACGAGCGCAGCCACCAGTTCGAACGCGACTTCCTGGAAGTCAACCGCCGGCTCGGCGACTTCCTCCGGTTCCCCTTCCCGCCGCTGAGCTGGCGCACCCCGTCCCGCAACCGGATCCGTGCACTGACCCGGAAGCTGGACGGCTTCGTCCGCTACCTGATCGACACCCGCCAGCACGAGCGCGACAGCGACCACCGGGACCTGTTCAGCCTGCTACGGCACGCGGTGGACCCGGTCACCGGCACCAGGCTCACCCCGGACCAGCTCTCCAACGAGATCCTGGCGATGATCATCGCCGGGTACGAGACCACCAGCAACTCGATCTCCTGGGTGTACTACCAGTTGGCCCGCCACCCGCAGGTGCAGCAACGGGTGCACGACGAGGTCGACACCGCCCTCGACGGGCGGGTGCCGACCTTCGACGACCTGCCCCGGCTGCCGTACACCCGGATGGTCATCGACGAGACGCTGCGGCTGTTCACCCCCGCCTGGCAGACGATGCGGCGGGCGGCGACCGACGATGTGGTCGGCGGCTACCGCATCCCGCAGGGCACCGAGGTGCTGATGAACCTGCTCCTGCTGCACCGGTACCCGGACTTCTGGCCCGACCCGGACCGCTTCGACCCCGACCGCTTCACCCCGGCAGCGGTCGCCGCCCGGCCCCGGCACGTCTACCAGCCGTTCGGCAGCGGCCCGCGGCACTGCATCGGCAAACACTTCGCCCGTACCGAGCTGCACCTGATCACCGTGATGCTCGCCCAGACGTTCGCGGTCAGCCTGCCCGAGGGCGCGCCGCCGGTCGGTTTCGCACCGCTGGTCACGCTGCACCCGGCGGGCGGCATGTGGCTCCGACTGCACCGTCGCTGACCTGCACCATCGCTGACCGGTCCACCGCGTCGACCCGTGGAAAGTGAGAAGAGCATGTCCCCGCAGGTACGCAGCCGAGCCCCGGGCGGCACCCGGGAGATACCCACCGTCACGCCGGGCAGCGGCGTCGGCGGCACCTTGGCCTTCAAACCCTGGATATTCACGGGGTCGTGATCTTGTAACGGTTTCGTGAGGCCCGGAAACGCGGAAGTGCCTGCCAGGCAAGGGAAAATGGTGATTGCGACATCTACCAGGATCTCTAGCGAGGAGGCACTTCCGACGTGCGTGAGCTTACCGGATGGTCGAAGGACCTGCGTGTCACCGCCGACGGTGACGGGGTGGTGGCGATGGTCGGGGTGGCGGGCCTACGCATGCTCGCCGACCGCACCGGCCTGACGGCGGGCATCTCCACCGTGCTAGCCAGGCCGGGATTCGATCCGGTCCATGACCGGGGCCGGGTCCTGACTGACATCGCGTGTTCGATCGCCGCTGGCGGGACAGACGTGTACGACATCGAGGCGCTACGGGCCCAGGCCGCGTTGTTCGGGCCGGTGGCCTCGGACACCACCGCCCTGCGCGCGCTGGGTGAGATCAGCGACAGCGGTCTGCACCGCATCGACGCCGCGCGGGCGAAGTCGCGCGCGCATCTGTGGAGCCTGCTACCGGCCGGCGTGCCGGAGGCGACCTACGCCGGTGGCCTGAGCATGGGCGGGACGATCGTGCTGCGGGTGGACGGCACCATCACCGTGGCCCATTCCCGCAAGGAACACGCCGAGGCGACGTTCAAGAAGACGTTCGGGTTCCACAGCCTCGGCGTGTGGATCGACAACACCGGTGAACTGGCCGCCCTGATGCCCCGCCCCGGCAACGCCGGGGCGAACACCGCCGCCGATCTGATCGAGGTCCTGCGCCAGGCCATCGCGCAGATACCCGCCGACCGACGCGACGACCTGCTGATCACCTCCGACGGTGCCGGCGCCTCACACACGCTCATCGACTGGCTGCACAGCCTCGACCAGACCGGTGGGCGTCGAGTGGCGTACTCGATCGGGTTCGACGTCGACGAACACGTCCGGGCGGCATGCAACCGCCGACCCGACGACTGGTGGGTCCCGTGCCTGTCCAACACCACCGGCGAGGTCATCGACGGCCTTCAGGTCACCGAGATCACCGACCTGCTCCGCGAGCGGCTGACCGGCCTGAAGTGGCCGAAGACGATGCGGGTCATCGTGCGCCGGCGCAAGCTGTTCGACCACGAACAGGCCACCCTGTTCGACACCTGCGGCTACCGGTACTCGGCGTTCGTCACCAACACCGGCGCCCACGGCCCGGACGGCCTGTCCGTGCAACGCGCCGACGCCCGTCACCGCGTACACGCCCGCGTCGAAGACGACGTACGCACCACCAAGGACACCGGCCTCGGGCATCTGCCGTCCAAACAATGGCAGGTCAACAAGGCCTGGTGCGCCGCCGTCACCATCGCCGTGGACCTCACCGCGTGGATGCGCCTCTACGCGCTGACCGGCGCCCTGGCCAAGGCCGAGCCCAAGACACTGCGTTACCGGATCTTCCAGACCCCCGCACGCCTGGTCCGCGCCCGCCGCTACCGGTGGCTACGCCTACCCCACACCTGGCCCTGGGCCACCGACCTGGCCACCGCCATCGAGATCATCCGCCGGATGCCCATGCCCGCCACCTGACCACCCACACCACCGCCCCGACGACCAGGAGGAACCCCAGGAGACCACGCCACCGGCGCGACAGCCGGCCCACAACCACACCCAACGGAGCCGATACATCCACCGCCAACGATGCAGACTCGCTGGTCATCGAACGGCGTCAGACCCACGAAGAATCAGGGTCAAACGCGACCAGCTCGCCTTCCTCGGCCGGGGCGTCGACCGCTACGGCGACATTTTCCGGTTCCGGCCCCTGGGTATCCCAATGGTGCTGGTCAACCATCCCGACTACATCCGGCATGTGCTGGTCGACGAGGGCGAGAAGTACGACAAGAACGCCGTCCTGTTCAAGGTCGTCCGGCCGGTGCTGCGCAAAGGGCTCATCGCCAACCCGGACATGGATCTGTGGCGACGGCAACGGCGGATGATGGCACCGCACTTCACACCCCGTACGGTCAGCTCTTTCACCCGAAACATGACCGACGAAGCCGAACAAATGCTCGTCCGGTGGGAGCAGAATTACGGCCGGGGCGGCACCCTCGACGTCACCGACGAGATCGGCCAACTCGCCCTACGAATCGTCAACCGGTCGCTGTTCAGCGCGCAGGTCGGCGACATCGCGCAGGCCTTCGAACGGGCATTCGGCGAGGCCAACGCGATCCTCGGCGCGTTCTTCCGATTCCCGTTCCCGCCGCTGAGCGTGCCGACCCCCCGGCACCGCCGGCTGCGGGCCGCGATCGCCGACATGGACACCTTCGTGTCAACGTTCATCAACCGCCGGCTGCACGAGGAGGTGCCCACCGGCGAGGAGACCGACCTGCTCACCCTGCTGCTGCACACCGTCGACGAGACCGACGGCCAGCGGATGGACCTGGAACAGCTGCACCACGAGGTGCTCAACATCTGCATCGGCGCCTACGAGACCACCACGAACACCCTGTCCTGGGCGTTCTACCTGCTCGCCCGGCACCCAAGGGTGGAGGCGAAGCTGCACGCCGAGGTCGACTCGGTGCTCGCCGGCCGGACGCCGACCTTCGAGGACCTGCCCCGGCTGCCGTACACCCGGATGGTCGCCGACGAGACGCTGCGCATCTACTCACCGGCGTACCAGTTCATGCGCCGGGCCAGCTCGGCCGACGTGATCGACGGTTACCGGGTGCCGGCCGGCACCAACATGCTGATCAACAGCTACCTGCTGCACCGGCACCCCGACTTCTGGGACGACCCGGAACGCTTCGACCCGGAGCGGTTCACCCCGGAGCAGGTGGCGCGGCGCCCGAAGCACGTCTACGTGCCGTTCGGCAGCGGCCACCGGATCTGCATCGGCAAACACTTCGCGCTGTCCGAGCTGGTCCTGGTGCTGGCCTCGGTGGCCCGTCGGCACCGGCTCGTACTGCCACCGGACGCACCCGAGGTGCGGCCGGAGGCGCTGATCACCCTGCACCCCAAGGGCGGGGTCCACCTCAACCTGGAGTACCGGTGACCTTCACGGACGACACGGCCAGCCACCTGAGCCTCGACCCGGTCCAGCAGACCCTCGACCGCTTCCCCTACCAGCTCAACCCGCACGTCGAACAGGCCCGCGCGCACCTGACCAGTTGGGTACGCGATACCGGACTGGTGCTGCGTGAGCAGGCCCGCGCCCGATTCGACCACGCCGACTTCGGCTGGTTCGCGTCGATGGTCTACCCGACCGCCGACGCGGCGCATGCCGAGCTGATGGCCGACTGGTTCGCCTGGCTGTTCCTGGTCGACGACCAGTTGGACGACGGTGCCGACGGACGCAGCCCGCAGCACCTCGCCGAGGTGATGGCCGCGATGCGGCGGGTGCTGTCCGCCGACGACTTCGGCGCCGCCGACGCGCGGCGCCGGGACCTGCCCCGGGCGGTGTCGTCGCTGGCCGACCTGTGGCGGCGTACCGCGCCGGACGCCACCGCCCGCTGGCGGCAACTGTTCGTACGGCACCTGGAGCAGTGCCTGACCACCGCCGCCACCTGGGAGGCCGGCAACCGGCTGTCCGGCACCGTGCCGGACGAGGCCACCTACATCGAGAAACGCCGGCACACCGGGGCGATCTACGTCTGCATGGACTTCATCGACGTCGTCGAACGAATCGACATGCCCGACGAGGTGTACGACAGCGCGCCGTTTCGCACCGCGCTCGACGCCGCCTGCAACGTGGTCTGCTGGACCAACGACATCTACTCGCTGGACAAGGAACGCGCCCTCGGCGAGGTACACAACCTGGCGTACATCGTCGGCTACCACCATGGGCTAGACCGCGACGCGGCGGTCGACCGGGTGACCCGGGCGATCGACGCCGAGACCGACCTGTACCTGGCGGCGGAGGCGCAGCTGCGGCGGACCTTCCCCGGCCGGCCGGCGGTGCTGGAGCCGTACCTGGCCGGGATGCGCAGCTGGATGCGCGGCAACGTCGACTGGTCCAGCCGGACAAAGCGCTACCAGCCGACGCCGGCGACCACCGAACCGGCGCCACAGGAGTATCTGGAGGCCACGTTGCTCGGGAGCCAGGGTTGACCGCCACGACCACCGCACAACGCGACGCCTGGGCGCGACTGGCGGCGGCGCGGACGTTGATCGAGCCGCAGCTGCGCCGCGCCGTCGACCGGCTCGCCGACCCGATCCACACCGTCGCCGGCTACCACTTCGGCTGGTACGCCGCCGACGGCAGCCCGGCCGAAGCCGGCTGGGGCAAGGGGCTGCGCGGCGGCCTGGCACTGGCCTGCGCCGAGGCGGTCGGTGCCCCGGCGGACCGGGCGGTGCCGGCGGCGGTCGCGGTGGAGCTGGTGCACAACTTCACCCTGCTGCACGACGACGTGATGGACGGCGACCGGACCCGGCGTGGCCGGCCCACCGCCGGGGCCGCGTTCGGCGACGCGCAGGCCATCCTGGCCGGTGACGCGCTGCTCGCGCTGGCCTTCGACACGGTACGCGGGCAGGCCGCCCCAGCCGCCGCCGAGCTGTGCCAGGTGCTGCTGGATCTGGTGGCCGGGCAGAGCGCCGACGTGGCGTTCGAGTCACGTACCGCCGTGGGGTTGGACGCCTGCCTGGCGATGGCGGCCGGCAAGACGGCGTCGCTGATTGGCGCCGCCTGCGCGGTCGGCGCGATCAGCGGCGGCGCCGCCCCGGACCGGATCGACGGGCTGAAGGGGTACGGCCACCACCTGGGGATGGCGTTCCAGCTGGTCGACGATCTGCTTGGCATCTGGGGCGACCCGGCGGTGACCCGCAAACCGGTCGGCGCCGACCTGCGGCAGCGCAAGAAGTCGCTGCCGGTGGTGTTCGCGATGGGCAGCGGCACGCCGGCCGGCGCCGAGCTGACCCTGCTGTACGCGATACCGGGCGGGTTCACCGACGGGCAGGTGGCCCGGGCCGCGCTGCTCGTCGAGCAGGCCGGCGGCCGGGACTGGGCGAGGCGGGAGGCGGACCGGCACCGGGCGGCGGCGCTCGACCGGCTGGCGACGGCCCGGCCCGAAGCCGGCGCGGGTACGGCGCTCGCCCAGCTCGCCGACCTGGCCACCCATCGGGACCACTGACCGTGCTAGACAGTGCTCCGGGGCCCGGCCGGTCGGCGGTCGACCCGGTGTCGTAGCCTCGTCGGCTTGAGTGGACAACGGGGAGGCGGCAGGATCATGGCGCGACGGTGGGGTGTCCGGGCGAGGCTGGCAGCGCTGCTGACCGCCGCGTCACTGACCACGATGGCCGGCTGTGTGCCGCTGTCGCCGGGCGTGGACGGGGATCTGGTCAACGGCTGGGCCGCGTTCGACGAACCCGTCCACTTCGCACCCGAGGCCGGCAGCTGCCATAACGCTAGTCGGCGCTTCATTGACTGGGAGAGCTATCGACCAGTTGGCTGCGTCCGGTACCACCTGGTGGAGACCGTGCACGTCGGAACGCTCGGCGACGAGCCGGCGGTGCCGTTCGACGAGGACGGCGCGGCGGACGGTCTGATTCCGGCCCGGCGGGCCGCCCGGGCCGAGTGTGACCGAAGGGTGAACGAGTTCCTTGGCGGTCCCTGGCAAACCGCCCGGCTGCAGATGACGGTCGTGTCGCCGTCCGACGCCGCCTGGACCGGCGGGGCCCGCTGGTTCGGCTGCGACGTAGGGGTCGTGGACAGTCCTGGCGGCCCACTGGTCGACTGGTACGGCACCATCAAGGGTGCGCTGCACGCTCCCGGCCATCCGCTGCTTCTGACGTGCTACGACTCGGCGGCGGTCGGTGTCGACGACGAGCCGCTGACCGAGCCGCTGGACTGCGACACCCCGCACCAGGCCGAGTTCGCCGGCACGTACGTGGAGGACAAACTGGGGTACGACGAGGTGGAGTTGAACGACGATCGGGTTCACACCCGGTGCCGCAAGGTGGTGGCCGACTACGCGAAGGTGCCGAACAACGGCGACCTGCAGTACCGGGTGGGCACCATCTACACCTACTCCGACGTCCTGGACTGGGCGGAGGGCGACAGGGCGATCCGCTGCTTCGCCTGGCGGGCCGACCCGCTGTTGACCGGCTCGGTGCGCGCCGGCGGCACCAGCGCCCTGCCCATCCAGTACCAGTGAATCGGCAAATTCTCATGATCTTGCAGCCGCTACGGACCAGGATGGTCGCGCTGCTGGCCGCCGCGTCGCTGGCCGTTACGGCCGGCTGTGCGGCACCGCCGCCGGGGACCGACGGCACCCTCACCGACGGTTGGGCCGGGTTCGACGAGCCGACCACCTTCGTCCCGCAGGCCGGCACCTGCCACCGCGCCGAGGCTGCCTCGGGCAGCGGCAGGTACTACCGTCCGGTCGACTGCGACGAACTGCACCTGGTCGAGACAGTCCACGTCGGCACCTTCACCGGTGCCGACGCGCAACGGACGACCGCCCCGGTGGGCAATGTCCCGGCCCGCGAGACGGCCCGCGTCGAGTGCGATGCCCGGGCCGCCGAGTTCCTCGGCGACATCTGGCAGCACGGCCTGCTCGACATGACCGTGCTGGTGCCGCCGCAGGCGGCCTGGAGCGCCGGGGCCCGCTGGTTCCGCTGCGACCTCACCGAGATCAGCAGTGTGTTCCGGGACAAGGTGCTGCCCCGGACCGGAAGTCTGCGCGGCACGCTGGCCGACGGTGGCGCGCTGCGGCTGGGCTGCCACGACGTGCGGTGGGGCGACGACCACCTCGAAGCGCTGGAGCCGGTCGACTGCGCCCGGCCGCACCACGGCGAGTTCGTCGGCGTCTTCGACGGCGGCACCCTGCCCGGCAGCTGGCCCGGGGACGAGGCGATTCAGGAGCGCTGCCTGCTGATGATCGCCGACTACGCGGACCTGCCGGTCGACGAGGACCTGCCCTACCGGGTGGCCACGTTCTGGTTCCGGACGGGGAACCCTTCGGTGTGGGCAGGCGACCTGCGGGTCCGCTGCTTCCTGTACGTACCCGACTTCACCACCCCGCTGGTCCGCTCCGCCAAGGGCGGCGGGCCCGACCTGTTCCCGGTCTGGTAGCCGCTCACGATCCCTGGCGCGCCCGACCCCCGACCAGGCATAGTGCTATTCTGCTAGCGGCCTAGCAGAATAGGAGTCGGCGTGATCGAGTTCAGGCTGGACCGCCGGTCCGGCGTCACCCCGTACCTGCAGTTGGTGCAGCAGGTACGCCAGGCGGTGCGGCTCGGCTGGCTGCAGGAGGGCGACCGGCTGCCGACCGCCCGGGAGGTCGTCGCCGCACTCGGGATCAACCAGAACACGGTGCACAAGGCGTACCGCGAACTGGAACGCGACGGCGTGGTGCAGTCCCGGCCCGGCGTCGGCACCTTCATACTGGCGTCGCTGTCGGCCCGCCGCGCGGCCTGGGACCCGGCGATCCGCACCCAGCTCGCGGCCTGGGTCGCCACCGCCCGCGCCGCGGGCCTGGACGACGACGACCTGCGCGCCATCCTCGCGGCCGAACTGGCCGAGAACGCCTCGCCCCGAGCGGCGGACAACCGGCCGGAGCGGACCGGATGACCACGTTGCAGACCACCGGCCTGGGCAAACGGTACGGCCGCAGCTGGGCGCTGCGCGACTGCACGCTCGCCGTACCGGCCGGCACGGTCACCGCGCTCGTCGGCCCGAACGGTGCCGGCAAGACCACCCTGCTGCACCTGGCGGTCGGCCTGCTCACCCCCAGCGCCGGGCAGGTCCGGGTCGGCGGGCGGCCACTCACCGGGCACGGCCACGACCTGGCCCGGGTCGCGTTCGTCGCCCAGGACAAACCCCTGTTCGCCGGGTTCACCGTCGCGGAGATGCTCCACTTCGGCCAGGCCGCCAACCCGGCCTTCGACACCGGCGGGGCGCTGGCCCGGCTCGACGACTACGGCATCCCGCTGCGGCAACGGATCCGTACCCTCTCCGGTGGGCAGCGCACCCTGGTCGCGTTGACCCTCGCCCTGGGCAAACGCGCCGAACTGCTGCTGCTCGACGAGCCGCTCGCCGACCTGGACCCGTTGGCCCGTACCGAGGTGATGGGTGCGCTGATGGCCGCCGTCGCCGACACCGGCGCCACCGTGGTGCTCTCCTCGCACATCCTGGCCGACCTGGTCGACACCTGCGACTACCTGCTGCTGCTCAACCGTGGCCGGCTGCAGGTGGCCGGCGGATTCGACGAGCTGACCGAGGCGCACCGGGTGCTGACCGGGCCGGCCGAGCTGGCGCAGCGGCTGCGGGCGGCGGACCATCCGCCCGTACACCTGAGCGTCACGGCCCGGCAGACCACCGCGCTGGTCCGGCAGGCGTCGACAGTGGTACGCGGAGAGCCGGCGACGGTACGCGGGCAGCCGGCCAGCCACGACGACGGGCAGGTGCCCGGCCTGGAGGAGCTGGTGCTGGCGTACCTGCGCAACCCGGACGCCGTCTGCCTGCCCGCGCCCACCCTCGTCGCGGCCGGTCAACCGGCGGGGAAGGACGTCCGATGATCTGGCTCGCCTGGCGTCAGCAGCGGTTCCCGTTCATCGCCGCTGCGATCCTGATCTGCCTTTACGGCGGGTTGACGGCGGCCGCCCACGTCGACGCCGAGTTCGTCACCATCACCCAGCTGTTCGCCGGCTACCTGACCATCGGGGTCTGCATGTTCTGGGGCGTGCCGCTGGTGGCCCGCGACCTGGAGCAGGGCACCCACCGGCTGGCCTGGACGCGGAGCCGGCCGCGCGGCCACTGGCTGGCGGCTCGGCTGGCGGTCGCGGCGGCCGGGTCGCTGACCGCCGCCGCCGTGGTGACCGCCGCCGTCACCTGGGGGTTGCCGACGACCGACGGCGACCCGATGCGCTGGTTCGCCTACGAGTCGCACGATCTGATCCCGCTCGCCCGGGTGCTGTTCGCGCTCGCCCTCGGCGCGGCGCTGGGTGCGGTGACCCGCAACACGCACGTCGCGATGGCGCTCAGCGTGCCGGTGCTGGGCATCGTCCAACTGGGCGGTGCACGCGTGGTGCGCGAGGCCAGCTCGTGGACGTACTGGCAGTTGCAGGTCGCCGAGTCCGGCGTCTACCTGGGCGCGGCGGCCGTACTCACCGCAGTCACGTTCCTCGCCGTCCACCGCCGGCCCTGACCCACGTGACGCCCGCACCGGTCCCCGCGCCCCGCTGGCTCTGATGAGCACACCGGTCAGTACAGGTCAGTAGATCCAGCTGAATTCCAACTCGTCGATGGTGTTGCCGACGTGGACCTCGGCCAGGAATCGGCGCATCAGGCTGCCCGGGTCGGCGGCGTCCTCGATCTGGATCAGCATGCCGCGTCCGTGCGCGACGACGGCGTCGAGCACGAGGCGTTCGAGCCTTTCGGCGTTGACCGGGCCGGGCCGGCAGCCGCACGGTGCGCCGTACGCCCGGCCGCTCAACGTCTGCAGGCAGACCAGCCGACGGTCGCAGCCGGCACAGGTCAACAGCCCGTCGAGGGAAAACTCGGACCGACCCGCGCGGTCGACGCGGGACATGCCGGTCGGCGGTACGTGTCCACCGCTGGCGGTGCGCTCACTCATGTTCGCAAACCTCCGTCACGAGATACCGGATTTCGTGAATTCACCCTTGTGGCGGACCACATTTCCAGCCGGCGTACGGCAGACTCAATCGTGGACGCTGGCTTGTCTCCACTGTGATGTGGCGATTTCGGCGACCAGCCCGGCCAGCGGTTGCTTTCTGAAACATTGGCGCGGGTGGTGGGTGTGTCGGATGAGAGGAAGGTGAAGCGATGCCGGTCACCGGACCGACTGTGGTGCGCCGTCAGCTGGGGCGACGGCTGCGCCGACTGCGGGAGGAGTCGTCCCGCACCGAGCAGGAGGTGGAGCGGGCGAAGGTCTGTTCGCGTACGACGTTGTGGCGCATCGAGAACGGTAAGTTCCCGGTCAAGATGAACACCGTTCGCGGTCTCTGCTGGTTCTACGGTGCCGACCCGGAGACGACGGACGCGTTGACCCGGCTCGCCGGGGCAAGCGACGAGCACGGCTGGTGGGAGTCGCACGGCGACGCCGTACCGGACTGGTTCCGCCTGTACGTCGGCCTCGAAGCCGCCGCCACCGAGATCGGGGTCTATGACCCCGAGGTGATCCACGGTCTGCTGCAGACGCCGGATTACATGCGCGCGGTGTTCCGCGCCACCTATCCGGATGCGCCGCAGGAGAAGATCGAGCGGCTGGTATCGCTGCGGCTGGACCGGCAGATTTCCTACTACGACCGCGAGCAGCCGGCCCGGATCGTCGCGATTCTCGGGGCCGGTGCGCTCGTCCGCGAGGTCGGCGGCCCTGCGGTGATGGCCGAACAGCGCGCCCACCTGGCCAGCCTGGGCCGACGGGTACGGGTGGAGGTCCGCGTCCTGCCCTGGTCCGTCGGCGCTCACCCTGCGTTCTCCGGCCAGTTCATCTTGCTCGACTTCGCCGACCCGGACGACCCGGACATCGCCTACGTCGAGTCTCATATGGGTGCTCGTTACCTGGAGCGTCCAGAGGAGTTGGCGGAGTACCGTCGAATTTTCCGGCTGATCCGCGGGCAGTCGGTCCCGATCGAGGAGCATCTGCGATGAAGCCTGACACCCCCTGGTTCACCTCCAGCCGCAGCGCCGGCAACGGCGGAGCGTGCGTCGAAGCCCGTCGGCACGCCGGACAGGCCGAGGTACGCGACAGCAAGGACCGCACCGGCCCCACCTTGACCTTCACCACCCGGCAGTGGGGCACCTTCACCACCGCCCTACAGACCGGCACCCTCCCCCACTGACCACCGCCGATCGCCCTGTCCCCCACCCCTATCCCTGGGGTGGGGGACGCTCGTCCTCCTTCTGACACTGGTGACGCGTGAACGTCCTTGATCTCAACCGAACCTGGGACGAAGCGAAGTACTTCGCACTGGGCCAGACACCTGACCGGACCGAGCTGGTCGACGGTCGTCTGTGGATCAGTCCGGCACCGAGCAAGCGTCATCGACAGCTCTCGTTCCTGCTGATGTCCGCGCTGTATCCGGCGGCCCGGTCTGCCGGTCTCAAGGCGTACGAGGCGATCAACGTCAGATTGCGTACCGATCGGATCGTGATCCCAGACCTTGTCGTCGCCGACACCAGCAGCGAAGGATCCGTTACCGATGCGACCGAGGTCGTGCTGATCTGCGAGATCACGTCTCCGAGCAACGCCGCCACCGATCGACTGCTCAAGATGCAGTTGTACGCCGCCGCCCGAATCTCGTGGTATCTGCTGGTTGAGCCCGAGTTGCCGGGTCCGTCAGCAGTGACACTCCGGCTCTTCCGGCTTGACAACGAGCACTACGTCGAGCACGTGACCGCGACCAAGGGCGACGTGTTGACCACCGATCAACCGTTTCGGTTCACGCTCGACACGGCCGCACTGCTCGACGAGTAGACACCCGGCCGGCCGAGCGATGGCTGTGGCTAGGTTCGGACTGGATCGGTCCAGACGGTGCCTCGTGCCTGGTATTCGAGGGCTTCCTCTACCCGGATGGCGACGTCCGCACCCAGCAGGCGCTTCACCAGGTGCAGCCCCAGGTCCAGGCCGGAAGTGATTCCGGCGGCGGTGACGAGGTCGCCGTCGTCGACCACGCGGGCGTTCTTGACGATGCCGCCGCGCGAGGTCAGCTGCTGCTTCGCGACGGTGTGCGTGGTGCAGGGGCGGCCGTCGACCAGGCCGGCCACGGCGAGGAGCACCGCGCCGGTGCACAACGACGACATGATGAGCCTCGGCCGGGGAGCCGCCGCCAGCGCGCTGGGCAGCGCCCCGTTTTCGATCTCCGCCCAGATGCCGGGCTCGCCGGGTCGACCACCACCGGGAACGATGATCACGTCGGCCGTCTCGGGCTGCCAACCATGCTTGACCCGTACCTCGGTGCCGAACGCTGCGGTGACCAGGCGTGGCCGACCGTGCACCATGTAGTTGACGTCGATCTCCCGTTCGCTGTACCAGCCGGCCAGCGAGAACACTTCCTTTGGGGCGATGAAGTCCTGCTCCTCGACACCGTCGAACATTACGATCCGTACCCGCAAGGGTCTGTTGGTGTCACGCGGCGGCGCGGCCGCAGCCGCAGCCGCGACCGGTCCGCCGGTCAGCGCTCCGACGCCCACCGCCGCCCCACCCGTCAACATCGCCCGTCGCTTCATCTACGTCCCTCCGTCACCAACGTCAGCAGATAGATAGTCGGCGATAGAGGCATGCTGGTTCCGGGCGAAGCACGGGAAGGTTCCTTTGGTTCAGCGGAAGCCGGCCGCCAGGAACGCTCCGAGGCCGAGCAGCGCCAACGGCAGCGCCGTGGCGAGGCTGAGGAGCCGGTTACGGGTAGTCCCACCGGCCAGGACGATCACCAGTACGCCGAGCACCGCTCGGACCACGACATGCGGGATCCGCTCGCTGCCGTAGCTCGGATCGCCGATTCGGGCCGCCTCCAACGCCGCCTCGGTGAAGCACACCGCGCCCGGCAGGGCCGTACCGATGGTCTGCCGCCAGCCTGAGCCACGTGCCCAGATGCCGCCGACGCCGAAGACCACTCCGGCGAGGACCCCGAAGGCCATCCAGAGCAGAGAGGTAGGCGCCCACAGCAGCGACCAGTCGTCGCCCTGGACCAGCGCCGCCGCCACGTAGTAGGCGGGTACGGCGATCACCAGTCCGGCGGCGGCACCGGCAGCGGCCCGCAGCCATTCGGTACGGACCCAGTACCCGAAGAAGAACGCGGCGACCGCCCACACCGCAGACGAGTTGCCCAGGTCGGCAAGGGGCCACCAGGGCATGAACTTGATCCATACGAAATCGACGAAGCCCAGCAGGAAGCCGCCGAGCACCGCGACGAGCGCGACGCGCCGATTGTCCGGATACATGCTGTAGGACCATACCGTGCCGCAGGCCAGGCCGTTCCTCGCGCTGCGGGCACCTACCGCACCGCCACCTGCCCCACTCCAACGTTCTTGCACGCCCGTGGGCGGGAGGAACGTACACCACCTCGAACCCATCGCTCGGCCGCGCCGGGGACCACTCACTCGCAGCTTCCATCGCCCTTCTGTCGCTGTCTGCGTCCAGAGGCTGGTCGGCGGCAGAGCCGGGCGGCAAGCTGTGCAGCCGATTCGGTGCGCCCGCCCCGCCGACCTGCCGTCGGATACATATGCTGAGCAGCATGGACATCATGCGGTTCGACGTGCTGGCCGAGTCCCTGCGCCAGGAGTCGGCCGCTTCGCTGGCCAAGTACGGTTTCCCACTCATCGAGGGGTAGGCAGTCACCGAGAGGGAGATCTCCGAGGTCGAGACCCATCTGGACGTCATTCTCCCGGAGCTACACAAGGCCTTCATGGTCCGTTATGGCGGCGGGAGGTTCGGGTTCGTCGAGCTCTTCCCGATCGTGAGCCATGACTTAGGCGACGAGGACCTCAGATCAGTCAACGACCGCGAGTCCCCGACCGAACCTTCATCGCCGTCGCCTCCGTCGGCACCGGGGATCAAGGGTTTCCCGGTCACCAGCAGCCGTTGTCACGACGACGTCTGGTTCCGCTTCCACGGTGCCGGCAAACCTGAACTTGACGCAGCTGACTTCCTGAGTTCGTGGCGCGCCATGGGTGCAGAGCCTAACCATTCGCCCATCCTCAACTGCTGCCGGTCGGGCGTACCGCCGGGCTGCGGTGTCCGGCAACTGTGACCTGCCCTGCGGGGGCCGGTACGAACGGTCCGCCACCCGTTTGGAGGTCGAGGATGCGTACATCGATGTAGCCGTCTGAGCTGTTTGTTGGGTCGACCTCGGGGCCCGGCGACCTGTTGCGCGATGTTGTAGCGGCGTGGCCGTTGATCGTCTGGCAGCGGGTCTCTACGGATGTGGTCTCGTGGCTGTCGTGCGGTACTGGACGGCACTTGATGAGCAGCTGGTGCGGGTGCTGGCCGCTGACCACGAGGGCGTACGCCGCCAACGCCGCGTGTCTCCAGATGGTGACGTTCGTGGACGGTGCCATCGCCATGCTCCGGAGGGATGCGGTGTTCGCCGGCTCGGCCGAGGTGATTGAGTAGCCATGAGCAACCGCGGACGCAATTGCTCCGTGAACGCAACGGGATAGCGGCGAGGCGTCCTCCTGCGGCAGTCTCTGATTTGGAGGTTCACGGACGTCCGGGCGGGCCGGCATGCGTGCGTGCCTGCGCACTTCAGCTGTGTGCTTCGCCTTGGGCCGGTAGTGGAGGAGGATGTGCGGGTGCCGGTGCCACGAGTCCTGGTCGTCGACGACGACGCGCAGATCCGCGAGTTACTCGAGTCGACCCTGCGGTTCGCCGGCTGGGAGGTGCACGCCGTGCCCGACGCCGCTACGGCGTTGGTGCGCCTGACCGGCCAGGAGTTCGATGTTGTCGTGCTCGATGTGATGATGCCTGGCCTGGATGGGTTCGAGACCGTCCGGCTGCTGCGCGGCCGGGGCAAGACCACGCCGGTGCTGTTCCTGACCGCGCGGCAGGAGGTGGAGGACCGGATCCAGGGGCTGCGGCTGGGCGCCGACGACTATGTCACCAAGCCGTTCAGCGTTGCCGAGGTCGTCGCCCGGCTGGAGGCGCTGGTGCGACGGACGGCGGGCACCGATGTGCCGTCCGAGGACAACCGGCTGCTGCTCGCCGACCTGGCCGTCGACCTCGATGCTCACCTGGTTACTCGTGCGGGGCGGCCGGTGCACTTGTCGCCGACCGAGTTCCGGCTGCTTGTCTTTCTACTCAACAATGCGGGGCGGGTGCTGTCCAAGAGCCAGATCCTGCAGCACGTGTGGGGGTATGACTTCGGTGGGGACGCCAACGTCGTCGAGCGGTTCGTCGCCAATCTTCGCCGCAAGATCGATGACGGTGCGTCCGTGCCGCTGATCCACACCGTGCGTGGTTTCGGGTACGCGGTGAGGGAGCCCCGGTGAGGCTGCGGCGGCCCGTGCGGCCGCTGTCGATCCGTCGCCGGCTCCTGGTCCATCTGCTCGTCCTGCTGCTCGTCGGGCTGGTCGGCGGTCCTGCCCTGACCTCGTTGTTCCTGCAGCGCTACCTCGCCGAGCGGGCCGAGGAGCGGCTGTGGAACATCAACGCCTCCGTCGGCGGGATCCTCAGCGGACGTGACCGGGTGGTGATCGAGCCGGACGCGTTGCCCGCCTTCGCCGGCGTGGTCGTGGTCGGTCTGGACACGAGCGGCCGGCCGGCGTTCACCTTCGACCGCCTCCAAGATGGCCCACCACCACCGGCGGGCGACCTCGTCGCAGCTACCCGCGACCTGCCGATCGGGGAACCCGCCGACCTGACCGCCGGGGGCCGTACGTTCCTGGTGGCCCGTGCCCGGGCCACGGGACTGGTCGTGGAGTCCGGCGACGGCACGTCGATCCCGCTCGGGTTCCTTGTCGTCGCCGTCGACAGGACCGACGACGTGGCGGTGATCGTCCGCCTGCGGCGGACCGGGTTCGGGTTCGCCGTCGCCGCGTTGATCGTGCTGGGGTCGGTGGCCGCGTTGAGCCTGCGTCGCGGCCTGCGCCCGCTGGAACGGATGGCTGAGGCCGCCGACCAGATCGCCGGAGGCGCCGGGGACCACGACTTCGGCGATCTCGCCCACGGCTCCGGTACCGAGACGGTCCGGCTGGCCGCAGCCCTGACCGAGGCGTTCGAAGCCCGGCGCCGCGCCGAGCAGGCCCTGCGCTCGTTCGTGGCCGACGCCTCGCACGAACTGCGCACTCCACTCACCGGCATCAGCGGCTGGCTCGACCTATACGTGCAGGGCGGCCTGGAGGACCGCGACGACCTGGACCGGGCGATGGGCCGAATGGAGGCCGGGGTGGGCCGGATGCGCCTGCTCGTCGAGGATCTGGCACTGCTCGCCCGGATGGACGCCGGGCGGCCGCTCGCCGCTGAACCGGTCCCCCTGCTGCCCCTGCTGGAAGGCGTCATCGAGGACGCGCGCGTGATCAAGCCGGACCGGGCGATCACCCTACATGCGGCCGGACCGGTCACCGTGCTCGGCGACGCACCGCGGCTGGAGCAGGTGTTCCGCAACCTCGTCGGCAACGCCGTCCAGCACACCCCGGCCGGCACGCCCGTCGAACTGGCCGTCGGCCCCGCCGCCCGCAGCGAGGTCGCTGTCGAGGTCGTCGACCACGGACCGGGCATCGCCGAGCACGACCTGGCCCGGGTGTTCGACCGGTTCTACCGGGTCGACGCCGGCCGGTCCCGGGACGGATCCGGCTCCGGGCTGGGGTTGTCCATCGTCCGAGCCCTGGTGACCGCGCAGGGCGGCGAGGTCACCGGCCGGTCCGTGGTCGGCGAGGGCACCACGATCACCGTCCGGCTCCCGGTCGCGGCACCCACAGCGCTGCCGTCAGCCAACCGTCAGGTTCCCGGCAGGGGCTCGTCAGGGTCCGGATAGGCGCACCGTCAGCTCATGCCGGTCGACTGGACGGCGAGCGGGCATCCGGCCCGCCGGACAGCGGAAGGGATGACGAACTGATGGCCCGGTTGTTGCAGCGCGTAGGCAGGTTCGCGCACCGGCAGAGATTCATCGTGATCGGAGGCTGGGTGCTGCTGCTCCTGGCCCTCGTGGGAGGCCTCGCGGCGCGCGGGAGCGCCCTGACCGACGAGTTCACCATCCCCAGTTCGGAGTCCCAGGCGGCCCTGAACGTGCTGCAGGAGGAGTTCCCCGGTGCAGGCGGGACCTCGCTGCAGATCCTGCTGGAGGCACCCGACGGCGGGACGGTGAGCGACCCGGCCTACACCGCCGCCGTCCAGCGGTCGCTGACGGCGGTGTCCGGAATCGACCACGTGAGGGCCGTCGCGCCACCGCAGGCCCCGGGCACGGTCAGCGCCGACGGCCGATCCGGGCTGGCCATCGTGCAGTTCGACGTACTCAAGGGCGAACTGCCCGACTCGACAGGCGACGATGTCCGGGCCGCGATGGCCCCGGCCGAGCAGGCCGGGCTGACCGTGTTCCTCGGCGGCAACGCACTCTCCGGCGGGCCGAGTTCCGCCTCGCACGCGGCGGAGGTGATCGGCCTCCTGCTGGCGGTCGTCGTCCTCGCGGTCACTCTCGGGTCGGTGGTCGCCGCCGGGCTGCCCCTGCTCACCGCGCTCGTCGGCGTCGCCGCCGGGCTGGTCGGTATCTGGGTGGCCTCGACCCTGACCACGATCTCCACGACCGCCCCGACGCTCGCGCTCATGCTCGGGCTCGCGGTCGGTATCGACTACGCCCTGCTGCTGGTCGTCCGCCACCGCGCCGAACTGGCCGCAGGGGCGGACGTCGCGCAGGCCGTCGTCCGGGCCACCGCCGCTGCGGGCTCGTCGGTGGTGTTCGCCGGGTCGACCGTGATCATCGCCCTCCTTGGCCTGGCCGTGGCGCAGGTGCCGTTCCTCACCGTGATGGGGGTGTCCTCGGCGGCGACCGTGCTCCTCGCGGTGCTGGTGGCGATCACGTTGCTGCCGGCCCTACTGTCGGTGGCCGGGCGGCGGCTGGCGCCGCGCCCGGGCGGGCGGGACAGCAGGCGGGCCGCGGCCGTCGCCGAGGGCCGCGCGGTCCCCGGCGCCGAGCGCTGGGTGCGGGGCGTGCTGCGCCGGCCCGTCGTCATCCTCGCGGCCGGGGTCGGCGCGCTACTCGTCCTGGCGGTGCCGGTGACGGGCATGCGACTGGCGCTGCCCGACAACGGGAGCCTGCCGAACAGCGACCAGGCGCGCCAGGTCTACGACACGGTCTCCGACGAGTTCGGACCCGGGCTCAACGGTCCGGTCCTCGTGCTCGCCGACCTCTCCAGGTCCAGCCAGCCGGACACGGCCGCCACGGCCGTCGCCGAAGGTCTCAGCGACATTCCCGGTGTAGCGTCGGTAGCGCCGCCGCGGATTTCCGCCGACGCCCGGTACGCGCTGGTCCAGGTGATCCCCACGACCGGACCCGCCGACCCGGCGACCGCCGACGTAGTGCAGACGATCCGGCACGAGGCCGCGGACATCACCGCCACGACCGGCGCAACCATCCAGGTCAGCGGGACGACCGCGCTCGGCGTCGACGTCTCCGCCCGGCTGCTTACCGCTATCCTGCCGTTCGCCCTGGTCGTCGTCGGCCTGTCGATGGTGCTGTTGACGATGGTCTTCCGCTCCCTGCTGGTGCCCCTCATCGCCGCGGTCGGCTACCTACTCACCCTCGGCGCGACCCTCGGCGTCACGGTGGCGCTGTTCCAGTGGGGCTGGTTCGGCGGCATCCTCAGCGACGGCGCCACCGGCTCGCTGGTGAGCTTCATGCCGATCATCGTGATGGCCGTGCTGTTCGGTCTGGCAATGGACTACCAGGTCTTCCTCGTCTCCCGGATCCACGAGGCGGTCATTCACGGCCGTGAGCCGAGGGACGCGGTACACGAGGGAGCACGGCACGCCGGCAGAGTCGTCGCGGCCGCCGCACTGATCATGATCGGGGTCTTTGCCAGCTTCGTGGTCAGCGGGACGGCAACGGTCCGCCCGATCGCCTTCGCGCTGGCCCTCGGCGTGCTCCTGGATGCCTTCCTCGTCCGGATGACGCTGGTCCCTGCCGCACTCGGGCTGCTCGGCACACACGCCTGGACACTGCCGCCCCGCCTCGACCGTCTGCTGCCCGCCATGGACGTGGAGGGTGTCGCACTGGACCGCCCGGCCGGTGGGAACGCCGCCGGCTCCGTTGAGGGACATACCCCCACCGAGGTGGACCGCGAGGGCGGTCGGGATCCCATCCCGATCATCGATTCCTCGATCAAATCGATCAGAAAGATTCGCGTGCGTAACCGCCTTCTGGTAGCCATGCCGGTGACCGTGATCGCAGCGCTCGTCGGGTGCCTCGCGGTGCCGTCAGGCGCCCAAGCCACCGCGCCGACAACGACGCCCGGCATCGACGCCTACCTCTACGGTTACGCTCCGGTCGTCGCCGCCCGCACCCGGGCCAACCAACTGTGCGCCATCGGGAACGTCAACACGCTGGTGAGCTCGCCTGAGCTCGCCACTCCCGCCAGCCGTGATGTGGTGGCACCCAACGTCGACACCCTCTACTCGATCGCGTGGCTCGACCTGCGTCGTGGACCGGTCGTGCTGACGGTACCGGCGATCGACGACCGGTACTACAACTTCCAGTTCCTCGACATGTACACCAACGTGTTCACCAACATCGGCACCAGCACCGTGGACCCTGCGGGCGGCAGGTATGCAATCGTTCCGCCCGGATGGTCCGGTGAACTTCCGAGTGGCGTCACGTCGGTGTCCGGACCGACCTGGGACGTATGGCTGCTGGGCCGCACGCTCGTGAAGAACCCCGACGACGTGCCCGCCGCCAGGGCTGTCATGGCCGGGTACCAGCTTGCCGTCCTCGAAACGCCCGCCACCGACACGCCGCCGGCGCTGCCTACGCCCGACTGCGCGAACCTGCCACGGCCACAGACCCCCTACGACGCCGGCGCCGCCTTCTTCGACGAACTGGCCGCCGTGCTCGCGTCCGACCCACCCCCGGCCGCCGACGCGTCGGCACTCGCCGGTCTCGCCGCGCTCGGCGTCGAGCCGGGCGGGAACCCGAGCCAAGGGGATCCGCAGGCCGTCGCCACCCTGGAGGCGGCGGTGACCGACGGGCAGGCGTACCTCGTCGCCGGCCACGCGGAAGCCGCGTTCCCCGCCGCCGGGCGGACGTGGCGGTCGAGCCTGAGCGCCGGCACCTACGGCACCGACTACCTGCTCCGAGCCGGCATCGCCGCCGGCGGCCTGGGCGCCAACGTGCCCGCCGAGTCGACGTACTATTTCTCCCAGTCCGATCTGCTCGGCCAGCCACTCAGCGGTGAACGCTCCTACCGACTGCACTTCCGGCCGGGCGCTCTCCCGCCGACGAGCGCGGACGGATTCTGGTCGGTGACAATGTACGACGAGAACTACTTCCTCGTTCCCAACGAGCTCAGCCGGTACGCCCTCGGCGATCGTTCCGCTCTCACGATGAACCAGGACGGATCACTCGACCTGTTCCTGTCCGCCACTGCCCCACCCGGCGGAACGGCGAACTGGCTGCCCGCCCCAGCCGGCGTCTTCCACGTCTACATGCGGGTCTACCTACCCACCGACGACGTGCTGACCGGCGAGTGGCAGCCGCCGCGCATCGCCCGGTGGTCCTGCTGAGGCGTGTGCTGATCACGCGTTGCGGGTCAGCACCGGCTGACGCGATCGCACCGTTCCCGGGTCGCGGCGCCAGCCACAGCTCGTCGGTGATCCGCAGACCGAAGCGTACGAAAATGACCGTGACCAGCCAGTAATCCGGGATGGCCCATCGATTCAGGGTGGCGGGTTGGTCGAGTTGGGTCACGACCTGGCCGGCGAGCGCCCGCGGTAGTCGTTCGGACTGCCGCGGGCAGGCCGCCGGCCAGGTCATGGCGTCTGCGGGCAGTCCCGATGCTCTGAAGGGCCTTAATGTGCCCGAAACGCCGGGGCATCACATGGCGAACAGGCATCCACCAGGCCAGCAGCTCAGTGATCTCGGCACGGGCCGATACCCGGTCGTTGGCCGATCAGCAGACCACCTGCGCTGCTGTGCCCGGGCGAGCAAGCGTGGTGAGATCAGGCGATGATGCGACCGCTGCTCGATACCGGACACCGGCTCTACGCCCGCCGGCTACGCGCCCAGCTCACCGCCGCCGAGCTGCCCCGCCACCTGGCAATGGTGATGGACGGCAACCGGCGGTGGGCCCGGCAGATGGGCTTCGACGACCCCAAGGTCGGGCACCGGCACGGTGCCGAGCACCTCGACCAGGTGCTGAGCTGGTGCGCCGAGATCGGCATCCAACACGTCACGGTGTTCGTCGCTTCCGTCGACAACGTCCGCAAGCGCGCCTCAGACGAGGTCGACAACCTGATGGGCATGATCGAGACCGTCGTCGCGGGTCGGCTGACCCGCGACGACAACATCTGGCAGCTGCACCTGGCCGGCCGGTTGGAGGTGCTGCCCGACTCGACCCGGCACGCGCTGAAGCTCGCCGAGGAGGCGACCCGGCAGCGGGAGACCAGCCACCACTTGACCGTGGCCATCGGCTACGACGGCCGAGAGGAGATCGTCAATGCCGTACGGTCGCTGTTGGAAGACCAGGCACGGCGCGGTGCGACCCTCGACGACATCGCGCAGCGGCTGACCGCCGACCAGATCGCCGCCCACCTGTACACCAGCGGGCAACCGGACCCGGATCTCGTCATCCGCACCAGCGGGGAACGCCGGGTGTCCGGCTTCCTGCTGTGGCAGGCGGCCCACTCCGAGCTGCACTTCTGCGATGTCTACTGGCCCGGCTTCCGCAAGATCGACCTACTGCGGGCGCTGCGTTCGTACGCCGATCGCAGGCGGAAAACCTGACGCCACCACCGGGTCGGGGCTCCAGGCAGGCCAGGCCGAAGTCCCGGCCGCGCTGCGCGCCGACCCCGCTGTACGGGGCCAGCCGCAGCAACCGGTCCACCGCTCCGACCAGGCTCGCCGGCCCGTCGCAGACGTAGCGGATCCGGCCGAGGAAGCCCGACACCGTACGCCCGTTGACCTTGACCACGTCGCTGGTGCCGTCGATGTCGCTCACCCACAGCGCGTCCCGGTCCGGCCGCTCCCCCGGCCCGCCGATGCCCGGCCCACCGACACCCGGGAGCGGCAGCACCAGCTCCGGCAGCCCGGCCGGCGCGCTCGCCCGCCACACCGCCCGCAGCCCGGCCACCACCGACCATGGGTCCGGCCACGGCGTGAACCCGTTGCCGCGCCGGAACGTCGTCGGGGTCAGGAACCGCAGCGACCACGACGCGTTGCCGGACGGCCGGCCCAGCTCCAGCCACGACACCCCGGCCACCTGCCGTGCGCCGGTGACCAACGCGCCGAGCTAACCACCGATCCGGATCACCGCCCCCGTCGCCGCCCCGGCCCGCAGCTTGTCGACCAGGGCGTCGTCGAGCAGGCCGACCTCGACCAGGGTGCCGGCCGGATGCGCCACCGGCAGGCTGACGCTGTACGCCTTCGCATGCGACCGGTGCGCCGCCTCGTCCACATCGAACCAGCGGGAAACCACCGCGTGGACGTGTTCGAGCCGCACCCCGGCCGTGTCGACCCCCGGCACCACGAACTGCCACCTGCTCGGCATCACGCACTCCCCTCTGCCCGGCGAACCCACCAACGTAGGCCAGCCGGTCCACCTTCGACAAGCCAGGATCGTCGTCGGGGGCGGGGGTCGAGACAAGATCAAGTGAAGGCCAGACACCTTAACCGGCGGTTGTCAGGTATCTGCCCTTCACTTGATCTTGCGCATGGTGCGGGCGGGCTGGTCGGTCAGGCGGGTTGGTCGAGGCGGGCCAGGTGTCCGGCCGACAGTTCGAGGTCGGCGGCGGCGGCCGAGTCACGGATCGTCTCCGGGCGCGACGCTCCGGGGATCGGGACCACGACCGGCGCCTTCGCCAGCAGCCAGGCCAGGCAGACCTGCTGCGGACTCACCCCGTACTCCTGCGCGACCTCAGCGAACGCCGCGAACCGCGACCCCAGGTCGGCGGCGCTGGCGATGCCGCCGAGCGGGCTCCAAGGCAGGAAGGCGATGCCCAGCTCGGCGCAGAGCGTCAGCTCCGGCTCGCTGGAACGGAAGGCCGGGGAGAACTGATTCTGTACGCTGACCAGCCGGCCGCCGAGGATGTCGTTGGCGAGCCGGATCTGCTCCGGGTCGGCGTTGGAGATGCCGGCGAGCCGGATCTTCCCGGCGTCGAGCAGGTCCCGGATGGCGCCCATCGAGTCCGCGTACGGCACGGTGGGGTCGGGCCGGTGGAACTGGTAGAGGCCGATCGCCTCGACGCCGAGCCGTTTCAGCGACGCCTCGCAGGCGCTCTTCAGGTAGTCGGGCGAGCCGTTCTTGGTCCACGAGCCGTCGCCGGGTCGCAGGTGGCCGCCCTTGGTGGCGATCAGCACGTCGGACGTGTCACCGCCGAAGGTCGCCACGGCGTGGGCGATCAACGACTCGTTGTGGCCGACGTCGTCGGCGTACAGGTGATAGGCGTCGGCGGTGTCGATCAGGGTGACACCGGCGTCCAGCGCGGCGTGGATCGTGGCGATCGACCTCTGCTCGTCGGGCCGGCCCTCGATGGACATCGGCATGCCGCCGAGGCCGATCGCCCCGACGGCGACGTCACCGATGTGACGGGTGTGCATGAAGTCTCCTCTACGGGATGGTCCGTGGGCGCGGTTGTCGTACCCCACGCGCCCGGGTTCCACCCTCTTACCCTGCGGTTAAGCTGTCCAACAGAAGGATCCGATCCCGGCGATCAGTTTTGGTGATGAATCGTGGAGCTGCGTCAGCTCGAGTACTTCGTGGCGGTCGCCGAGGAGCGGCACTTCACCCGGGCCGCCGAGCGGATGCACGTCGCGCAGTCCGGCCTGTCGGCGTCCATCCGCTCGCTGGAACGGGAGCTGGGGGCCAGCCTGTTCGTCCGCAACACCCGAAGCGTCGAGCTGACCAACGAGGGGCGGGCGCTGCTCTCCGAGGCCCGACATGCCCTGTCCAACGTCGCCGCCGCCAAGGACGCGGTGGCCGCGGTTCGAGGGCTGCTGCGCGGCCGGCTGGCGGTCGGCACCCTGCAGTGTCTGGGCGCGGTCGACCTGCCGGCGGTGCTGGCCCGGTTCCACGCCGCCCATCCTGGCGTCGAGATCCGGCTCCGGCAGGGCGGTTCGGCGGACCTGGTCGAGCGGGTCCGCACCGGCGACCTCGATCTCGCCTTCGTGTCGATGCCGGCCAGCTCGCCGACCGGTGTGACACTGGCCCCGATCCGCACCGAGCCGATGGTGCTGGCCTGCGGGCCGGACCATCCGCTGCGCGAACGTGCCGAGGTCGACCTGGGCGAGCTTGCCGGTGAGACCTTCGTCGACTTCTCCCCGGGCTGGATAAGCCGGGACGTCGTCGACCAGGCGATGGCCGTCGCCGGTGTCGATCGCCGGGTCGCCTTCGAGGTCAACGACGTGCACTGGCTGCTCGACCTGGTCAGCCACGGGCTGGGCGTCGCCGTCGTACCGCAGTTTTTCACCACCAAGCGGACCGCCGCGCGCTTCGCGCCGATCACCGACCCGCCATGCTGGAACGTCGCGGTGGCGACCGCGAGCGGCCGGCACCCGAGCACCGCCGCGACCGCGCTGATGTCCCTGGACGGTCTCCGCCCCCGATCCTGACGACGACGGCGGTTCCCTCGACTTCGCGCAGCAAACGTTCCGGGCTCGGAAGCCCCAGCCTCCGTCGCATACTGTCGGTCGTGGAAGCCACGAAACCGACATTTTCGGTCATGCCCGCCGCGCCAGGCATGAAAGTCTCTCGCCTCGAGTTGTTCTACGACCTGGTCTTCGTGTTCGCCTTCATCCACGTGACCACTGCCTCGGTCGAGGATCTGAAGCCGTTCGGACTGGTGGCGATCTTTCTGCTCCTGTCGGTGCTCTGGCTGGTCTGGTCCCGGTTCGCCCTGCTGGGGAACAATCTCCGGGCCGACTGGGGAATCATGCCGATCCACGGCTTCACCATCATGGCGATCGTCTTCATCTCCGTGGCGACGCTACCCGGCCTCGGCGACGAACCGCCGCAGGCACAGCCCGGCGTCCCGCAGGTCATTCCCGGCGAGTTCATCTTCCCCACCTGCTACCTGCTGATCTGGTTGCTGGAAGCCGCAGCGCTACGCGTCGCCGCGAGGACGCACCCCGAACTACTGGGCACCTGGTGGAGGGACACACCGGTGCTGGCCACCAGCACCGCGTTGCTGTTCGTCGCCGCGGCGGTACCGCTCCTGGGGTGGCCCAGCGAGGGCGTCGTCACGCTCCTTCTGCTCTGGACCCTCGGCGTCGGCGTCGCGTACCTGACCACCGTCCGCCTCGAACCGTTCGCCGTGGTCTCCGCCGGGCACTGGACTGAGCGGCATGCGCAGTTCATCCTCATCGGGTTCGGTGAGGCTCTGCTGTCGCTCGGGCTCGGCTCCGGCGCCTCGATCGGGGCGCCGGGCACCGTCCCGGTGATCACCGCGACGCTGCTCGGCATCGCCCTGATCTGCGCCATGTGGTGGGCGTACTTCGACGCCCGGTCGTACGCCGCCGAGCAGGTGCTGCACCACACTCACGGGGTACGCCGCGACCGGCTCGCCCGCGACGCCTACACCCTGCTGCATCTGCCCATGCTGTTCGGCATCATCCTGCTCTCCCTCGGGTTGAAGCAGACGTTGGCCTTCCTGGCCGGGGCGTCGTCGACCGGTGATGACGCCCCGCTCGAGTCGATCCACCTGCGTGCGCTGTACGGCGGGGTCCTGCTCTACCTGGTGGCGTTGTCGGCCTTCCAGTTACGGACCGTCCGTAGCGTCACCGCCAGCCTGGCCGTACCCGCCCTGCTGCTCGCCGCGCTGCTGCCGGTGGTCGACCGGATCCCGGCGTTCGCGGCGCTGCTGCTTCTCACCGTAATCACCGTCACCGGGGTCGCCGCCGACAGCCGGCGGTCCGGGGTCTGGCGGCACCACCTGCGCGAACACCGGCTCGCCGAGCAGCAGGCCCTGGAACGGGAGGAGAGTGACTGGCGGCGCCGCCACGGATGACGGACGTAACCCGCAAGTGCGGCGCACACGTGGCCATACTCTCACCGACAGTGACCCTGCTGTCCGCCGGCGATGGTACGGATGACGCCGACCATGTCGAGGTCCCCATCGCCGCGGCTGACCGCGTCGGCGTAGAGCGCCAGGCACAGCTCGCTGAGCGGGACGCCTGCCCCCACTGCGGCGGCCGCGTCCACAATGAGCTCGGCGTTCATCTGCACATCGGCGATGGCCGCCTGCGCGGAGAGGTCGTCGGCGACCAGCTTCGCGGTCTTGACCCGGGAGATCGCCGAGGACATCTGACCCGCGTCGAGGACGCCGCGTAGCAGGTCCCGGTCGAGACCGTGCCGGTCGGCGAAGTGGAACGCCTCGGCGAGGCCGGCCACGAGGGCGATCAGGAACACGTTGGCGGCGAGCTTCATCGTGATCCCGGACGGCACCGGCCCGCAGGTGGTGATCTGCGCGCACAGCGGGTCGAGCAGCGCGACGGTGCGCCGGACGACGTCGGGGCGGCCCGCCACCATCGCGACCAGTTTGCCGTCCTCCGCCGGGCGGCGGGAGCCGGAGACCGGGGCTTCGACGTAGTGTCCGCCAGCGCTTTCGACCTCGTCGGCCAGCGCCTTGGAGTACTCGGGGGGAAGTGTTCCCATGTTGACGATCGTGCGTCCGGCGACGAGGTGGGCGAGTCCGCCGGGGACGTCACGGAGGACCTGGTCGACGGCGTCCGCGTTACGCAGCATCACGATGACCGTGTCGCACTGCGCGAACACCTCCGGGACGTTCGCGGCGGTACGGGCGCCGGCCGCCTTGAGTTCGTCGTCGGACTTCGGGGTACGGCTCCACACGGTCAGCCCGACGCCGCTGCGGGCGAGCCGACGGGCCATGGGCAGCCCCATGATGCCCAGGCCGACGAACCCGACCCGACCCGGTGGGGCGCCGGCGCCGCCGCCGCGCAGCGGCTCGCCGGTCAGCGACTTGACGAACCAGTGGTGCGCGTACGGCTGGTCGTTGAACGGGGCGGCCTCGTCGTATCCGGCAGCCCGGTACAGGCCGATCGCCTCGGTGAGGGTCCGGTTGGTGTCCAGTCGTACGACGCCCGCCCCGAGCGACGCCGCAGCCTCTTCGGCCGCGGCGAGCAGCCGCCGTCCGATCCCCAGCCCGCGCAGCTCGGACGACACCCAGAGCCGGCGGATTTCCGCTGACGTGTCGTCGACCCTGGTGACGGCGACGCAGCCGACGGGGCGGTCCTTCAGCGTCGCGAGCAGGAACAGCCCGGACGGGGGACGCAGCGCGTCGTCGGTGGTGGGGACGGCCCGGTCCGGTCGGAACCCGCCGTCGAACCGGTCGTCGAGCGTGCGGCGGTGGCCGGGACCCGGTGTCAGGTGGGGCGACCCAGATCGAGCTGCGGGATCGTGAACTGCGCACCGAGCTGGAAGTAGATCGGCCACACATGCCGCGGCCAGCGGTACTGCCGGGCCGACCAGATGCCGAGCCCGACCGAGATCTCCTGCGGCAGCTGCGCGCCGAGCAGGACGATCGCCTCCGGAGCGGCGGCGGCCTGATCCGCCACCCACTGGGCCGCCGCCGCGACGATCGCCGGATAGTCCGCCCACCGGTGCTGGGTCTCGCCGGGCGGCGGCAGGTAACGCCACTCCCGTAGCTCCGTCGACATCGTCGCCGGCAGTCCCAGCCCGACCGCGTCGTGCAGCTCGAAGACGACCGGTTCGCGGCTGCCCGCCGCCGCGTCGTCGTGGGCGGCCCGTTCGGTGACGTCCACCGGCAGGCTCGGCAGCAGCCCGAACCGGTTGTGGTTGGTCCGCAGCACCAGCAGCAGCACCTCCGGCACCGGTTCCAACGCGGTCCCCGGCGCGATATCGGGCACCGGCTCCTGCCCGGCTACCGGGTCCGGCTGACCGTTGCGGCTGATCTGCAGCCGCACCTGGTGACGTCGCACGTTCAACTCGCCGAACAGCCCGTCGCCGGGACGCTCGATCTGCTGCTGGAACGAATGTCCGTCGTCCTGCAGCGGTCGTGCCCGCACCGGCCCCTGCCGGCCGAAGCTGTCCCGCTGGCGGACCCGCACCGCCCGGCCCCGGCTGAGCGCCGTCGTCCGCTGTCCGAACGCGACCGCCACCGGCCATGGTGCCCACACGAACAGCGACCGGTCCAACGCGGCGTCCCGGCCGTCCGGGTCGTGGTTGGCGACCTGGAAGTGCCGGACCACGGCGTCCATGTCACGCCCCCAGCGGGTCGCCTCCTCACCGTGCGGCCACACCGCCGTCCGATCGAAGCTGCGCAGCGGCGGCACCGGTCGGAACACCGCGAACTGGTCCCGTACGTCGCTCAGGAAGCCTTCCTTCTGCTCCGGGGTCCACTCGGCGGCCGTCTCGTTGACGACGTACGCGATGCCCCGGGTTTCCCGCAGCCGGTTGCGCCACCACCACAGCGTCGCACCGGCGGCGACCGCAGCCACCGCCACGCTGAGGAAGACGACCAGCCACCAGACTCGGTCCCGCCCCTGCGACCAGCCCTCGGCGGCCAGGTCCGGGACGATCCCGCCGGCTGCGCTGAACGCGGCGGTGCCGACGGTGAACAAGACGCCGATGAACCCGGTGCCGGCCGGACCCGCCAGCCACCTCGCGAAACGTGCCACATCCACGGTACGGCGGGCGCGTCGCGCCACGGTTGGCCGATTCCGTTCTACCTCAGACAAGGTCACCTCGCCGCTTTTCCACCGGTACGGTCAGCCGACCGTAACCACTTGACCGGCGTACGCAATCCCCCGGGCAGATCTTCCGGCGCCCACGGGGGCGGAAGATGGGCGAGATCACACCGGCCCGACCGGGTGACCGGTCGGGCCGGTAGCGACCGGAAGCGTCGCGGGCGCTCCGACGCCGGAGTGCGGAATCTACAGCGGCCAGAGGATCGTCGGCAGGCCGGTGCCGGTCACCACGAACCCGACGGCGACGGACTGTCCCGGCGCGAGCGATCCGTTCCAGCTTGTGTTGATCAGGGTGTAGTGCGGCGTACTGGTCGCGATCTGCGCATTCCATACGTTGGAGACGGTCGACCCCGCCGGCAGCGTGAAGGCCAACTCCCAGCCGGTGATCGGCACAGTGAAGTCGTTCGTGACGACAACCTCGGCGACATAACCGGTCGACCAGGAACTTGTCTGGGTAAATGTTGCCGTCGTCGCCTGCGCCGACGGCGCGAAGAACAATGTCGCGGAAACACCGATTGCCAGTGCCGCGACGAAGCCGAGCAGCTTCCGCATTGAGACCACCACCATCCGTTAGTCCTGCCAGGTGACATGACCATACGGCTTCACATAGCCATGCCTCAATGGCTCTTCTTGCAGCATAAAGCGATGCGCGAATCGCATGACAGACCGGGCCACCATAGGAAATATACGAGTTTCACCCGCGCATTCCGAAGGGCACCCAAAGCCCCGCCAGACCCGACAGCGCGACACGAGGCGGCTCGGACACCCCGCCGGACACCCCACCAGACACCCGGTCATCCCACCGGGAGGCTCGGTCAGCATCGGCTTCCAGGCCACCCACACCGGCAACAGCTCCTCACCCAGCGGGTTCACCCTTGACGGCGCGGCCTGCGGCTGAGCCTTCGGGAACCAACCTGAGCTGTACCCCGGCCGGCGACGCCGTCGCTGGCCGGCCGGGGTACAGCTCGGCGGCTGCCACGACGGACCTTTCCGGAGGTCGGACATGGACCGGTAATCGATCTAGCTTACTGTCAGCGCAGCGTCCACCCCGGGCCTCGCCCTTCGGCACCGGGTCGGGTCGCACTGACCGAAAGGGAATCGATGCGCTGGCCTCAGACATCACGACGGCGCCTGCTGTCCGCCGCCGTCCTCATAGCTCTGCCCGCCGCACTGGCCATGGCCCCGTCACCGGCCACCGGCAAGCCGCTACTGCCGCCCAGCGAGGCGGCATTCGGCACTGAACTGCTCGCCAAGGCCACCCCGGACGAATGCTTCGCCGGTATCGGCCTGCCCTACCCGGCCGGCCCGGCGTGCGAGTCCGGCCAGGCCAAGGTCAACCAGGCGTACGTGTGGTCGCTCGCCCAGGCCGACAACCGGCTGTGGTTCGGCACCGGGTCGAACGTCAACTGCATCGTCACCGGGGCGACGCTCTCCCTGCCGAATCCCCGGATGACCGACGACTACGTGTGCGAGTTCGCCGAGAGCCAGGTGGCGAAGGACAACCCGATCATGCCGGTTAGCGTCGGTGACCACCGGCAGCCCCGGGCGTACGTCTACGACCTGGCCTCCGGCGCGTTGACCGAGAAGACCAGCGACATCACCTCCGCGTCGCCCGACGATCTGTCCCGGCTGCGCCGCACCCTGGGTCTGCGGGCCGGCGGTACGCACCAGGGCGTGGTGCTGCTGGCCGGGCCGGCGCTCGGAGCCACGGTGAACATGTTCGCCTTCGACACGGTGACCGGCGACTATCTCGGCTCGGCCAACTTCACCCAGTACGGCAACATCCGCCACTTCCTGGTCGCCGACGACGTGCTGTACGCCGGGGTCGGTGTCGGACCCAACGGCCGCGACGGCGGGCACATCCTGCGCTGGGCCGGCGACCGGACCGACCCGTTCAACTTCGTCGAGGTCGGGCAGTTGCCGGCGCAGGTCGCCGACCTGGAGCTGCACGACGGCCGGGTCTTCGTCAGCACCTGGTCGGCCGCCGGCAGCGGGTCGGCCGGCGCGCGTACCGCCGACGGTCGGCGGACCGGCCGGATCGGGGTCACCGATGAGGCCGACCCCGGCGTCGCCGGGGTGTGGATGAGCCCTCCGCTGGCCGCCGCCGAACCCGGTCTGACCCCGGACGACACCGCTGGGTGGACGCAGGTCTGGAGTGCCGCCTCCTACGAGCCGGATCCGGTGATCGCCGGCTCGTACGGGCTCGGCGCGCTGGCCTCGTACCGTGGGTACCTTTACTGGGGCACGATGCACGTGCCGATGAAGTCGACCGCGATGGTGGCCGAGGCGTACCCGCCGGTCGACGAGCTGGCGGCCCGCACGACGCTGGAGCGGTCGCAGCGGGCGGTGAGCATCTTCCGGGGCAAGCGGTTCGGCACCGCGACGCAGCGGGTCGACCTGCTGTACGGCGAGGCGGTGCTGCCGGCGTACGACGCCAGCGCGAACGACGGCGCCGGTGCCTGGCGCTGGGCGCTCACCGGCTACCGGGCCAGGTACGGCCACATGGGGTTCGGCAACATCTACAACAACTACACCTGGACGATGGCGGTGTCCGGTGGCCGGCTGTTCGTCGGCACGATGGACTGGAGCTACCTCGCCAAGGACCTGCTGCCGCAGTCCGTAGCCGAGATGGGCTATCCGCAGGCGGCCGCCGCGTTGACCGACGGGCCTGACCCGATCACCATCGATCCGCAGCTGTACGGCGGTGACCTGTGGATGTTCGGCTCCAATCTGCGGCCGGCCACGGCGGTCGACACGCAGGGGCTGGGCGGCAACTACCTCAACTACGGCGTCCGCACGATGGTCGCCGACGGATCGACGCTGTACCTCGGCATGGCGAATCCGATGAACCTGCGGACCGATCCGACCGACGACGTGCCGGAGGGTGGCTGGGAGTTGATCAAGCTGACACCGACTGTCTCCTGACCACCGACTCGCTCCCCAGTGGGCACGCACGGCTCTCTACATCGGGCGGTGCGTGCCCACTCTTCGGGGAGCTACCTGACTGTTCGCTCATGCCGGACATACAACGGCAGTCGAGGTATGCGAATCGCGGAACAACCGACGGTGGAAGTGGAGCGCGTCGATGCGTCGCCCTAGGCTTTGGCGGTCTCGTCACCGTACCGGCGGAGGCTCCATGGTCAGCATCCGACGTCCGTTCGCCGCCACTGCCTTTGGAACCTCGGTGTACTGGTTCTCGCACGCGAACTGAGGGCGACCGGTGGCTGCCCCAACGACGCCGAATCCGACACCGCATCCCAGCACCGGACCCCGGCGCTCCCGGGCCTGACCCAGCAGGCCCGGTAGACAGGGACCAACGGCACGGCGGCTAGGATTTCGCCCGGCAGAACCACGCACACACCGACTGGGAGTTCACTTCGTGCACACTGCAATAAGGACCGCGCTGCTCGCGGGTGCCTCGGCAGCGGTCCTCGCCGTCACCGCGTGTGGCGGCTCATCAGCCACAACGGACGAAGGCGGCACCGAGACGTCCGGCGTACTGGCGCAGCTCGCCAGCGACGCCACCGGCTCGCTGCAGAAGACCGTGGAGACTACCACCAGCGCCAACTCGGCGGCGGTGACGATGACCGGCACCAGCGGTGGGGAACCGGTCGACGTCAGCGGCGTCATCAGCTTCGGCGACTCACCGGCCGCCGAGCTGACCCAGGTCGACCCCGAGGACGGCGAGATCACCGTACGGGTGATCGGCAGCGCGTTCTACGTGAGCATCCCCGAGGCCGAACAGGCATCGATGGACGGCAAGAAGTGGTTCAAGATGGACTTCGCTGCCCTCGGTGCGACCTCGGAGGACCTCGCTCAGCAGCTCGAAGGCCTGGACCCGGTGCAGAACGTCCGGACCCTGCTGGAGGGTGCGGAGGTCACCGTCGTCGGCGAGGAGACCATCGACGGCGTGCCGACCGTGCACTACACGTCGGTGACCCCGGTGGACAGCTACCTGGAGCAGTTCGAGGCCGAGATCCGCGAAGGCATCGAGGAGCAGCTCGCCACCGCCGAGGTCACCGAGGTCGCCGTCGACGTGTGGGTCGACGAGCAGTACCAGCCACGTCGGGTGAAGCTCGTCATGGGCACGATGTCCGACATGACGATGAACTACACCGACTACGGCAAGGCGGTCACCATCGAGGCACCGCCGGCCGCCGAGACGGCGGACTTCGCCGAGCTGATGCAGGACCTGCAGGACCTCGCCGACGAACTCGACGGCTGACCAGCGACGCACCAGCGACAGCGGCGGACCGACCGGGACGTGTCCCGGTCGGTCCGTCACTGTTTCGGCTACAGGCTCAGCGTCCAGCTGTCCAGGTAGCCGGTGTCAAGGCTGGCCGAGTCCTGCACCCGCAGCTTCCAGGTGCCGTTGGCCACCTCAACGGACAGGTCCCGGGTGTAGGTCTCGACAATGTTGTCGGTGCTGCTGCCGGACCGGCTGTGCAGCACGTTGATGCTGCCGTCCGGGGCGATCAGCGACACGGTCAGGTCACCGATCCAGGTGTGGTAGATGTTCACCTCGATGGTGCTGCTCGAGCTGGCGTTGCCGGAGCAGCCGGTGATGGTGATCGAGCTCTCCACCGTACTGTTGTCATTGATCGCGACGTCGGTCGAGTTGGTCTGCGAACAGCCCGGCGGGCCGTTGACGATGAGGGTGAACGGCGCCGACTGGGCCGTCTCCGGCCCGGTGCCCACCACGGTCAGCGGGAAGACGCCGGTGGCGATCCCGGTGGTGGTGGCGATGGTCAGCGTCGCCGACCCGCCGGAGGTGACCGACGACGGGCTGAAGGTGGCCGTCGCACCGCTCGGCAGCCCGGTGACACCGAGGGTGACGGTGTGCGGGGCCCCGATCGTGGTGGTGGTGCTGACCGTCGCGGTCACCGAGTCGCCCGGGTCGACCGCACCGCTGGTCGGGGTGACCGCGAGGGTGAAGTCCTGGGTGAGCGGCTCGAAGTCGCCGATGTACAGCAGCTTGTTCGGTGATCCGGTGCCCGGGTTGCTGACCGCGTTGCTGGTGGCGTCGTCGACCAGCAGGTCGCGGATCTGCAGCGGGGTGTAGCCGGGGTTGGCCGCCAACGCCAGCACTGCCGCCCCGGCGACGTGCGGGGCGGCCATCGAGGTGCCGCTGATCGTGTTGGTGGCGGTGTTGCTGTGTGCCAGGCGGAGGTGGTGCTGCTGCCCGGGGCGAAGATGTCCAGGCAGGTACCCCAGTTGGAGTAGCTGGCCCGGGCGTCGGTGCTGGTGGTGGCACCGACGGTGATGGCGTCGGGGGTGGCGGCCGGCGAGTAGTTGCACGCGTTGGCGTTGCTGTTGCCGGCGGCGAGCGAATAGACCACCCCGTCGGCGATGGAGCGGGTCACCGCGTCGTTGATCCCTTGGTCGAAACCGCCGCCGAGACTCATGGTGGCGACCGCCGGTTCGCCGGCGGCGTGGTCGGCGGTGACCCGGCGATGACCCCCGCGTAGGTGCCGCTGCCGCTGTTGTTGAGTACCCGGACGCCGACCAGGGTGACGCCCTTGGCCACTCCGTACGCGGTGCCGCCGACGGTGCCGGCGACGTGGGTGCCGTGCCCGTTGCCGTCGTCGGCGCTGCCGCCGTCGACCGCGTCGAAGCCGGTCACGGCCCGCCCGCCGAAGTCGTTGTGGGCGAACCGGATGCCGGTGTCGATGATGTACGCGGTGACGCCGGATCCGGAGTTCGGGTAGGTGTAGCTGTTGTCGAGCGGCAGCGCGGTCTGATCGATGCGGTCCAGGCCCCAGGACGGGGTGGGGGTCTGGGTCGCGGCGAGGGTGACCGTGCGGTTCTGCTGGACGTAGTCGACCGCGGGGTGGGCGGCGAGGCGCTTGGCGGCCTTCTCGGTCAGCCGGGCCTCGAAGCCACGCAGCGCGGTCGAGTAGGTGCGCGCCACCGCGCCGTCGTGCTTCGCGGCGAGGGTACGGGCGGTGCGCCCGACCGTCCCTCTGTCCACCTTGTCCTCGTCGAAGACGACGATGTACGAGCCGGCGACGGTGTCCTCACCGCCCGCGTAGAGGATCTGGCCTTCCGCTGGTTCGGCGTTGGCCGGTGCGGCGAACGCCAGCGCGGCGGTCACTACCGCGACAGTGGTGAGCCCGAGGCGCCAGCGGCGCCGGGATGGCCGGGAGAGTGTCATCTCCCGCCTCCTTTCGATGCACGGCAGGCCGGTTTGTGACAGGCCGACCGGTGACCGGGTACCTGACTGACACAGATGTTAGGCCTAGAACAGATTGATGTAGAGATATGTGATTCTGTCTCGTGTTGCCGGACGCTGGCACCTTCTGCCAATACCGCTCGAACTCCGGATCCACTCAACATCACATTGATGTCCATCGTCATGAAGTTGACGCTGACCAGACTGGAATCAGTCGCCACCCGGTCGGTGGCCGGTCAGAAAATCGGAAGTGCCCGACTTCGGGCCGGATCCGGGCGGGATACGGGCCGGATCCGGGCCGCGTCGGGTCAGAAATCAGCCGACCGAAGGGTGTACGCCGGCGGCGTGCAGCACGGCGTGGTTGTTCTCCCGCAACTGGGCGAACGCCTCGACTTCGTCGACGAACGTGTCCCGCCGTACCGAGGCCAGGCTGCCGGCGATCACCGCCGCCAGGTCGACATCGGCCCGGTAGACGTACGACGCGTTGCCCTGCAGGGTGGCCTGCCAGGCCGCCGGGTCGCCGGTCAGCCAGGCCGTCGCCACCCCACCGGGATTACGGACGGTGATCCGCTCGCCCGACCCGGCCAGGCCGAGCCGCGACCAGACCGCCCGGGACGCGACTACACCCGAACCGCACGACGGGGTCAGTCCGGCGCCCCGCTCGTACGTCTGCACGTAGATCTCGCCGTCGTCGAGCGGGAACACGAACGACAGGTTCGCCCCACGCGGCACCACGTCCGTGGCGGCGGTGATCCGCTCCCCGGTGGCGACCAGCTCGGCCTCGTCGAACTTCTCCACCACCGCGACCAGGTGGTCGTTCGGTACGGCGAGCGCGGTCAACCCGTACGTCGGGTGCAGCACCGGCAGCGGGGTGTCGACGTGCGGCTGCGCCACGGCGACCACCGGCTCGACGGGATCGAAGTCCACCTTCGGCATCTCGACCGCGGTCTGCCGGACCCCTTCCGGCGTCGACTCGGCCCGCAGCACCACGAAGTCGCTGTCCCCGGCCCGGACCACCGCCCGCTCGGCGTCGCGGGTGTCCAGCACCAGCCGCCCGACGCAGCGCATCCCGTTGCCGCACAGCTTCGCGAACGAGCCGTCCGGGTTGAAGAACGCCGCCTGCGGCACCGCCGGGCCGAGATCGACGAAGTACACGCCGTCACCGCCGCCGAGCGGCCCGGACCGGTCACACAGCTGGCGGACCAGGTGCGGCACGTCCGCCTCGGCGGCGTAGTCACCCGGCCGGCCCTCGACGACCAGGATGTCGTTCTGCGAGCCGTGCGCCTTCAGGATCGGCAGGCCTGACCTCATCAGTACGCACTCCCCCGCTGTCACTCGCCGCCGCGACCGGCCGACACCGGCGACCAGTGTACGGCTGCGGTACGGCTGCGCCACCGGCCGCCGCCGAGTGTCCGCACCGCGTCCCGACGGCCGGGCGGCCGGCGCTACCTACGGCGACACCGGCGATGTCGGTCGGGGCGGGTAGCGTGCGCCACCGTGAACACCGTCGCGACCTACCGGTACCTGAACCCGTCCGCCCTGGCCGGCCGGGCGCTGACCCTGCAGACCAGCGGCGGCCCGGCCGCCAACCCCCGGTTCTTCACCGGGTTCCTCACCCGCCCGGTGGCGGCCGCCGCCGGGCTGCTGGCCGTCGCCGAGGTCGCCCGCACCCGCTACCACCGACCCGTCGTCCCGGCCAGCCTCGACCCGGTGGTCACCGGCGGCCGGGACCGGTTGCGGTTCGAGTCCTTCTCCGGCTGCTGCGGCGTGTACGCCCGACTCGACGTCACCCCGGACGGGCTGGACGGCGACATCGTCGCGCACGGCACCACCAACGTGGACGTCAACCCGCCGCTGCGCGACGCGCTGGCCCGGGTCGGCGGCCTGGACCCGTTGCATCTGGCGGTCGGCCCGGACGACCTGACGGTGTCGACGATGGACTCCTCGGTCGTCGAACGGAAGGTGCCGCTGCCCCGCCGCTGGCTGCGCGGCTTCGCCGAGGTGCAGGTGACCGCGGCGGGAATGGACCTGCGGGCGCAGATCCCGGCCGCCGAGGCGGCGACGTTGCTGCGCCGGCTGCCCGGTGCCGGCGACCGGTCGGTGCTGTGGGCGGTGCCGGCCGGCCGGGCGCTGCGCCTGACGTCGCGCGCCGCGCCGGGCGCGGTGTGCCTGTCCGGCGCGGGTCGGCTCGCCGCGCTGCGGGGCCTGCTGCGGCACGCGTCGGCGCTGCGGGTGTACGGGCCGCCGGTGGCCGCCGGCGCGGCACCGGTGGCCAGCGTGTGGGAGCTGGACCTGGCCGGGATGAGCCTGTCGCTGGCCCTGTCACCGGAGCCGGCCCGGGGCTTCTCCGGCGAGGGCGGCGTCCTGCCCGCCCTGGCCGGCGACGAGGTCGCCGACGACGCCGAGCTGATCGGCGGACTGCTCGACTGGGATCCGAGCGTCGACGTCGACGCGCTGGCCGAGGCGTCCGGCCTGGCCGCCGCCCGGGTGCGCGCGGCGCTGACGCTGCTCGGCACCGCCGGTCGGGTCGGCTACGACGTCGCGCGGGCCGGCTACTTCCACCGGGTGCTGCCCTACGATCCGGGCCGCGCCGAGCGGGACAATCCCCGGCTGACCGCGGCCCGGGCGCTGGTCGAGGCCGGTGCGGTGACCCCGGACCCGGACGGGGCGACGGTACGCGCCGGTGACCAGGTCTACCGGGTGCGGCAGCTGCCCGACGGCACCCGCACCTGCACCTGCACCTGGTGGGCGCGGCACCGGGGCGGGCGGGGGCCGTGCCGGCACGCCCTCGCCGCCGCGATGGTCACCGCCCCGGTGGGGGTGACGGCGTGACCGAGGCGAGCGACACGGTCCACCGTCTCGTCAACGGCGACATCACCGCCGCCGTGGACACCGTCTCCGGGCTCGACGAGGAACAGCGCCGCCAGCTCGGCATCGAGCTGACGGCGTACGTGCGCCGGCACCGCGACGAGTGGTGGTCCCGCTGGCGGGCCACTGCGTTGGCCGTCGCGGCGGTCGGCTGCCTGCCGACGGCTGCCCAGGCAGCCGAGGTGCTGGGGCGCCGCAACCTCTCGCTGCTGGCGACACCCGCGGCACCGGTGATCGACGTGGCCAGACGCCGGGGTGTCACCTGGCTGGCCGACCTGGCGTACCGCCTCGTCGGGCGGATCGACCGTGAGTCACCCGGTGAAAACTGGTGGTTCATCGCCGAGCTGCTGACCGCCGAACAGGCCGCGCCGCCGACCGACGACCTGTTCGTCCTCGGCTGGGCGGTGACGGCCAGCCGACCCCGCGACCACGAGTGGAGCGTCGCGCTGGTCGACCGGATGCGCCGGCACCCGTTCCTGGACGCGCTGGCCCCCCGAATGTTCGACGTCGACGGGGTCGGCGGCCAGTGGGCCTGGACCGACCAGCAGCCGGACGGCCGGTCGGGGATGCCACTGGCGTTGGCGCAGCTGGCCGCCGAACGGCGGCTGGACCGCACGATGCTGCTGGACGGCACGCTCAGCCGCATGCTGCGCGGTGAGCGCCCGGCCGCGCTGCGCGTCTTCCTCGGCCTGCACGACGCACTGGCGCCGACCGGCGACGAGGTACGCGACCGACTCCCCACGTACCTGCGGCTGCTCGCCGACGGCCCGTCGACGGCGGCCGCACTGGCCCAACGGACGCTGCGCAAGCTGCCGGACATCGACCTCGACACGCTGCTCGACACGGCGCCGGCCGTCCTGGGCCGACCGGAGAAAACCCTGGTACGGGCCCAGCTGAGCTGGCTCGATCAGCTGGCCCGCCGGGACCGCGCCCAAGCGGCGCGGATCGCTGCGGTGCTGGCCGTCGCCGCCGAGCACCCGGCGGTCGACGTCGCCGACCGGGCGGCCGCGCTGGCCGCGAAACACGGCCACCGGATGGCGGCGCCCGCCGAGGTGCGCCACGTCGGCGACGTCCTGCCCCCGGTGCCACCGCCGGCCCCGGCGCCGCCGCCGATCACCCACCCGGACGAGTTGGCCGAGGAGATCGCCGCGCTGTTCGGCGGGTCCTCGACCGACGCACTGGGCCTGGAACGGATCCTCGACGGCCTGATCCGGTCGACCGCCGCCGATCGGACCGCCACGGTGGCGGCGCTGACCCCGGTGCTCGACCGGGCCGGTGTGCTGGCCTGGTCCTCGCGGCCCGAGGAGCGGCTCGGTGGCCTCGGCGGCGTGCTGCGGATCCTCGCCGGCAGCGAGGATCGGACCCCGCCACGGAGCTGGCAGGTGCTGCTGTCCACCTGGGGCCAGCGGCAGACCTCCGGTCAGCGGCCCGCCGACCCGCAGCAGGCGGTGCTGCGCCGACTGCTGCGCACCCGGGTCGCGGAGATCGGCCGGGCCGTCGCCGGTCCCGGGGCGGCGGAGTTCACCGGTCCCGAGACGGCCGAGCTCGCCAGTCTCGGGGCCGTGGGCCTCGTCGCCGCACCGTCGCTGGCCACCGGGGCGGTGGCGGCGGAGGAGCTGTACGACCGGCTGGCCCGCCTCGGTGAGCGCCAGCCGTGGCCGGCGGACCTCACCCAGGCGCTGCTGCGGTTGCCGTCCGTCGTCGACGAGCCGCTGGCGGCGAAGGCGACGGCGTTGGGCACCCCGGCCGGGCAGGCCCTGGCCGACTGGCTGCGCTGCGGCGGGCTGCCCCGGCCGCACTACCGGGTGGTGACGGCCGTCCGTCGGCGCCGGCAGGGCAGCTACGACTACTGGCACGACCGGTTGCCGACGCAGCGTCGGGTCGTCGAAGCCTCGGTACCGCCCGGGGTGACCGACCAGCACGGTCTGCTCAGCGTCCCGGCCCGAGCGGTTGACATCGCGTCGATCGCCGACGAGCGGCACTGGCCGGCGCAGCTGCCCGGCTACCGAGGGCTGGTCGCCGCGTACGTCCTGCCGTTGGTCGCCGGCAGCGCGGACCTCGACGAGCCGGGCGGCGCCGCGCTGCTGCCGATGCTCGCCGAGTGCACCGGCGAGACCACGCCGGCGCTCGACCTGGCGGTGGCGTACGGGCTGGCCGCCCGGCACGAGGCCGACCGGGTGGCGGCCGTCGACGCGCTGCTGCTGCTCGCGGCCGCCGGCGGGCTCGACGCCCTGGCCGTCGGTGGTCACCTCGGCTCGCTCACCGCCGACAAGATGATCACGCTGTCCCGGGTCGTCCAGCCGTTGCGGGACGCGGCGGCGGCCGGTGCGCCGCTGACCACCTGGCGGATTCTCGCCGCCGCGCTGCCGGCGCTGCTGACCGTCCAGCCTGCGCCGCGCGGGCTGCCGGACCTGCTGGCGCTGGCTGCGCAGACAGCGGCGGCGACCGGCGTGCGCCTCGACGTGCCCGGGCTCGCCGACGTCGCCGCCCGGGGCGGGTCCAGCCGGCTGGTCACCGAGGCCCGGCGACTGGTCGCCGCCTCCCGATAGCCGGCCGGTGCTGACCGGGAGGCGGCGCCGTCGGAGTCAGTCCTCGGCCCGCCAGCGGTAGTACTCCTTGGCGACCGCGTCCACCGGGCCACGCCAGGCGTCCTGGTTGTACGGGCTGATGTACGGGCTCAGCTCCTCCATGATCTTGCCGAACTTCGGCTTGTCGTGGATCCGCGCGTCGTCGGCGGTGTGCGGGACCGAGCGTTCCAGCAGGTGCACGTAGACGTCGTCGATCGAGTAGAGCCAGCGCGCGGTCACGCTCATCTCGACCGGCAGCGTGCCGGCGTCGGATTCGGTGAAGATCCGGGCGACGTTGTCCTCCGCGCCGGGCTTGATCCGCCCGACGATCACGGTCAGATGCCGGCCGGCCGGGTCCGGGCCGGTCCCTTCCGCCGGGCCGGTCCCTTCCGCGGTCCAGCGGTAGAACTCCTTGGCCACCGAGTGCGACGGGTTCTGCCAGTTGCGCGGGTACGGGGTGACGTACGGGCCGATCGCCTCGGCGATCTCCTTGAACGCGGGCAGGCCCCGGGTCTGCCCGGAGATCGCCGGGTCCTCGTTGCGTTCGACGATGTGAATGTAGAGGTCGTGGTGGGACAGCAGGATGCGCCCGATGACGCCGAAGTCCTGCGGCCGGGTGGCCCTGTCGTAGTGGCCGAAAGTCTTGGCGATCTTGTCCTCGCTGCCCGGCACCATGCGGCAGACGATCACGTTGCGGAAGACCATGACAACTCCTCGCAGAACGGTGGGGATCGGCCGGGTCGGTTCGCCCGGTGGTCGGTGGTGGATCGGCCGGGTCGGTTCGCCCGGTGACCGGTGGTACGTCAGCCGGTGGCGGTGAACCGGACCGGCAGCTCGAGCAGCCCGCGAAACGGCGAGGCCGCCGGGAGTCGGCGCAGTTCGGCGGCGGGTACGGCCAGCCGCAGGTCCGGCAGCCGGCGCAACAGCCCGCCGATGCCGGTCCGGGCCTCGATACGGGCCAGCGAAACACCCAGGCAGTAGTGCACCCCGTGGCCGAAGCCCAGGTGGGGTCCACGTTCGCTGGTCACGTCGAGGCGGTCGGGGTCGGTGAAGTGGTCCGGGTCGCGGTTGGCCGAGTTGAGCACCACCCCGACCGCCGCCCCGCGCGGGATGCGGACACCGTCGTACTCGACGTCCTCGGTAGCCACCCGGGGGCTGGCGATCGGCAGCGGGCCGTCGAAGCGCAGCAGCTCCTCGACGGCCGCTGGCAGCAGCTCGGGCCGGGCCAGCAGCAGCTCGTACTGTCCGGGGTTGGTCAACAGGGCCAGCATGGCGTTGCCGATGAAGTCGGCGGTGGTCTGGTGACCGGCGAACAGCAGCAGGAACGCGGTGGAGACCAGCTCCCGTTCGGTGAGCGCCCCATCGTGGTCACAGGCATCGATCAGGGCGGTGAGCATGTCGTCGGCCGGCGTCGCGCGTTTGGCCCGGACCAGTCCGGTCAGGTAGTCGTGCAGCTGCGCCTGCACCTGCTGCACCGCTGCCCGCTCCTGGTCGGGCGGCCGGCTGGCCGACCCGGAGGTCCGGATCACCTGGGTCCAGCCGAGCACCTGTTCGTGGTCGGGTGTCGGCACGCCGAGCAGCTCGCAGATCACCACCATCGGCAGCGGTACGGCGAACTCGTGCATCAGGTCCGCCTCGCCCCTCGGTGCGAACTTGTCGAGCAGGTCGTCGACGACCTGGCCGATCCGGGGCCGCAGGGCCTCGATACGCCGGGGCGCGAACGCCTGCGACACCAGCCGGCGCAGCCGGCTGTGTTCCGGCGGATCCGAGTTGAGCATGTTCTTGTTCAGGCCCTCCGAGTTCGGCCCGAAGAACCGCAGGTAGTGGCCTTCCGGGCCGTACAGGTCCTTGGACAGCCGCGGATCGGTCAACGCTGCCCGCGCGTCGTCGTAGCGGGTGATCAGATAGGAGTCGAACCGGGGTGAGGCGACCAACCGGACCGGGCACTGCGCACGCATCCGGGCGTAGGTGGGGTACGGGTCGGCGGCGTACCCGTCGGTGTAGAACTCCGCCGCCGGGACGGCCTGCTCAGCGGATCCGACCGGCTCGGCCGGTCGCGGATCGGCGGTCATCGGTGCTCCTCTCGTTCGCTCGGCACGCTGTGCAGCACCTGGTAGGTGTGCCGCTGCGCGGATTCGCGCAGCTCCCGGATCACCCGCAGCAGCCGGTCGCGCTGCGCGCTGCGGCCGAACGCGTCGAGGCGTTCCCGGTCCGCCCAGTCGGTGATGATCAGGTAGCTGCGGGGATCGTCGGCGTCGCGGACCAGGTCCTGGCGCAGGCAGCCGTCGAGGGTGCGGATCTGATCGGCGATGGCCTGCCACTCGGTCTCGAACCGCCGCTCGCACCCGGGGCGGGTCCGCATCGACAGCACGGCGCGGACGGGACCCGGCACCAGGTCCGCCCGGTTCATCTGGCCTGTCCGGCTCATCTGGTTTGTCCGGTTCACTTGGTCTGTCTGGTTCTGGGGAGCGGCGGTCACCGGACACCGCCGTTGAACACCAGGTACAGGTGGTGGCGTAGTGCATCGACGTCGATCGGGTGGCTGCGGAAGCCGACGTACCCGTCCGGCCGGATCAGGTAAGCGGCGGCACCGGCGGTGCCGTACCCGGCCCGGAACTCACCGGCGGCGTCGTGGAGCACCGGCGGATGGTCCGCTGGCAGGGCTGGCGTGTCCGGGCTGAGCAGCAGGTAGACCTCGACTTCGCCGTACGTCCGATCCGGCAGGTCGGCGCTGAGCTTGTCGATGGCGGCCAGAGTGGCCTCGTCCGCCGTCCGGTCGGCGTAGAGCAGCAGAGTGTGCCGGGTCCCCCGGGTCAGCTCGTGCAGCCGCATCGAATGTCCGACTCCGCGTCGACGTAGGCCGGACACGTCGGGAGCGCGCTCCCCCGGGGCCGGGCCGGCCCGCAGCGCGTCCACGGTGGCCAGCGACTCGCCGACGAGTGGACTGTCGGCGTAGCTGACCAGCATCGACATCTCCTGCAGGAACTGCCTTTCGAGGTCCTCGCGTTCCAACTCGTCAGTGAAGGCCAGCCGCACCGCCCGCCCGACGACCTCTTCCCCCTGTGGCCGGCGCTCGATCTGGTAGCTGTCCAGCAGGCCGGGCGCGGCGACACCACGGACCGCCAATGCCAGCTTCCAGGCCAGATTCCAGGCGTCCTGGATGCCGGTGTTCATGCCCTGACCGCCGGCTGGCGGATGCAGGTGTGCGGCGTCGCCTGCGACGAAGACCCGTCCGTCGCGGTAGCGGTCGACGATGCCGTGACTGATCCGGAAGATCGACGACCAACGCAGGTTGGCCGCGGTCGTTGCGGCCGGGGCGAGCTGGTCCAGCACTGCCTGCACGTCGGCGAGGGTCGGTTCGCCGAGTTCGGCGCTGAACCCGGGCGGGGCGTTCTCGCCACGGGTGGCGGCGAAGTAGCGCGGCGGCGCCATGGTCGCGATCCGGTAGCGGGATTCACCCCGCAGCGGTACGCAGACCAGCATGTTGTCCAGCTGGCCGTCGGTTTCGTGGATGAACCGCAGCAGGTGGCCGGCGGGCATGTCCCAGTCGACGTCGACGTCGCCGAGCATGAACAGTTGCGGGAAGCGGCCCAGCCCGCCGGTGAAGGTGAGGCCGAGCAGTTGGCGTACCCGGCTGTGCGCGCCGTCGGCGCCGACGAGGAACTTGGCGCGGACCGTCTCGGTGCCGCCGTCGGCGTGGGCGAGGTTGGCGGTGACTCCGTCGTCGTCGCTGGTGAAGTCGACCAGTTCGGCGCCGCGCCGGGGCCGTACGCCGAGTGTGGCGAGCCGGTCGGTGAGGATCCGTTCGGTCTCGTACTGGGGCAGACCCAGGTGTGCGTACGGCAGCTCCGGCAGCTCCCAGCTGCCCCGGTACACCTGGTGACCGTTGACGAAGACCGCTTGGCCGGTCAGCCAGATGCCAGCGTTCATCGCGTCCCGGACGACGCCCTGGTCCTCCCAGATCTCCATGGTGCGGCAGTGCACCCCGATCGCCTTGTCCGCCTGGTCGGGCGGGCTGGTGAGTTTGTCGATCACCTGGCAGTCGACGCCGCGGCGGGCGAGTTCGATCGCGGCGGTGAGCCCGGTCGGGCCGGCGCCGACGATCAGTACGTCGGTGGTGTCGGCCGCTGCCGCTGGCGGATCGGCGGGCGGATCGGCCGGTTGGTCGGCGGGGTGGTCGGCGGGGTGGAAGATCCGGGGGCGGATCCCGACGAGGAACTCGGCGATCGGGCCGGCTTCGGCCCGCTCGTGGTCGGGGTCGGAGATCCACCGGCGGAACTGCTCCGGGCTGCTCCACTCGGCGAAGATGTGGTGCACCGGGGTGCCGGGTTCGCGTAGCAGCTCCTCACGCATATATCCGTCCACTCCGGAAAGTCGACTGACGACCTCGGCGTGCCCACGGTGGAACTCGTCGATCCGGTCGGTGGGAACGGTGATCGGCACGTCGACGTAGATCCGGGTGTCGGTGCCGGCCCGACCGCGCATCACCCGGTAGCTGCCGGCGGTCGGCGGTTCGCAGGCGGCCGCTACGGCGTCGGCCCACTGCCGGGCGACGGGCCCGTCGAGGTGGTCGCGCAACGCGTCGTCGTCGGCCCACTCGGTGACCACGACGAAGGTACGCGAATCGGTGGCGTCGACGAGCAGCTGTCGCAGTCGGTTGCCGGGCGCCGCACCGATGTCGTCGGCGACGGCCTGCCACGCTGACTCCACAACCGTCTCGAATCCGCTGCGGGCGCGGACCCGGAGCATCGTCCTGATCATGTGGTCCCCCTGAACGGCGTGCGGTGGACCTGACCTTCGCCGACACCGCGTCACCCGGCCGTCAACGCGGCACGGGGCACGGTGGGCGGCCGGTGACGCGCCGGCGACCCGGCTGAGGAACGATCTTCAGGCGTGCGCTCAGCCGACCGCCTCGGCGGTGAACAGCGCCGCCTGTTGCGGGTGCAGCAGCGGTGCGGGCAGTCCGACCTCGGCCAGCACCCGGCCGGGCAGGGTCGCCTCGCCCCGCTGAAGCCAGGCCGGCGGCCGCACCTGCAGCGTCGCCGGCACCGGGCCGATCCGCAGTGGGCTCACCCGGTAGCGGCGCTGCGGGTCGAGACCGGGCAGCCGCAGCGGCACCGGTAGCGCGGACCGCGCCGCGTCGAGCGCCACCAGGGCGTACACGCCGGTACGCCGGTCGGCGGCGACGACCCCATACAGCTGCCGGGCCGGATCCGGGCTGTCGGTGCGGACCAGCGTCCCGGTGTGCAGCAACGGCCGCAGCCGCCGGTACGCGGCGACCCACTCGGCGACGTCGGCGCGTTCGGCGTCGGTCGCGGTGGTCAGGTCCCATTCGATGCCGGCGTGCCCGAACAGCGCGGTGGCCAGTCGGAAACTCAGGTCGGTGGCCCGGCCGGTGACGTGCGCGGTGCCGGCGCCCAAATGCCCGCCGAGGTACTCCAGCGGCATCAGCACACTGGTCCAACGCAGGATCCGCTGCCGGTCGAGCGGGTCGTTGGTGTCGGAGGTCCAGAACCGGTCGACCAGTTCACCGATGCCCAGGTCGATGCGGCCTCCGCCGGAGGCGCAGCTTTCGATCTCCAGGTCGGGGTGGGCCACCCGCAGGTCGGCCAGGAGCCGGTACAGCGCCGTGGTCTGCCGGTGCGCGCCGGTCGCGGCGAGCAGGTCCCGGTTGTGGTCCCACTTCAGGTAGGCGATCGGGTACGCCTCGAGCAGCGCGCCGAGCCGCTCCCGCAGATACCGGTAGGCGTCCGGGTTGTCCAGGTCGAGCACCCGCTGGTGCCGCCAGGTCGGCGCGTGCGTCGGCCCGAGCAGCCAGTCGGGGTGGGCACGGGCCAGGTCGGAGTCGGGGCTGACCATCTCCGGTTCCACCCACAGCCCGAAGTCCATCCGCCGGGCGCGGACCCGGTCGATCAGTGGCCCCAGACCGGCCGGCCAGCGCCGCGGGTCGACGGACCAGTCGCCGAGCGCCCGCCGGTCGTCGACCCGGCCGGTGAACCAGCCGTCGTCGAGGACGAAACGTTCGACGCCGACCTGCGCGGCGGCGTCGACCAGCCGGGTCAGCCGGTCGAGATCGTGGTCGAAGTAGACCGCCTCCCAGGTGTTGAGCACCACCGGCCGGGGCCCGGGCAGCGGGCGGCGGGCCCGGATCCAGCCGTGCAGCCGCGCGGAGAGACCGTCGAGGCCGTCGGCGGAGAACGCGGCGACCGTCCACGGGGTGGTGTACGTGCCGTCGGGCGGCAGGATCAGCTCGCCGGGGGCGAGCAGTTCACCGGCGCCGAGCAGGCTCTGCCCGGTGGCCTGGCGTTCGGCGTACAGCTGCTTGTCGCCGCTCCACGCCAGGTGCACCGCCCACACCTGGCCGTGCCGGAACCCGAACCCGGCGGTGCCGGCGACCATAAGGTACGGGTCGTCGTGGCCGGGCCGGCCGTGGCGGGTGGACCGCGTCCACGTACCGTCGCGCAGTCGGCTGCGCTGCGGACGCCGCTCGTTGGCCCAGAGCCCGGTGAAGTCGAGCACCTCCTCGGCCCGCTCCGGCACCGGCAGTACGACGTCCGCCGCGGCCAGGTGCAGGTCGACCTCGGCGATGTTGCGCACCTGGTGGCGGAGCCGTAGGACGCCCTGCTCGCTGAGCGAGACGTCGGTGCTGACCCGCAGCCCGCCGGCGGCGCAGCCGCACTCGATTACCAGGTCACGGGGACCGGTCCGGCCGACGGTGTGCAACCGCAGGTCGTCAACGGGCCGGCCGGCCCAGTGTCCGGCGATGCCGGGCCGGCCGGTCCAGCCCTGGCCCGGGGTGGGCAGCAGGGTGAGTCGCAGCGGCTGGTCGACCGCACTGGGCGGCACCGGTGGGACCGCCGCGTCGGCCAGGTCGGTCAACTCGGCCTCGGTGAGGTCGCCGAGGTCGCCGCCCCAGTGCAGGACGACCGGTGGGTACGGGCCACGGGCGTCCAGCACGAGGCTGGCGCCCGCGGCCCGCAGGTACGCGATCAAATGGTCACTCCGCTACCGGGATGGACTGCGACTTCAGGGTATCCACGGTAGAGGTTTGCGCGGCGGTCAGCGCGTCCAGCAGGCTGCCCTGACCGGAAACCGCCGCCTTGAAGCCGTCGGAGGCGTCGGCGTAGGTCTGGGTCATCGTCGGACCCCAGACGAAGCCCTCCGCGACCTGCTCCGACGCCTCGGCGAAGACCTCGTAGATCGGCTGGCCACCGTAGAACTCCACGCCCTCGCGCAGCGCCGGCAGCTGGGTGCCGGCAGTGGTCGCCGGGTAGAGGTTCGCTTCGGCGTTGAGCAGGGTCAACGCCTCCTCGGAGGTGTTCAGCCAGAGGGCGAACTGAGCGGCCTCGTAGACGTGCTCGCTGCCCCGGAACACGGCGGTGGAGGAACCACCCCAGTTGCCGGCGACCTGGTCGCCGGCGTTCCACTGCGGCATCGGCGCGACCGCCCACTTGCCGGCGGTGTCCGGCGCGCCGGAGCTGATCGAGTTGGCGCCCCACACGGCCGACACCCAGGTCCAGGCGGAGCCGCTGTTGTAGGCGTTGTCCCACTCGGTGGTCCACGGCGGCACAGTCGAGACGAGGTCGCGGTCGATCAGGTCCTGCCAGTACTCGGCGACCTGGGTGGTCTGCGGGTCGGTCAGGTCCACCGTCCACTGGTCGCCGTCGTTGGCGAACCACCGGCCGCCGGCCTGCCAGGCCAGCCCGGCGAACTGGTTGATGTCGCTGGACGAGAAGTTGGTGATGTAGCCGCCGGCGGCGCGGACCGTCTCGGCGGCGGCCGCGTACTCGGCCCAGGTGGTCGGCACCTCGATGCCGTTGGCCTCGAATAGGTCCGCCCGGTAGAACAGGGCCATCGGTCCGGCGTCCTGCGGTACGGCGTACGCCGAGCCCACCTCGCCGAAGCTGACCTGCCCCCAGGTCCAGTCGACGAACTGGTCCTGGGCGTCGAGCACGATATCGCAGGCGCCGAGGTCGACCAGGCCGTCCTGCACCCGGAAGCTGGGCAACGCGTCGTACTCGATCTGGCCCAGGTCCGGTGCGTTGCCGGCGCGCAGCTGGTTGAAGAAGTTCTGGTAGGTGCCGCCGTTGCCGTTCGGCCCGGTCTGCACGTTCACCTGGATGTCGGGGTTCTGCTCGTTCCAGACCTCGACCACCTGCTCGATGCCGGGGATCCAGGAGGTGAAGTCGAGGGTGACCGGGCCCTCGGCCGGGCTGCAGTCGGTGGCGGCGCCGGAACCGGAACCGGAGTCACCGGAATCGCCGGAGGAGCAGGCGGTCAGCGCTAGCGTGCCGGCGAGCAGTACGCCGACCGTCGAGGCGGGGAGTCTCATCGAAATCCTTCTCTCGTTATCGGTGGGTGGACGGGTACGGCGGAAGGCGGGGTTCACTTGACCGAGCCGGCCCCGAGGCCGGTCCGCCAGAAGCGTTGGAGCAGCAAGAACGCCGCGACCAGCGGCACGATCGACAGCAGCGCGCCGACGAGCACCAGGCCCCGCAGTTCGGGCAGCTGGTTGACCTGGGTGTTCCAGGTGTAGAGGCCGAGGGTGACCGGGAACAGCCGCTCGTCGCCGAGCATGATCAGCGGCAGCAGGAAGTTGTTCCAGACCGCGACGAAGTGGAACAGGAAGATGGTGACCAGGGCGGGCAGCATCAGCCGGGTGGCGACGGTGAAAAAGGTCCGTACCTCGCCGGCGCCGTCGAGGCGGGCCGCTTCCAGCAACTCGTCGGGCACGCTCGCGGCGGCGTAGATCCGGGCCAGGTAGACCCCGAACGGGTTGACCAGGCTGGGCAGGAACACCGACCAGAAGGTGTTGGTCGCCTCGAACCGGCTGAAGATCAGAAACAGTGGCAGGGCGAGCGCGGTCGCCGGCACCAGCACCCCGCCGAGCACCACGTTGAACAGCGTCTCCCGGCCAGGGAACCGGTACTTGGCCAGGGCGTACCCGCACATCGCGGCGAGCAGGGTACCGATCAGGGCGGCGCCGCCGGTGTAGGCGAGGCTGTTGAGGATCCAGCGGGGAAACACCCCGTCGCGGTAGGTCAGCACCTCGGCGACGTTGTCGACCAGCGAGAAGTCGTCGAACCACAGGGGCGCACCCTGGGTGAACCGCCCCTCGGGTTTCGCCGAGGCGACCACCAGCCACCAGATCGGCACCAGGAAGTACGCGGTGCAGACCAGCATCACCAGGGTCGCGGCGGACCGCGACAGCAGCGACTCCCGCGACGGCGTACCGCCGGGGGTGCGGCCGGCGGTGGTCCTGGCCAGGGCGCTCATCGCGCGTCCCGGCGCTGGGTGAATTTCAGGAACGTGAACGACAGCGCGAAGGTCGCCAAGGCGAGCACCACCGAGAAGGCCGCGGCCAGGTTGAAGTTGGGGATGGAGGAGGTGGAGTAGACGGTCAGGTTCGGGGTGTAGGTGCTGGACACCGCTGAGCTGAAGGTTCGGAACACCTGCGGTTCGGCCAGCAGCTGCAGGGTGCCGATGATGGAGAAGACGGTGGTCAGCACGATCGCCGGCAGCACCATCGGGATCTTGATCGACCAGGCGATCCGGGCCGGACCGGCGCCGTCGAGCCGGGCCGCCTCGTAGATCTCCGGCGGGATCGCCAGCAGCGACGAGTAGATGATCAACATGTTGTAGCCGACGTAGACCCAGGTGACGACGTTGGCGATGGACCACAGCACCAGGTCCGCGCCGAGCAGGTCCACCCGACCGGTCACCGCGGCGAACGGCGACAGGTTGGGCGAGTACAGGAAGCCCCACATGATCGCCGCGACGACGCCGGGTACCGCATACGGCACGAAGAAGGCGAGCCGGAAGAAGCGTCGACCGCGGACCAGACCGGAGTCGAGCAGCAGGGCCAGCAGCAGAGCGACGCCGAGCATCACCGGCACCTGGACCACGCCGAACAGCAGCACCCGGCCGATCGACGACCAGAACGAGCCGTCGGCGAACACCCGCTGGTACTGGGCGAGCCCGCCGAAGACCTCCCGGGCCGGGCCGAAGGTGCCGGTGCGTTCCACGACGTACAGCGACTGGACCATGGCGTAGCCGATGGGGACGGCGTAGAAGAGCGCGAAGAGCGTCCCGAACGGCACCACGAAGATCGCGATGGCGCTCTTGTGCGGCACGGGTGCCCGGCGACGGCCGGTCGCCGTCGCCCGCACCGGACGGGATCTGCTCACCGGGCCGACTCCTCTCTGACCACCCGGACCTCGCCGGGGCCGACTCGCAACCGCCCGTCGACCGGGGTGCCGGTGACGAGTTCGTAGCCACTGGCGGCGTGGCGGATCTCCCGACGGCCGTGGTTGACGACGAACAGGTAGCTGCGGTTGCCGCCGACGCGCCGGACCACCTCGACCGAGCCGTCGTTCTCCGGACCATGCGGGACCACCCCGGCCCCGTCGACGGCGGCACGCAGCACGTCACGCAGCCCGTCGGGGGCCAGCGCGGTCGCCAGGTACCAGGCGATGCCGGCGCCGTAGTCGTTGCGGGTGACCGCCGGGGTGCCGGGCAGCGGGCCGTCGGCGTAGCAGGCGACGGTCGTGGCGGTGGTGGTCCGCAGCCGCTCGGTCCACCACCGGGCGCGGGCGCCGTTGTCCAAAGTGACGTCGACCCCGGGCAGCAGCGGGACGAACTCCTCGCCGACCACACCGAGCAGATCCCGGAAGGCACCGGGGTAGCCGCCGAGGCGGATCCGGTCGTGTTCGTCGACGATGCCGCTGTAGAAGGTCACCAGCAGGTGGCCGCCAGCGTCGACGTACCGGGCGAGCGCGGTGGCCTGCTCGTCGGTCACCAGGTGCAGACACGGCACGACGACCAGCCGGTACCCGGCGAGGTCGGCGTCCGGCGCGGCGACGTCGCAGGTAACGCCGAGCTCCCGCAGCCCGGTGTACGCGGCGTGCACCTGGTCGAGGTAGCGAATCTCGGTCGACGGGCGGGCCGTACCGTCGGCGGACCACCAGGACTCCCAGCTGAACAGCAGGGCCACGTCGGAGTGCACCCGGGTGCCGGCGACCTCGCCGACCCGGTCGAGCACCTCCGACAGTCGCAGCACCTCCCGCCAGGTGGTGGTGTCGGTGCCGGCGTGCGGCAGCATCGCCGAGTGGTACTTCTCGGCGCCCGCGGCGGAGGCACGCCACTGGAAGAAGCAGATCGAGTCGGCGCCCCGGGCGACGTGGGTGAGCGAGTTGCGGATCATCTGGCCCGGCTCCTTGGCGAGGTTCCAGGGCTGCCAGTTGACCGCGCCGGTCGCCTGCTCCATCAGCATCCACGGCGCTCCCCCGGCCAGCCCACGGGTGAGGTCGGCGGCGAAGGATAGTTCCGCGACCGGGTCGCCGAGCCGGTGGTCCAGATAGTGGTCGTTGGCTACGATGTCCAGGTCAGGAGCCCAGGACCAGTAGTCTAGATTCCTGATATGGGCGGTTACCATGAGATTCGTGGTGATCGGCGCGGCGCTGTACCGGCGCAGTACCGCCGCCTCGGCGCGGTAGTGCTCCAGCAACTGCGCGGAGCTGAACCGGTGGAAGTCCAGTAGCTGTGCCGGGTTGGCCACCGACAGGTTCGCCCGGGGTGGATCCACCTCGTCCCAGTCGCCGTAGCGCTGACTCCAAAAGGCCGTGCCCCAGGCGTCGTTAAGTGCGTCGAGGCTGCCGTAGCGCTGCCGCAGCCAGTGCCGGAACGCGACCGCGCTGGGCTCGTCGTAGCACAACGCGTTGTGGCAGCCGAGTTCGTTGGACACGTGCCACAGCGCCAGGGCGGGGTGCCCGCCGTAGCGTCGGGCGACCTGCTCGGCCAGCGCCAGGGCGTGCCCGCGGTACACCGGCGAGCTGGGGCACCACGCCTGTCGCCCGCCGGGGAAGCGGGTGGTGCCGTCGGCGGCCCGCGGCAGCACCTCGGGGTGGCGGGTGGTCAGCCAGGGCGGCGGGGAGGCGGTGCCGGTGCCGAGGTTGAGCCGGATGCCGGCGTCGTGCAGCAGGCCGATCACCTCGTCGAGGGCGGCGAAGTCGTACTCGCCCGGCCGGGGCTCGATGCTCGACCAACCGAAGATGTTGATCGCCACCAGGTCGACGCCGGCCTGTCGCATCAGCGCGACGTCCTCGCGCCACACCGCCGACGGCCACTGCTCCGGGTTGTAGTCACAGCCCAGCGCGATGCCGCGGATCGACGGCAGCAGTGATGCGGCCGACCGGTCACGGGGCAGTGTCATCGAGATGTCCTCGCTGCAGATACGGGCATGTGTGTGCACGTGCACACATTTCGTCGTGTGTACAGTCGGCAAACGAATGTGTGAACGTGCAGACGTTAGAGCCGCGTTCCGCCGCAGGTCAAGGGCCGGCCGCTACAGTGATCGGCGTGAACCGGCCGAGACCGATGACGAAGCGGGCCACCGTGCACGACGTCGCCGCCGCCGCCGGCGTGTCCCGGGGCACCGTCAGCCGGGTCCTCAACGGTGGCTACGTCTCCCCCGTTGCCCGCGCCGCGATCCTCGCCGCCATCGCCGAGGTCGGCTACGTACCGAACACCGCCGCCCGCAACCTGGTCACCCAACGTTCCCAGGCGGTCGGCTTCATCGTGCTCGAACCGCACTCGCTGTTTCTGGAGGACCCGAACATCGGGGCGATCATGCTGGGCGCCAACGCGGTGCTCTCCGCCGGCGAGTACCAGATGGTCAACCTGGTGGTCGACTCCGACCGGGACACTGAACGGATCGCCCGCTACCTCAGTGGCGGCTTCGTCGACGGCGCGGTGATCGTCTCGGCCCGCGTACACGACCCGATCACCCGGGTCGTCACCGACCTGAAGTTGCCGGCCGCCTTCGTCGGGCACCCGCCCGACCTGGCGCAGGAGATCCCGTACGTCGGGGTCGACAACGTCGGCTCGGCACGGGAGATCACCACCCGGCTGGTCGCCACCGGCCGGCGGCGGATCGGCATGATCGCCGCCGCGCTGAACCGCGACTCCGGTGCCGACCGGCTCACCGGCTTCCGCCAGGCACTCGGCGACCGGTTCGACCCCCGGCTGGTCGCCGAAGTCCCCCTCTACGACTACTCGTGCGGCGTCAGCGGCATGCAGACCCTGCTGGAGCGGACACCCGACCTCGACGGCGTCTTCGCAGCCTCGGACGTGGTCGCCGCCGGAGCGATCCAGACCCTGCGCGAGGCCGGCCGGACCGTACCGGCCGATGTCGGCGTGGTCGGATTCGACGACAGCGCCTGGGCGCTCCGCACCAACCCACCGCTGTCCACCGTGCACCAGCCAGCGAAGGAGATCGGGGCCCGCGCCGCCGACCTGGTGCTGCGCCAGATCAACGGCGACCACATCGCAGCCGGCGGGGCGCTGCTGCCGACCCCCGTCGTATGGCGCGAGTCCGCCTGAGCGGGATCACCCGGAACCGAACCCGGTTGCGCGTTTCCAAGCATCGCGGGCGCCGATCGACAGCGAAACGCTCGCCGCACCGGCATCCGCAACCGGGAATTGACGATGATCCGTGCTACAAACTCATCTGGCACCTAGCAGTGCAGTGCAAATGCGAAAGGGGCAACCTCGTTGAGAATCATTCGATTTTCCACAGGCGGCAAAGGCGGGGCCCACCGCGCCGTCGAACCACGCTCGGTCGGCAACCGGAAACGGAGGATCGTGCTCGGTTCGGTGGTCGCTGCGGCCCTCCTGGGCGGTGCCACGATCGCACCGCAGGCGTACGCGACGACGGCTTTCGACGGGCCGGGTATCCGCACCGACGTAGTGGACGCGATCACCGGCGAGCCGGTGGCCGACATCTGCGTATTCGCCGTTCCGGTATTCACGTTCAGCTTTACCGACGTCTGCCCGACCCGGAGCGACTCCCGGGGCCGGGTGAATGTCTCGGTTCCCGGGCCGGGTTCCTACAATCTGTTCGCGTTGCCCGACTCGGGTAGCCGGTACGGTGCCCAGTGGGTCAGCCAGGACGGCGGCACCGGCACCCAGAAGAATGCGCGGTGGTTCACCTTCTCCGCCGACGAGGTGCGGTCCGGGCCGACGATCCGACTGGACGCGCGCTCAGTGATCGTCGGCACCGTGCAGGGTGCCGACGACGAGACCCTGACGAACGGTACGGTCGGGCTCGTCGCGCCGGTCGCCGACGGTTCGCGGGATCCGCGCTACGCACCGGTCGACGACAAGGGCTCGTTCGTCGTCGACTGGCTGGGGCCGTACGAGTGGCCGCTGCTGTTCAAAGCGGACGGCTACCCGTACCAGTGGAGCGGGCACGTCGGCAACCGGCTGCGCGCCGACCTGGTGGCGGCGGACGTCAACGCCCCGCCGTACGCGTACCAGTTGGAGGCCGGGACCTCGGTGAGCATCGAGATCGCCGACCCGCCGCAGGGTCCGGGCCAGCTGGTTCTGCTCAACGTCAGCACGAAAGACCCGGTGGGGATCGTCGAGCTGGCCGACGAGGCGACCGGCGCGTCGCTCATGGTACTGCCGCGACAGCAGGTGAAGATCCGCTGTGTCTGCAGTAGTGAGCACCGCTGGCACGGTGGCACCGACTTCAGCAGTGCCACTGGCGAACCAATTCGCATGAACGGTCCGCAGAGCATCACGTTCATCCAACCCGCCTGATCCGCCACCAGTTGTCCGGCTGCGGCCCGATGCTCCCTTGCGGAGCATCGGGCCGCTGTCCGTCGAATCGGCAGGTCACGGTTACTGTGGAGAGTCATTTGACTACGTGAAGTACACTTGGCTGTCTACGATCTTCCAACCACGGGGAGGGCGTACGACATGCGGTGGTGGGTACGGCTGGTTCTGACGGTCGCGGTTCTGACGACAGCGGCGGGATGCGCGCCCGCTGTCCGGTCCAACATCGGAGATGGCGACCTGACCAACGACTGGGTGGGGATCGGCACACCGAAAGTGTTCGTCCCACGGGCCGGCGAGTGCCATCCGGTCGCCGCCGGTACCGTCGGCCAGGGCGCCGAGTACCGACCCGTCGACTGCGGACAGTCCCACGAGGTAGAGACGGTCTTCGTCGGGATCTTCACCGGGGTGTACGGCGTACCGGACCACTCCCCCGCCCCCGGCTCGTCCAGCCGGCGGGCCGCCCGCGCCGACTGCGACCAGCGGGTCCGCAAGTTCCTCGGCGACGACTGGCAGGCCGGCCGGCTCCGGCTCGAAGTCGTCGTCCCGTCCACGACGGCCTGGGACGGCGGCGCCCGCTGGTACCGGTGCGACGTCGGCGAGGTGGTCAGCATGCAGGACCGCACCTTTGTCCCCCGCACCGGCAGCCTCACCGGCGCCCTCGACCAGCCGAGCCCGCTGCGCTGGGGCTGCTTCAACCCGAGCGCCAACGCCGCCGGCGACGTCGGAGTTCTCGCACCGGTGGCCTGCACCGAACCACACCAGAGCGAATTCGCCGGGCTGTACCTGGAAGCCGACCTGCCCTACGACGACTTCGCCGCGAACGCCGACCAGGTACACGAACGGTGCCGCCGGGTCGTCGCCGACTACGTCGGCCTACCCGTCGACGACGACCTGCGACACCGCTTCGGCACCATCTACGACTACCCGTTCAAGGACGAGTGGGACGACGGCAACCTCGCCGTACGCTGCCTGCTCTGGCGCGACCAACCACCGCTGACCCGCTCGGTACGCGACGGCGGCACCGCCGCCCTGCCGGTCCGTCAGGGCTGACCGACCCGGCGCAGCAACGCCACGAACATCGCGTCGGTGCCGTGTCGGTGCGGCCACAGCTGCACCGACGGCCCGGCGCCGAGCCCCGGCATACCCGCCGGCAGCAACGGCCGGGCGTCAACGAAATCCACCGGTACGCCGGACCTACGGGCCGCCTCGGTCACCGACACATGCGTCTCCACCCGGTGTGGCGAGCACGTCACGTAGGCCACCACGCCGCCCGGCCGGACCGCCCGCAGCCCGGCGGCGAGCAACTCCCGCTGCAACCGGGTCAACGGTGGCAGGTCCGACGGCTGGCGCCGCCAGCGCGACTCGGGACGGCGGCGCAGCGAGCCGAGCCCGGTGCACGGCGCGTCCACCAGCACCCGGTCGAACGCCGCCTCGGGCAGCTCCGTCCCGGCACCCACCTGACGACCGTCGGCGACGTGCACCGTGACCGGCAGCCCGCGTACCGCCTGCTCCACCAGCCGGGCCCGGTGCTCGGCGACCTCCACCGCGGTCACCTCGGCGCCGCGACCGGCCGCCAACGCGCCGAGCAGCGCCGCCTTGCCACCCGGACCGGCGCACAGGTCCAGCCACCGCCGGTCCGAACCGGACACCTCGGCTGCGGCCAACGCCGCCGCCACCAGCTGCGAGCCTTCGTCCTGCACGTGCGCCCGGCCCTGGCGGACCGCCGACACCTCGCCCGGCGCGCCGCCCGGCAGATAGACGGTGTACGGCGAGAACGCGCCCGGTGCCCCGCCGGTGGCGTCCGCCAGCTCGACCGCGTCGACCCGGCCCGGTCGGGCGCACAGGTGCACCGGTGGCGGCTCGTTGTCCTCGATCAGCAGCCGGGTCGTCTCCGCCAGGCCGTCGCCTGGCTCCTCACCGAGCGCCTCCGCGAACGCCCGGACGATCCACGGCGGATGGTGGTAGGTCACCGCCAGGTGACCTACCGGGTCGGCCTGCTCGTCCGGTGCCAGCTCCGCGAGCCAGTCGTCCAGGTCCCGGGTGGCGATCTCCCGGAGTACGGCGTTGGCGAACCCGACCGCCCCCGGCGCCACGTCATGCACCAGATCCACCGTGGCCGACACTGCGGCGTGCGCCGGAACCCGGGTACGCAGCAGCTGATACGAGCCCAGCCGCAGCGCGTCACGGGCCGGTGGATCGATCCGGTCCACCTCCCGGCCGGCCGCCCGGGCAATGATCAGATCGAGGGTGCCGACCATCCGCAGCGTGCCGTAGGTCAACTCGGTAGCGAAGGCGGCGTCGCGGCCCCGCAACTCCCGGTCCCGCAGGATCGTCGGCAACACCAGATTGGCGTAGGCGTCGTCGCGGTACACCGCCGCGACCGCCTCGTACGCCGCGTCCCGCGCCGGATCCGCCCGCCGCCGACGGCCACGCTGGTCGCGGTCGCCCCTGCCGTTCGCGACTGCGGGGCTCACTCGCTGCGCTCGCTCACTCCTCGCGCTCACCATGACCGCCCTCCGTTCACGACTGCGGGGCTCACTCGCTGCGCTCGCTCACTCCTCGCGCTCACCCGAAGAACTCGCCGGTGGTGATGCGGGCGCCGCGCGCCCAGTCCGCCGCCGACATGGCCTTCTTACCGGCGGCCCGGACCTCGCCGAGCGCGACCGGCACGGTGGCCGTACCGACCAGCAGGCGGTTACGTTCGGCCAGCGCTTCCCCAGGCTTCAGCTCCGGGCCGTCCGGCACCGGCCGGACCGGCCCGAGTTTGACCCGTTCGTCGCGGAACGTGGTCCAAGCGCCCGGCGCCGGAGTGCCGGCCCGCACCCGCCGGTCCACCGCGAACGCCGGATCGGTCCACCGCACCCGGACGTCGTCTACGGTCAGCTTCGGGGCCAGGGACACCCCGTCACCGGGCTGCGGCACCGCACGGGCGGTGCCGGCGGCGATCCCGTCGAGCACCGCGACCAGCAGCTGCGCGCCGCTGGACGCCAGCCGCTGCAGCAGGTCACCGGCGGTGTCCGTCTGGCCGACCTGATCGGTCACCGTGCCGAACACCGGGCCGGTGTCCAGCCCTTCCTCCAGCTGGAACACGCTCGCGCCGGTCACCTCGTCGCCGTGCAGCACCGCGTGCTGCACCGGAGCCGCCCCGCGCCAGGCCGGCAGCAGGGAGAAGTGCAGGTTGATCCAGCCGTGGGTGGGGATGGCCAGCGCGGTCGGCGGGACCAGGGCACCGTAGGCGACGACCGGTACGCAGTCCGGGGCCAGCTCGGTCAGCCGGCTGAGGAACTCCGGCTCCCGCGGGCGCTGTGGGGTCAGCACCTCGATCCCCCGCTCGTCAGCCCAGGCACCGGCTGCGGAGCGGACCAGCCGGCGCCCCCGCCCGGCGGGGGCGTCCGGCCGGGTGACCACCGCGACGAGTTCGTGGCCGCTGGCGGCGATCGCGTCCAGCGCGGGAATGGCGACCGCCGGGGTACCGGCGAAGACGAGTCGCATCGCCGTCACCCGCCCAGACCGAACGGGCTGGTCGCCGCACCGGGCCGGAACAGGCCACCGGGTGAGCGGTGCGGACTGACCTTCACCGTCGGCGGTGCGGCGGCGTCGTACCAGTCGGCTTCGCGGATGGCCTTCATCGCCTCCTTGCGGGTGGCGGCGTCGAGCCGGTCCAGGAACAGCACCCCGTCGAGGTGGTCCGTCTCGTGCTGGACGCAGCGGGCCAGCAGACCGCTGCCGACGATCTGCATCGGATCTCCGTACTCGTTGAAGCCCTTCGCGACGACGTTCTGTCGACGTTTGGTGTCGAAGTAGAGCCCCGGGATGGACAGGCAGCCTTCGGGGCCGTCCTGTTCCTCCTCGTCGGGGAAGTCCAGCACCGGGTTGACCAGGTGGCCCAGCAGGTCGTCGACGTGGAACGTGAATACCCGCAGCCCGACACCGAGCTGCGGCGCGGCGAGGCCGGCGCCGTTCTGATCGGTCATGCTGTCGGTCAGATCGGCGACGAGCCCGCGCAGCTCGGCGTCGAAGTCGACCACGGGCTCGGCCGCAGTGCGCAGCACCGGATCGCCGAAGAGTCGGATGGGCTGGACGGTCACGCGGTCAGGCTCCTTGTCGTGGGCAAACGGTGCCTCCAGTCTACGGGCGTACGCCGGACGTGGTGACGGACGCGGTGGTCACTCGGGCGGCCGTGACCGTGAAGTCGGGAAGACGGTATTGACGACGTGGTGATCCGGCCGTACTACTTCGTCGCTGTCAACGTTCACATCGATGATGTTGGTTGGGTCGAAGTCAGGGCCGTGGCTACGCTTCACCACCGACTTCAAACAGGCCGCGACCCACGGCGAGGTCCACTTCCTCGCCGTGGGCACCCCCTCCGGCCCGGACGGCACCTACGACCTGTCCCAGCTCACCGGCGCAGTCCACGAACTCGCACCGCATCTACACCAGCCGCCTGATCGTCGGCAAATCCACCGTCACACCCGGCACCGCCGCAAAGCTCGAAACCCTGGCCCGCAGCCTCGCCCCCGCCGCCGGGCAGATCGAAGTCGCCTGGAATCCGGAGTTCCTGCGCGAGGGCACCGCAGTGGCCGACACCCTCACCCCGGACCGCATCGTCGTCGGTGCCGACAGCGCGCCGCCGAGATGGTCAAGGCCACCGCGAACGCCTATCTGGCCACCCGCATCTCGTTCATCAACGCCGTAGCCGAGATGAGCGCCGCTGTAGGTGCCAACATCAGCGACCTCGCCGACGCAATCGGCCACGATGCCCGCATCGGACATCAATACCTAACACCCGGACTCGGCTTCGGTGGCGGCTGCCTACCCAAGGACCTCCACGCCTTCACCCAACAGGCCACCGCCGCCGACATCACTCCGGCCGTGAATCTGCTCCGCAGCGTCGACACGATCAACCAACACATGCGCCACCGTGCCATCAACCTGGCCCGCTCAGCCGTCGGAGGAACACTCACAGGACGTCGCATCGCCGTCTGGGGCGCCGCGTTCAAAGCGGGCATCGACGACGTACGCGACTCACCCGCCCTCGACGTCGCCACCCGCCTGCACCACCAAGGCGCGACCGTCACCGTCTACGACCCCCAGGCCATGCCCCAGGCCCGGCAAGCAGCTCCGGACCTGGCCTATGCCCAGACCGCCGCTGACGCCGCTCAGGACGCCCACATGGTCATTGTGGCCACCGGCTGGCCCGAGTTCGGCGCGCTCGACCCACAGACTATCGCCGACCGATCCGCACCCCGATCCTGCTCGACACCCGGGGAGTCATCACCGTACCCCGCTGGATGGCCGCCGATTGGACCGTCCTCAGCCTCGGCTATCGGACATAGCCGCCAACCCCGGTGGGGCGGCACCTGCCGCCCCACCGGCTACCGGCAGTCTGAAACGAAAGCCGCGACAGACACCCCGTCGAGTCGCGCGTGTCCAAGCCCAACCCGTACCGGCTGCCGGCCGTTGTGCCGAAACCGCAGCAGTTCCGCCCTGTCGACGGCGGCCTCGCCCAGATGCAGATCCCGCCGCCTGTCGACCCAGTCCACCAGCCCCTGCCGGTCGCGGACCTCACCGGTGAAGTGCACCAGCGTGGCGTACCAGATGTCACGGTGATAGCTGTCCTCGAACCAGCCGTCGGACCCCAACTCCTCACCGAGCCGATCAGCGAACCCGTCAGCAGCATCGTCAAGGGGAAACGCACACATCATCACCCCGGACGGCGTGAGCGTCACCCCGCGCAGCCTGAACCGGACTGGCCGACACTCCGCAGCCGCCCGGCCCAGTGCAGCCGCACACCGACCCGCCAGCGGATCGCCCACAGGAACATCGCGGCGATGAGTCTCAATGGCTCGGACCGTGAAATGCACCGCCTCCGGGGCGCCGGTCGGCCAGTGACCCGGACCGGCCAACCTCATCACCTCGGCGGTCACCGCAGCCAGCCTCGACACGCTGTCCGTATCGGGAACGAACACCACCGACGTCCCCCACCGGCCACCCTCAACCGGCGGCGTGTCCCGGTAGTGGGTCCCAGACAGGACCGCTTCACGACCCTGAACGAACAACCGGTCGAACGCCGCCGCGTAGGAGGCATCCGCCGCCGCCCTGTCCGAACCCCATGATCGCCTCGTCCTCGGCACCCGGCGCAGCCTACGCCGATGCCAAGCCCATACCCAGACGAACTCCCGTGCACGTCCCTCGTCTGGCTAAAGCCAGCTAGAGCAGGTCGAGCGGGTCGATCTGGATGCGTACCGGCTGGCCGGCACGGCGGGCGGTGCGGGTGCCGGCCGCCACCCGCAGCTGCCGGGCCAGTTCGGCCGCCTGCGACCGGCGGACCCGGATCAGCATCCGTTCCTGGCCGTCGGCCGCCGGCACCGGACCGAGCAGTTCGGCGCTGTCCGGCATCCGCAACGCGGCCAGCAGTTCGGCCACCGCCTCGGCGGGGCCGGTCACGCTGGCCATCCGGGCCGCCGGCGGGAAACCCAGCTCCCGCCGGTCGGCCAACTCGCGGGCGGCGAACCAGCCGGGATCCCAGCGCAGCAGTGCCTGCACCGGGGCGAGCCCGCCGTCGGCGACCACCACCACCTGGCCGCCGTCGGCCGCCGGGCGGGCCAGCGCGGCGGCGGACAGCCAGCGGCGTAGTGCCTCCTCCGCCGCCCGCAGGTCGGCCCGGGTCAGCAACGCCCAGGTGTCCAGCAGCAGTACGGCGCCGTAGCCACCGGCGGCCACCGGCTCGGCGCCCGGGGTGGCGACCACCACCGCCGGCTCGGCCGGCACCGAGGTGAGCACCTCGTCGCGGCCGGAGGTCCGCACCGTGGTGCCGGCGAACGCCCGGCCCAGCTCTTCGGCGGTACGCCGGGCACCGGTCACCGACGCCCGCAACCGACGCCCGTGGCAGTGCGGGCAGGCGTAGCCGGCGGCCGGCCGGCCGCACCAGCGGCACTGTGCGGTGGCGGTCGCCGCCGGCAGGGCCAGCGGGCCGGAGCAGTGCGGGCAGCGGGCCGGGGTCCGGCAGTCCGCGCAGGACACCGCCGGCAGGTAGCCGCGCCGGGGCACCTGCACCAGCACCGGCATCTCGGCCTGCAACGCCGTACGGGCGGTGGCGAAGGCCAGGCTGGGCAGCCGGGCGGTGGCAGCACCCGCGTCGCGGGCCAACTGGGCATCGTCGCCGGCCGGAGTGACCCGTGGGGCACGTCGCCGGACGGTCGCCCGGGCGGCGATGATTTCCCGGGCCCAGCCGGTCTCTACCAGCTGCTGCGCCTCGCCGGAGCGGGCGAAACCGCCGAGCAGCGCCGCGACCCCGCCCAGCTGTGCCCGGGTGAGCAGTACCTCGCGGGCGTGCGGGTAGGGCGCACGCGGTTCGGCGTGCACGTCGTCGCCGTCGTCCCAGATGGCGACCAGGCCCAGATCGGCGACCGGGGCGAACATCGCGGCCCGGGTGCCGACGACCACCTTGACCAGGCCGCGTCTCGCCGCGAGGAACGCCCGGTAGCGCCGGGCCGGGCCGAGCGCCGCGGTGAGCACCACGTGCCGACCGGCACCGAGGACCCGGCGCAGGGCCGCGTCGAGCCGGTCGACGTCACGTCCGTCCGGCAACACCGCGATCGCGCCCCGACCGGCCCGTACGGTGGCGGCGATCGCCTCGGCGTACCGGGCCGGCCAGTCCTCGCCGGGCAGCGGCGCCCAGACGGCGCGGGCCGGCCGGCCGTCGGCGACGGCACGTAGAAACGCGGGTCCGGACGGGTACGCCGCCCATCCGGCGGCGTCGGTCGGCGCAGCGTCGGATGGCACAGCGGCCGGTGGCGCGGCGGCCAGTGGCGCGGTGGCGGGACCGGGCTCCGGTTCGCTGGGCTCCTGCTCGACGCGGGCGTGTCTCGGCGGCACGGCCAGCCGCAGCACGTCGGCCAGGTGCCCGGCGTACCGGTCGGCGACGGTGCGGGCCAGAGCCGCGATCTCGGCGCTGAGCACCCGTTCCGGCGAAACCAGCTTGTCGAGGAAGGCGAGCTTGCCGTCGTGGCCGGAGGCGGCCACCCGGTCCAGCACCCACCCGGCCACCAGTTGGCCGGCGAAGCGGACCCGGACCCGGGTGCCCGGCTGCACACCGTCGTCGAGCTCCGCTGGGACCAGGTAGTCGAACGGTCGGTCCAGGTGCGGCAGCGGCACGTCGACGCAGATGCGCGCGACCGGCAGCCGGTCGGCCGGCTGTCGGTCGCATGCCGCGCGGGTGCTCACCGGGCCATCCTGCCCGGCTGCCGGACTGGCCGGCGACCCGCCACCCCCGATGGTCGTCCAGCGGCGACAGGTCAGGCTCCGGCGGCGGCCTTCAGGTCCGCAGCCCGGTCGGTGCGCTCCCAGGCGAACTCCGGCGTTTCCCGACCAAAGTGGCCGTAGGCGGCGGTCGGCCGGTAGATCGGCCGCAGCAGGTCCAGGTCGCGGATGATCGCGGCCGGCCGCAGGTCGAACACCTCGCCGATCGCCCGTTCGATCCGGTCCACCGGCACGTTCTCGGTGCCGAACGTCTCCACGAACAGGCTCACCGGGTGGGCCTTGCCGATCGCGTACGCGACCTGCGCCTCGCACCGCTCCGCCAGCCCGGCGGCCACGACGTTCTTGGCGACCCAGCGCATCGCGTACGCCGCCGAGCGGTCCACCTTAGACGGGTCCTTGCCGGAGAACGCGCCGCCACCGTGCCGGGCGTACCCACCGTAGGTGTCCACGATGATCTTCCGGCCGGTCAGGCCGGCGTCGCCCATCGGTCCGCCGATCTCGAAGCGCCCGGTCGGGTTGACCAGCAGCCGGTAGCCATCGGTGTCCAAACCGAGGCCCTCCAGCTCGGGGGCGATCACGTGCTCGCGCACGTCCGGGGTGAGCAGTGACTCCAGCGAGATGTCGGCGGCGTGCTGGCTCGAGACGACCACGGTGTCCAGCCGCGCCGGCCGCAGCCCGTCGTACTCGACGGTGACCTGGGTCTTGCCGTCCGGCCGCAGGTACGGGATGGTGCCGTCCTTGCGGGTCGCCGACAGCCGTCTCGCCAGCCGGTGCGCCAACGCGATCGGCAGCGGCATCAGCTCCGGCGTCTCCGAGCAGGCGAATCCGAACATCATGCCCTGGTCGCCGGCGCCCTGGGCGTCGAGCGCGTCGTCGGCCGACTCGCCGACCCGGCGCTCGATGGCGGTGTCGACGCCCTGGGCGATGTCCGGCGACTGTGCGCCGATCGACACGCTCACGCCGCAGGACGCGCCGTCGAACCCTTTCTTGGAGGAGTCATAGCCGATCCCCAGGATCGTCTCGCGAACGATGGCCGGGATGTCCGCGTACGCCTGGGTGGTGACCTCCCCCGCGACGTGTACCTGGCCGGTGGTGATCAGGGTCTCGACCGCGACCCGGGACCGGGGGTCCTGGGTCAGCAGCGCGTCGAGGATCCCGTCGCTGATCTGGTCGGCGATCTTGTCCGGGTGGCCCTCCGTGACAGACTCGGAGGTGAAGAGACGGCGTGCCACGGTACTCCTTGAATCCGAAAGCAATGGTTCCCGGCAGTCTAGTCATCCACGTTGGGGTCTGGTGCCGTGCCGACCAAGGAATCCGGCGGTTCGCCGACCGACGTAGCGCAGCTCACTGCGACAGTCGGGCCACTACCAGATCCCATATGTCGTCGGCGAGCTGCTCCTTGCCCCGTTCGTCGAGCACCGCGACCGGACCGTCGGCGTCGAGCACTGTGGCCGAGTTGACATCCGCGCCGAACACCCGGTCGACACCCACCTGGTTGGCGACGATCAGGTCCGCGTTCTTGCGCGCCAGCTTCGCCCGGGCGTTGGTCAGCAGGTCCCCGGTTTCCGCGGCGAACGCGACGAGGAGCTGTCCGGGTCGCTTTGCCGCGCCGAGTTCGGCGGCAATGTCCGGGTTGGTGACCAGTTCGATCACTGGCGGTCGCCCGCCGTCGTCTTTCTTGATCTTCGTGGGTGCGTAGCTCGCCGGCCGGAAGTCGGCCGGCGCCGCGGCCATCACGACCACGTCGGCTTCGGCTGCTGCGGCGAGCGTGGCGACCCGCAGCTCCTCGGTGCTGCCCACCCGAATCAGCCGGACACCGGCCGGATCCGGCAGCGACACGTTCGCGGCGATCACCGTCACCTGCGCGCCACGGGCGACGGCGGTACGGGCGAAGGCGTACCCCTGCTTGCCGGACGACCGGTTGCCGAGGAACCGCACCGGGTCGAGCGGTTCACGGGTGCCGCCGGCGGTGACCACCACCCGACGGCCGGTGAGGTCGGCGACAGCACCGGGCGGGCGGGCCAGGACCCGGCGGGCGACGGCGAAGATCTCCCCGGGGTCGGGCAGCCGGCCCTTGCCGGTGTCGGACCCGGTCAGCCGGCCGGTCGCCGGGTCAATGACCAGCACCCCGCGGCGGCGCAGCAGCGCCACGTTGTCGGCGGTGGCCGGATGCTCCCACATCTCGGTGTGCATCGCCGGGGCGAACAGCACCGGACACCGGGCGGTCAGCAGGGTGTTGGTGAGCAGGTCGTCGGCGAGCCCGTGCGCGGCCCGGGCGATCAGGTCCGCTGTGGCCGGGGCAACCAGCACCAGGTCGGCCTGCTGGCCGAGCCGCACGTGCGGCACGTCATGGACGTCGCTGAAGACATCATCGGCGACCGGCTGCCCGGACAGCGCCGACCAGGTCGGCGCACCGACGAAACGCAACGCCGCCGCAGTCGGCACCACCTTGACCTGGTGGCCCGACTCGGTCAGCAGCCGGAGCAGCTCGCACGCCTTGTACGCAGCGATCCCGCCACCGACGCCGAGAACGACCCGGGGCGGGACGCGGGCCGGCGTACCGGCGCTCAGGGCTGGTCGGTGGGCTCGGCGGTGAGCAGGTTGGAGTTGATCTCTCGCATGGCGATGGAGAGCGGCTTCTCCTGCGGCGTGGTCTCCACCAGCGGTCCGACGTACTCCAGCAGGCCCTCACCGAGCTGGCTGTAGTACGCGTTGACCTGGCGGGCACGCTTGGCGGCGAAGATCACCAGGGCGTACTTCGACGAGGTCTTCTCCAGCAGCTCGTCGATGGGCGGGTTGGTGATGCCTTCCGGGCTGGCAATGGATCCCACGGGATGCAACCTTTGTGTCGTCGGGCTCTGTCGCTGGGTGTCATCGTCTAACCAACGTCGTGAACCGGTGCTGCCAGACCAGACCGGGCTGTCAGACCGGGCTGTCAGACCGGGCTGTCAGACCGGGCGGTGCGACTGGGCGTCGGTCAATAATGACGAACCGAGCAATCCTACCAGCTCGATTGCGGCTCGCGTCACATCGTCGTTGACCACCGTGACGTCGAACTCCTGCTCGGCGGCCAGCTCCTCGTCGGCGTGCTCCAGCCGGCGACGGATCGTCTCCTCGTCGTCGGTCCCCCGACCGACGAGGCGCCGTTTCAGCTCCTCGACGCTGGGTGGCGCGAGGAAGACCAGCTGGGCCTCGGGCATCGCCGCCCGCACCTGCCGGGCACCCTGCAGGTCGATCTTCAGCAGCACCGGCTCGCCGGCGCGTAGTCGTTGCTCGACCGCCGAGCGCGGAGTGCCGTAGAGGTTGCCGGCGAACTCGGCCCACTCCAGCAGCTGCCCGGTGGCAGCCATCCGCTCGAACTCGGGCCGGTCGACGAAGTAGTAGTGGACGCCGTCGACCTCGTAGTCCCGCATCGGGCGGGTGGTCACCGAGACGGACAGCCAGATCCAGGGCGAGCGCGCCCGGATCAGCTCGATCACGCTGTCCTTGCCGACCCCGGAAGGGCCGGAGAGGACCGTGAGCCGAGCTGCCGGGCGCGCGTCGTCATACATGGTCACTGCTTGTTTCTACACCCTGCCGCGAATCAGTTCGCGGCGAACTCCCCGAGCAGGGCCTTGCGCTGCTGGTCGCCGAGGCCACGGAGGCGACGGCTGTCGGCGATCTTGAGCTTCTCCATGATCTGGGTCGCCCGGATCTTGCCGATGCCCGGCATCGCCTGCAGCACGGCGGAAACCTTCAGCTTGCCGACAACGTCGTCGGACTCCGCCCGGTCGAGCACGGCGGCGAGGGTGGTCTTGCCCTGCTTGAGTTGCTCCTTCAACTCAGCACGGGCCTTACGGATCTCCGCAGCCTTCTCCAGCGCGGCTGCGCGCTGTTCGGGGGTCAGTGACGGGAGCGGCACCAGTTCTCCTCAGGTCCCTATCGCGACGGGCGGATCGCACCGCCGCTCTGTGAAACGTGGTGTGGCCGGGAACCAAAGGGGCATGTGGTTCCCAGCGCGGGGAAAACTAGCGGTCAGCGACGTTTTCGGCAACGTGGCCGCACCACGATCACGCGGGGGTGATCGGTCACTCACTCAGACCAGAACCCCGAGAGCCTCCCGACACTTAACAAGCGTCTGTTCGGCTGCGGCCCGCAACGCCGACGGGTCCGGACCGGATTTCAGCACCTCACGGGAGTACGACGGAAGGACTGCGGAAAGCGCTTGCCCGAACACTGTCCGCAGGTCCTCGGGCCGTCCACCTTGCGCACCCAGCCCGGGGGCAAGCATTGGGCCATTGACATGCGACAGTTCATGGCCGGTGTCACCAACGGTCGCACCGACCACCAGACCGAAACTGCCAATCGGCTCCGCACCCACGTTGAGCTGCGAAATCTCATCGATCACCGTCTGAGCGACGGTGCGTCCATCGGACAGCCGGGCGTGCTGCACGGCCCGCCCCTCGGGATTCGAGGTCAGCGCGACCACGAAGACGCCGCCGCCGTGCCGGCCGGCGAGATCGAACATCGGAGCGAGCGCCCCGACGCCCAGATACGGGTTGGCCGTGACCGCGTCGACCGCCAACGGGCTCGCCGGATCGAGGTAGGCGGCGGCGTACGCGGCGACCGTCGAACCGATGTCGCCGCGCTTCACGTCAAGCAGGACGAGGGCCCCAGCCTCGCGAAACTGTCGGATAGTTGACTCTAGGACGCCGATGCCCGCAGCCCCGAATCGTTCGAAGAAGGCCGATTGAGGCTTCACCACCGCAGCCACGTCGCCAAGCGCGTCGACCGCCGTCGCGGCGAACCGGGCCAGCCCATCGACGTCGTCCGGCAGCCCCCACCGGGTCAACAGCTCCGGATGCGGGTCGACACCCACGCACAGCGGGCCCCGGACGCTGACGGCCCGGTGCAGTCGCTGACCAAAGGTCTCCATCGGCTCTCCCTTCCTCGGCGGTACCGCCGGGCGGACCTCAGCGCGGTACCGCGACGGCCGCAGCCGCCATCGCGCGGGCGATCCGCGCGATGTCATCGTCGTCCGCCGGATAGGGCGGCATGGTGTAGATCAGGTCCCGGAACGGCCGCAGCCACACCCCGGCGTCCACCGCCGCCGCAGTCGCCGCTGCCAGGTCGACCGGCCGGTCCAGCTGGACCACCCCGATCGCGCCGAGCACCCGGACGTCGCGCACGCCGGGCAGCGTCGCGACCGGGGCCAAGCCGTCGCGCAGCCCGGCCTCGATCCGCCGTACGGCGACCTGCCAGGCCGGGACGACCCCAGCCGGCGCCGGACCGGTGGCCGCAACCGGCTCGGCCCCCGCCGTCGGCGCGGCGGCGCGCAGCAGTCCGATCGAGGCGTTGGCGACCGCGCAGGCCAACGGATTGCCCATGAAGGTCGGCCCGTGGGCGAGGACCCCGCTGGCGGAGATCCCGGCGGCCACCTCCGGGGTGCACAGCGCGGCCGCCAGTGTGAGGTAGCCACCGGTCAACGCCTTGCCCAGGCAGAGCACGTCCGGTGTCACCCCGGCGTGCTCGGCTGCGAAGAACGCGCCGGTCCGGCCGAACCCGGTGGCGATCTCGTCGAAGATCAGCAGTACGTCGTGCGCGGCGGTCGCCTCGCGCAGGGCGCGCAGGTACGCCGGATGGTGGAACCGCATGCCGCCGGTGCCCTGCACCACCGGCTCGACGATCACCGCGGCGATCTCGTCCGCGTACCGGGCCACCGCGTCGACCAGCTCGGCCAGGTACCGCTCGTCCGGCGCCCCCGCGAAGTCGCCCGGCGGGGCGGACACGAACACCTGCGCCGGCAGCACTCCGCGCCACAGATGGTGCATCCCGCCCTCGGGGTCGCAGACGCTCATCGGGTGGAAGGTGTCCCCGTGGTAGCCGCCGCGCCAGGTGGCCAACTTGCGCCGGCCGGGCCGACCCCGACCCAGCTGGTACTGCAGGCCCATTTTGATGGCGACCTCGACGCTCACCGAGCCCGAGTCGCAGAGGAACACGTGCTCCAGGCCGGACGGGGTGATCTCCACCAGGGTCTGTGCGAGGCGGACCGCCGGCTCGTGGGTGAGCCCGCCGAACATCACGTGCGCCATCCGACCCAGCTGGTCGGTGACGGCCGCGTCCAGCACCGGGTGCTGGTAGCCGTGCACGGCGGCCCACCATGACGACATTCCGTCGACCAGTTCCCGCCCGTCGGCCAGCCGCAGCCGGACTCCGGCGGCGCTGTCGACCAGCAGGGGCGCCATGGCCGGGGGCAGCGCGGCGTACGGATGCCAGACGTGCCGGCGGTCCAGCTCCCGTAACCGCTCGGCGCGGTGGCCGTCGCCGGGCACCGGCAGCTGTGCGCTCACCGGCCCCGGGCCCGCCGGACGCGGTGCGCTCATCGGCCCCGGGCCTGCCGGGCGATCGCCCGGACCAGCCCCGGACCACGGTAGATGAAGCCGGTGTAGAGCTGCACCAGGCTGGCGCCGGCGTCGAACATCCGGGCCGCGTCGTCCGGGTCGAGGATGCCGCCGACCCCGATGACCGGCAGCGCGCCACCGGTCTCCCGGTGGACGAAGGAGACCACCTCCCGGGCCCGGCCGGTCAGCGGCCGGCCGGACAGCCCGCCGGCCTGATCGGCCTGATCCGCGTCGGCGCCGGCCAGGCCGGAGCGGGACAGGGTGGTGTTGGTGGCGATCACCCCGGCCGCGCCCCGGGCCAGGCACACCTCCAGCAACTCGGCGATGGCCGGCTCGCACAGGTCCGGCGCGATCTTGATCAGGATCGGCCGCTCCCCCACCAGGGTCGCCAGCAGGGTGTCGAGATGTCCGCGGTCCTGCAGCTGCCGTAGCCCCGGGGTGTTCGGCGAGGAGACATTGATCACGAAGTACTGGCCGTAGCCGCTGAGAGCCTTGTACGCCGACAGGTAGTCGTCAACCGCCTCCTCGATCGGCACCACCTTTGACTTGCCGAGCGAGATGCCCAACGGCACCGGGCGGTCGGCGTGCGCCGGATGCGAGCGGCCGAACCCGGCCCGCTCGTCCAGCCGGCCGAGCACTGCGAGCCGGTCGGCGAGCGCCTCGGCGCCAGCGTTGTTGAACCCCATCCGGTTGATCACCGCCTCGCTGGTCGGCAACCGAAACAGCCGGGGTCGGGGGTTGCCCGGCTGGGGACGCGCGGTGACCGTACCGACCTCGACGAAGCCGAAACCCAACGCCGGCCAGGCGGGCAGCGCCAAGCCGTCCTTGTCCATCCCGGCGGCCAGGCCGACCGGGTTGGGGAAGTCGACCCCGAAGACGGTACGCGGCGCGGCCACCGCGTACCGGGTGCGCAACGCGGCCAGCGCCACCCGGCTGCGGGACAGGGCGGCCAGCCGGCGCAGCGTCCACTCATGGGCGGTCTCGGCGTCACCGCCGCCGAGCCGGAACAACGCCGACCGGGCCAGCCCGTACCCGCCGGATCGGGTCACCGGGCCGCCTGTCGGCCGGCTGTCTCCGGGCGCAGCGCCGCGTGCAGCTGCTGCAGCGGCCGGACCGCCATGTCCCCGTTGATCAGCGCCTCGATGCCCATCACGGCGGCGGCGACCCCGGGCACGGTGGTCACACACGGGGTGTCCGCGGTGACCGCCGCGCTGCGGATCTCGTACCCGTCGGAGCGGGCGCTGGCCCCGGAGCCCTGCGGCGTGTTGATCACCAGGGCGATCTCGCCGGAGGCGATCAGCGTCACCGCGTCAGGTTGGCCGTCACCCGGTTCCTCCCAGTGTTTGCGGGTCAACTCGCAGGCGATGCCGTGGCGGCGCAGCACCTCGGCGGTGCCGGCGGTGGCGACGATGTCGAACCCGAGATCGGCCAGCCGCTTCACCGGGAAGATCATCGCGCGTTTGTCCCGGTTGGCGACCGAGACGAAGACCTTTCCGCTGGTCGGCAGGGAGCCGTACGCGGCAGCCTGCGACTTGGCGAAGGCGTTGCCGTACGCCGGGTCGATCCCCATTACCTCGCCGGTCGACTTCATCTCCGGGCCGAGCAGCGAGTCGACGCCGTGCCCGGCGCGGGTGCGGAACCGCTTGAACGGCAGTACCGCCTCCTTGACCGCGATCGGCGCGTCCGGCGGCAACGTGCCGCCGTCACCGGTGGCCGGCAGCATCCCTTCGTCGCGCAGCTGCGCGACGGTGGCCCCGAGCATGATCCGGGCCGCCGCCTTGGCCAGCGGCACCGCAGTGGCCTTGGAGACGAACGGAACGGTCCGCGAGGCCCGCGGGTTGGCTTCCAGCACGTACAGCACGTCGTCCTTGAGCGCGTACTGCACGTTGAGCAGCCCGCGGACCCCGACGCCGCGGGCGATCTGCTCGGTGTAGTGCCGGATGGTGGCCAGGTGCGGGGCGGCCAGGGTGATCGGCGGCAGCGCGCAGGACGAGTCGCCGGAGTGGATGCCGGCCTCCTCGATGTGCTCCATCACCCCGCCGAGGTAGACCTCGCCGGTGGCGTCGCACAGCGCGTCCACGTCGATCTCGATGGCGTCGTCGAGGAACCGGTCGACCAGCACCGGGTGCTCCGGCGAGATGTCGGTGGCCCGGCCGATGTAGTCGCGCAGCGTCGCGTCGTCGTAGACGATCTCCATGCCGCGCCCGCCGAGCACGTACGACGGGCGGACCAGCACCGGATAGCCGATCTCGTCGGCGATCGCCTTGGCCTGCTCGAACGACACGGCGGTGCCGTGCGCCGGGGCGCGCAGCCCGGCGCGGGCCAGCACCTGGCCGAACGCGCCCCGCTCCTCGGCCAGGTGGATCGACTCCGGTGGGGTGCCGACGATCGGCACCCCGGCATCGGCGAGCCGCTGCGCCAGCCCGAGCGGGGTCTGCCCGCCGAGCTGGACGATCACCCCGACCACGCCGGGGCCGCCCGCGGCCCGGCCGGCGGCGTCCTCGGCCTGCCAGACCTCCAGCACGTCCTCGAAGGTGAGCGGCTCGAAGTACAGCCGGTCGGCGGTGTCGTAGTCGGTGGAAACCGTCTCCGGATTGCAGTTGACCATGACGGTCTCGTACTCGGCGAGCGCCATCACCGCGTGCACGCAGGAGTAGTCGAACTCGATGCCCTGGCCGATCCGGTTCGGCCCGGAGCCGAGGATCAGCACTTTCGGCCGGTCCGACGGCGCTACCTCGGTCTCCACGTCGTAGCTGGAGTAGTGGTACGGCGTGCGGGCGGCGAACTCGGCGGCGCAGGTGTCGACCGTCTTGTAGACCGGGTGCAGACCGAGCCGGTGCCGCAACGCCCGAACCCCGTCCTCGCCGGCCAGCTCCGGACGCAGCGCGGCCATCTGCCGGTCGGACAGCCCGGCCCGCTTGGCCCGGCGCAGCAGTGCGCCGTCGAGCACCGGCGCGGCCTCGATCTCACGGCGCAGTTCGACCAGGCCGGCGATCTCCTCGAGGAACCAGGGGTCGATACCACCGGAGGCCTCGGTGACCTGGGCGACGGTGGCACCCAGCCGCAGCGCCCGTTCGACGGTGTAGAGCCGGCCGTCGTGCGGGGTGGCCAGCTCGGCCAGGGTGGACTCGACGGTGGCGTCGGCCGGATCGGGCACCGTCCAGAAACCGGCGGCCTTCGTCTCCATCGAGCGCATCGCCTTGTTCAGCGCCTCGGTGAAGTTGCGGCCCAGGCTCATCGCCTCGCCGACCGACTTCATCGTGGTGGTCAGCTCCGGGTCGGCGCCGGGAAACTTCTCGAACGCGAACCGGGGGATCTTGACCACGACGTAGTCGAGGACCGGCTCGAACGCCGCCGGGGTCTGCTTGGTGATGTCGTTGGGGATCTCGTCGAGGGTGTAGCCGATGGCCAGCTTGGCGGCGATCTTGGCGATCGGGAAGCCGGTCGCCTTGGACGCCAGCGCCGACGACCGGGACACCCGGGGGTTCATCTCGATGACGACGAGCCGGCCGGTGCCCGGGTGCACGGCGAACTGGATGTTGCAGCCGCCGGTGTCGACGCCGACCTCGCGCAGCACGGCGATGCCCATGTCGCGCATCCGCTGGTACTCCCGGTCGGTGAGGGTCATCGCCGGGGCGACGGTGACGCTGTCGCCGGTGTGCACCCCCATCGGGTCGATGTTCTCGATGGAGCAGACCACGACCACGTTGTCGTTGCGGTCGCGCATCAGCTCCAGCTCGTACTCCTTCCAGCCGAGCACGCTCTCCTCGATGAGGACCTCGTGCACCGGAGAAGCGGCCAGCCCGGCACCGGCGATGCGCTCCAGGTCGTCCGGGGTGTGCGCCATGCCGGAGCCGAGCCCCCCCATGGTGAACGACGGCCGGATGACCACCGGCAGCCCGAGCTCGGCGACGGTGTCGTGCACCTCGGCCATGCTGTGGCAGACCCGGCTGCGCGGGGTCTCCCCGCCGGCGGCGGCGACGATGTCCTTGAACAGTTGCCGGTCCTCGCCACGACGGATCGCGTCGACGTCGGCCCCGATCAGCTCCACGCCGTACTTGTCCAGCACGCCGGCGGAGTGCAGGGCGACCGCCGTGTTCAGCGCGGTCTGCCCGCCGAGGGTGGGCAGCAGCGCGTCGGGACGCTCCCGGGCGATGACCAGCTCGACGAACTCGGGCGTGATCGGCTCGACGTAGGTGGCGTCGGCGAACTCCGGGTCGGTCATGATGGTCGCCGGATTGGAGTTGACCAGCGACACGCGCAGCCCTTCGGCGCGCAGCACCCGGCACGCCTGGGTGCCGGAGTAGTCGAACTCGCAGGCCTGGCCGATGATGATCGGCCCAGAGCCGATCACCATGACATGCTGCAGATCTGTCCGCTTAGGCATGTTTTCCCTCGATCAGCTCGACGAACCGGTCGAACAGGTAGTCCGCGTCGTGCGGACCGGCCGCCGCTTCCGGGTGGTACTGGACGGTGAACGCCGGCACCTCACGGGCCCGCAGCCCCTCGACCACGTCGTCGTTGAGGCACACGTGGCTCACCTCGACGCCGCCGAAGTCGGTGTCGATCACCGTGTTCAGCGGGGCGTCCACGGCGAACCCGTGGTTGTGGCTGGTCACCTCGACCTTGCCGGTGGTGCGGTCGAGCACCGGCTGGTTGATGCCGCGGTGGCCGTAGCCGAGCTTGTAGGTGCCGAAGCCCAGCGCCCGGCCGAGGATCTGCGAGCCGAAACAGATGCCGAACAGCGGGATCCGGCGCCCCATCACCTGGCGGGCCAGCGCGACCGGATGGTCGGCGGTGGCCGGGTCACCCGGCCCGGGTGAGAAGAACACCGCGTCCGGGCCGGTCGCCAGGACCTGCTCCAGCGTCGAGGTCGCCGGCAGCACGTGGGTGGTCACCCCACGCTCGGCGAGCCGGCGCGGCACGTTGCGTTTGATGCCCAGGTCCAGCGCGGCGACGGTGTAGCGGTGCTCGCCCTGCGCGGTGACCGTGTACGGCTCGGCGGTGGTCACCTCGGCGGACAGGTCGGCACCGACCATCTGCGGGGCCCGCCGGACCCGGTCCAGCAGCTCCTGCGGGTCGCCGGTCAGGGTGGAGACGCCGACCCGCATCACCCCCCGGTCGCGCAGGTGCCGGGTCAGTGCCCGGGTGTCGACCCCGCAGATGCCGACCACCCCTTCGGCGGCCAGCCGGTCCTCCAGGTCACCGGTGGCCCGCCAGTTCGACGGGCGGCGGGCCGGATCCCGGACCACGTAGCCGGCCACCCGGATCCGGTCCGACTCGTCGTCGTCGACGTTGACCCCGGTGTTGCCGATGTGCGGTGCCGTCTGCACCACCACCTGCCGGTGGTAGGACGGGTCGGTCAGGGTCTCCTGGTAGCCGGTCATCGCGGTGGTGAACACCGCCTCGCCGAAGGTCTCCCCGACCGCGCCGTAGCTCTCGCCGGGGAAGACCCGGCCGTCCTCGAGCACCAGCAGCGCCGGAACCCGCTGGCGGGTTGCTGCGGTGGTGGCGGTGTCGTTCATCGCACGGCCTTTCCGTCGAGCACGGTCGCGTCGCCGCGCAGGAAGGTGGCGACCACCTGGCCGGGCAGCACCATCCGCGCGTACGGCGTGTTGCGGCTGCGGCTGGCCGACTCGGCCGGGTCGACGGTGCGGCTGGCGGCCGGGTCGATCAGGGTGAGGTTCGCCGGGACGCCCGGCGCGGGGTCGTGCCCGTGCCCGGTCAGCCCGGCGATCCGGGCCGGGGCCCGGGACATCCGCTCCGCGATCAGCTCCCAGTCTGGTACACCGTCGGCGTCGTGCAACGCGGTCGTGAGCAGCACCACCGACAGGGCGGTCTCCAACCCGAGCATGCCGGGCCGGGCGTACGCCCACTCGCACTCCTTGTCCTCCACCGCGTGCGGGGCGTGGTCGGTGGCGACGATGTCGATGACGCCCTCGGCGAGCGCGGCGCGCAGCGCGGCGACATCCTCGCCGGTCCGCAGTGGCGGATTGACCTTGAAGACCGGGTCGTAGCTGGTCGGCGCCTCGTGGGTGAGCAGCAGGTGGTGCGGGGTGACCTCGGCGGTGATCCGGACCCCACGGGCCTTGGCCTGCCGAACGATCTCCACGCTGCCGGCGGTGGACAGGTGGCAGACGTGCAGCCGGCTGCCGACGTGTTCGGCGAGCAGCGCGTCGCGGGCGATGATCGCCTCCTCGGCGACGGCCGGCCAGCCGGTCAGGCCGAGCCGGGTGGAGACCTCGCCCTCGTGCATCTGGGCGCCCTCGGTCAGCCGGGGCTCCTCGGCGTGCTGGGCGACGACACCGTCGAACGCCTTGACGTACTCCAGGGCACGGCGCATCAGCCGGGGGTCGGCGACGCAGTGCCCGTCGTCGGAGAAGACCCGCACCGCGGCGGCGGAGTCGGCCATCGCGCCCAGCTCGGCGAGACGCTCGCCGGCCAGACCGACGGTGACCGCGCCGATCGGCTGCACGTCGACCAGCCCGGCCTGGCGGCCGAGCCGCCAGACCTGTTCGACGACGCCGGCGGTGTCGGCCACCGGGGAGGTGTTCGCCATCGCGCAGACCGCGGTGTAGCCGCCGAGCGCGGCGGCCCGCGACCCGGTCTCCACCGTTTCGGCGTCCTCCCGGCCGGGTTCACGCAGGTGGGTATGGAGATCGACCAGCCCGGGCAAGGCGATCAGGCCGTCGGCGTCGAGCACCTGCGCCCCCGGTGCGCTCAGCCCGGTGCCGGCGTCGGCGACCACACCGTCGCGCAACAGCAGGTCGACGGGGTCCCGGCCGAGGACCCGGACGCCCTTGATCAGGTACGCGCTCACAGCGAGGTCCTTTCGTCGTGCGCGTGGAATCGGTGGTGCCGGTGAGAATGTCGGTGACCGGTTGGCCGCATCAACCGCGGCCGCCGAGCAGCAGGTAGAGCACGGCCATCCGGACGCTTACCCCGTTGGCGACCTGTTCCACGATCGTGGAGCGGGGCGAGTCGGCGACCTCGGCGGAGATCTCCATGCCCCGGTTCATCGGACCGGGGTGCATCACGATGGCGTGCCCGGGCAGCCGGCGCAGCCGGGCCCCGTCCAGGCCGTACCGGCGGGCGTACTCACGGGCGGACGGGAAGTAGGAGTCGGCCATCCGCTCGTGCTGCACCCGCAGCATCATCACCACGTCGGCGGTGGGCAGCACGGCGTCGAGGTCGTAGCCGACCCCGACGCCGGGGGCGAGCGCGGTGGCGATGTCGACCGGGATCAGCGGCGGCGGCCCGACCAGGGTCACCTTGGCGCCGAGGGTGGCCAGCAGCAGGACGTTGGACCGGGCCACCCGGCTGTGCAGCACGTCGCCGACGATCACCACGTGCAGGCCGGCGAGCCGGCCCAGCCGGGCCCGCATGGTGTACGCGTCGAGCAGTGCCTGGGTCGGGTGCTCGTGGGTGCCGTCGCCGGCGTTGACCACCGACCCGTCCACCCAGTTGGCCAGCCGGTGCGGGGCGCCGGAGGCGGGGTGGCGGATCACCACCGCGTCGGCCCCCATCGCCTGCAGGGTGAGCGCGGTGTCCTTGAGGCTCTCGCCCTTGGAGACGCTGGATCCCTTGGCCGAGAAGTTGATCACGTCGGCGGAGAGCCGCTTGGCGGCGGCCTCGAACGAGATCCGGGTCCGGGTGGAATCCTCGTAGAACAGGTTCACCACGGTCCGCCCCCGCAGGGTGGGCAGCTTCTTCACCTCGCGGCCGGCCAGCGAGGCGAGTTCGACCGCGGTGTCCAGAATCCGGGTGGCGTCCGCCGCGTCCAGATCGGCGCCGGACAGCAGGTGCCTGATCATCGCTGGTCCCTCCCCCGCTGCGGACCGTCCGCCGCCTGGGCCGCGCCGGGGGAACTGAACAGCCGTACCTCGTCGGTGTCGTCGGTCTCGGCGAGCAGCACCTTGACGTTCTCGGTGAGCGCGGTGGGGATGTTCTTGCCGACGTAGTCGGCGCGGATCGGCAGCTCCCGGTGGCCCCGGTCGACCAGCACCGCCAACTGCACCGAACTGGGCCGGCCGAGGTCGCTGATCGCGTCCAACGCCGCCCGTACGGTCCGACCCGAGTAGAGGACGTCGTCGACCAGGATGACCCGCTGTCCGTCGATGCCACCGGCGGGCAGTTCGGTGGGCCCGACCGCACGGGTGGCCTTCAACCGGAGATCGTCCCGGTAGAGGGTGATGTCGAGCACACCGACCGGGACGCCGACTCCTTCGAAGGCGCGGATCCGGTCGGCGAGACGGCGGGCGAGCGGCACGCCCCGGGTGGGAATTCCGAGCAGTACGGTGCGTTGCGCCCCGTTGGTCTTTTCCAGCACCTGATGGGCGATCCGGTCCACAACGCGTTGAATGTCGGCGCTGGTCAGGATGCTCTTAACTGACGGTGGCATCGTCGCCGATGATTGGGTGGCCGACGGGTAGGCCACAGCGGACCCCCTTCCCCGCCTCACGGGACGGGTCGTTAAAGGACGTCTTGGGTATCGCCAGCCAGCACCCGGCTGGTCAGCGGTCACGCCGAACGTTACCAGCGTCCCGTTGCCGAGCCGATATGGGGCGCTGAGTGTCGCATCAGTAAGACGAAATTTGGGGCAAGTCGTCACGATCTTGTTCACTGGTAGCTATTCACCACTTGACCGCGCTTGCGAACCGCCGTACCGTCACGCTCCGTAGCGATCGCTGGGGAAAGCCCCGGGCAAAGCACTGGGAGAGTCCGTATGCCCTCTGAGTACGCCAAGTCGTTGGGCGCCCGCCTGCGCTCCATCCGTCAGCAGCAGGGGCTGTCCCTGCAGGGGGTGGAGGAGAAGTCGAACGGGCGTTGGAAGGCTGTCGTCGTCGGTTCCTACGAGCGTGGGGACCGGGCAGTCACCGTCTCCCGCCTCGCCGAGCTGGCCGACTTCTACCGGGTACCCGTGTCGGAACTGCTGCCGGACGGCAGTGGGGTACGTCACGAACCCACCAGCAAGATCGTCCTGGACCTGGAGCGGCTGTACGACGAGGTCGGCGAGGACCTCGCCTACGTCGCCCGGTACGCCCGGGCGATCCAGCAGCAGCGTGGTGACTACAACGGTCGGGTGCTGTCCATCCGCGCCGATGACCTGCGGGCGCTGGCGATCGTGTACGACTCGTCGCCGTCCGGCCTCATCGAGCGGCTGAACGAGCACGGCGTACTGGTCGCCGACCCGCGGGCGTTCTTCGCCTCCTGACGGCTGCGCGCCCAACCGCTGACGGGCCCGATCCAACTGGATCGGGCCCGTCAGCGGTGCCGCGTGGCACCGTGGTCGCGGAATGGCGGCGGGAGCCGCTAGTGCGGGGTGTACTCGGCGATCCGGTCCAGCAGACCGTTGAGGAACCGCGGCGAATCGTCAGTGGACATCTGCCGGGCCAACTCGACCGCCTCGGTGATCGCCACCGGGTCGTCGATCTCGTCGACGTAGAGCAACTCGTAGACGGCGATCCGGGCCAGGTTGCGGTCGACCACCGGCATCCGGTCCAGCGTCCACCCCTCGGCGTAGCTGCCGATCAGCTCGTCGATCCGGTCCCGGTGCGTCGCCACCCCTTCGACCAGGCCGACCGCGTAGTCGAGATGCTCCGGACGCGGGGACAACCGGGCCAGGTACCCGACCAGCACCTGGGTCGGCGGCAGACTGCGCATGTCCGCCTCGTAGAGCACGTCCAGGGCCCGTTTGCGCGCCTTGCGACGCGCTGGCATCGAGGTCTTCGGCCCCTCGGCCATCAGGCTCGGCCGAGGTAGCGGCCGTCGCGGGTGTCGACCTTGATCTTCTCCCCGGTGGTGACGAACAACGGCACCTGGACGGTGGCCCCCGTCTCCATCGTGGCCGGCTTGTTTCCGCCGGTCGACCGGTCACCCTGCAGGCCCGGCTCGGTGTAGGTAACCTCGAGGACCACGCTGGTCGGCAGCTCGACGTACAGCGGCACGCCCTCGTGGGTCGCCACGATCGCCTCAGCCTCGGGCAGCAGGTAGTTCGCTGCCTCGCCGACGGTGCCACCGGGCACCATGATCTGGTCGAAGGTCTCCAGATCCATGAAGACGTAGTCCTCGCCGTCGGCGTACAGGTACTGCATGGTCCGCTTGTCGACGGTCGCGGTGTCGACCTTGGTGCCCGCGTTGAAGGTCTTGTCGACCACCTTGCCGGAGAGCACGTTCTTCAGGGTGGTGCGCACGAAAGCGCCGCCCTTGCCGGGCTTGACGTGCTGGAACTCCACGACGGCCCACAGCTCGCCGTCGAGGTTGAGAACCAGCCCGTTCTTCAGGTCGTTGGTGGTCGCCATTTCCTGCCTTGATCATCAATGTACGGACGGATCTACCAAGTCTATCGGGCCGGACCCTGCTCAGCCGGCACGGCCCGGACCCCTACCCGTCCCGACGCGGTCGGGTGCGGCCCACGACCGGCAACCGGGCCGGCTCAGCGGGGACGGGCCGCGGCCAACCGGGCGACGTGCAGCAGCGCCAACCGGTAGCCGTCCACCCCGAGCCCGCAGATCACCCCGGTGGCGACCGCCGACACCACCGAGTGGTGCCGGAACTGCTCGCGGGCGTGGATGTTGGAGATGTGCACCTCGACGAGTGGTCCGCGCAGCAGCGCGCAGGCGTCGCGGACCGCGTACGAGTAGTGCGACCAGGCACCCGGGTTGATCACCACGGCGGCCTCGGCGTCGGCCGCCGTGTGCAGCCAGCTGAGCATCTCGTGCTCGGCGTCGGTCTGGCGCACCTCGACGTCGAGCCCGGCGTCCCGGCCCACCTGCTCGCACATCGCCACCAGGTCGGCGTAGCTGGTCAGCCCGTACACGTCGACCTGACGGCTGCCCAGCCGGCCCAGGTTCGGGCCGTTCAGCACGTACGTCCGCAACGCCGTGCCGTCTCCCGTCACGCCGCCACCTGCCGGTACGCCTCGGCGAGCAACGTGTCGGCCGGGCCGTCGAGAATCCCGGGTCGGGCCAGCGCGTCGAGCACCACCAGCCGCAGCCGGCTGCCCCGGGCCTTCTTGTCCACCCGCATCGTGGCCAGCAGCTGTGGCCACGCGTCTGCCCGGTACGTGGTGGGCAGCCCCAGGGCGGCGAGTACCGACGCGTGCCGATCGGCGACCGTTGCGTCGAGCCGGCCGGCCAGCCGGGCCAGGGTCGCCGCGTAGACCAGGCCCACCGACACCGCGTGCCCGTGGCGCCAGCGGTAGTCTTCCACCTTCTCAATCGCGTGGGCCAGCGTGTGCCCGTAGTTGAGCACCTCGCGCAGCCCCGACTCGCGCAGGTCGTCACCGACCACGTCGGCCTTGACCCGCACCGCGCGCTCGATCAGCTCACGCACCTGCGGCCCGGTCGGGTCGGTGGCCGCTGCCGGATCGGTCTCGATCAGCTCCAGGATCGCCGGATCGGCGATGAACCCGCACTTGACCACCTCGGCCAACCCGGCGGCCAGGTCGACCGGCGCAAGGCTGGTCAGCAGGTCCAGGTCGGCCAGCACCCCGGCCGGCGGGTGGAACGCGCCCACCAGGTTCTTGCCGGCCGCCGTATTGATTCCGGTCTTGCCGCCCACCGCCGCGTCGACCATGCCGAGCAGGCTGGTCGCCACCGGTACCCAGCGGACCCCACGCAGCCAGCAGGCGGCCACGAAACCCGCCAGATCGGTCACCGCGCCGCCGCCGACTCCGACCACCGCGTCAGTACGGGTGAAGCCGGCCGCGCCGAGCTGCGCCCACGCCTGCCCGGCGACCTCGATCGACTTGCCGGCTTCGGCGTCCGGCACCTCGATCAGCAGCGGTTTGACACCGGCCGCGGCGCACCCGGTGGCGATCCGGTCGGCCTGGCCCTGCAGCGGGGGTGCGTGCAGCACCGCCACCCGGTCCGCGCCGGGCAGCAGGTCGGACAGCTGGTCGAGCAGCCCATGACCGATCAGCACGTCGTACGGTCGGTCGCCGGGCACCGGGATACAGGTCGTCGAGTCCATCGGCACCGAGCCTAGTACCCGGGCCGGTCGGCCGGTGTGCGCAGCATTGTCGCGATCTCCTCGGCGACCTGCTCCGGGGTACGGCCGTCGGTTGCCACCCGGTGCGTGGCGACCCGCTCGTAGAGCGGGCGACGCTGCTCCAGCAGGTGCCGCAGCGTGGCCCGCGGGTTGATCGCCAGCAGCGGTCGGCCGGCGTCGAGGCCGACCCGACGGACCGCGTCGGCCAGCTCGACGCCGAGATGGACCACGGTGTGTCCGGCGAGCGCGGCGCGGTTCTCGTCGGCCAGCACCGCACCGCCGCCGAGCGCGAGCACACCGTCGAAGCCGCGCAGTGCCGCCCGGACCGCCGCCCGCTCCAAGGCCCGGAAGTGCTCCTCGCCGTCATCGACGAAGATCTCCGGGATCGGCTTGCCGGCCGCCGCCACGATGTCGGTGTCGGTGTCGCGGAACTCACAGTTGAGCAGCCCGGCCAGCACGGTACCGGTGCTGGTCTTGCCCGCACCGGGTGCGCCGACCAGCACGCAGGCCGGGGCCATCAGCGGATCACCAGGTGGTCCAGGTACCCGGCAAGGTTGCGGCGGATCTCGGCGACCGAGTCACCGCCGAACTTCTCGGTGGCCGCCTCGGCCAGCACCAGCGCCACCATCGCCTCGGCCACCACCGCGGCGGCCGGCACCGCGCAGACGTCGGACCGCTGGTTGATCGCGGTCGCCGGCTCGCCGGTGACGACGTCGACGGTCGACAACGCCCGGTTCAACGAGGAGATCGGCTTCATCGCGGCCCGCACCCGCACCGGCTCGCCGGTGGTGATGCCGCCCTCCAGCCCGCCGGCCCGGTCGGTCGCCCGGCGCACCCCGGCCGCAGTCGGAATGATCTCGTCGTGCGCGACCGAGCCCCGCGACCGGGCCTGCTGCCAGGCGTCGCCGATCTCCACACCCTTGACCGCCTGGATCGACAGCACCGCGGCGGCCAGCCGGGCGTCGAGCTTGCGGTCCCACTGGACGTGGCTGCCCAGCCCCGGCGGCACCCCGTAGGCGAGCACCTCGACGATGCCGCCGAGGGTGTCGGCGTCGGACTTGGCGGCGTCCACCTCGGCGACCATCCGGGCGCTTGCCTCGGGGTCGAGGCAGCGCAGCGGGTCGGCGTCGACCCGCTCGGCGTCCTCCGGGCGGGGCTGCAGTCCGGGTTTGGCGGCCACCGAACCGAGCTCGACCACGTGCGACACGATCTCGATCCCCAGTGCCTGCCGGCACAGCGCCCGGGCGACCGTACCGACGGCGACCCGGGCGGCGGTCTCCCTGGCGCTGGCCCGCTCCAGGATCGGCCGGGCGTCGGTATGGCCGTACTTCTGCATCCCGGCCAGGTCGGCGTGCCCCGGTCGGGGCCGGGTCAGCGGGGCGTTGCGGGCCTGCCCGGCCAACTCGACCGGGTCGACCGGGTCGGCCGCCATCACGGTGCGCCACTTCGGCCACTCCGAGTTGCCCACCCGGATCGCGACCGGGCTGCCCAGCGTCACCCCGTGCCGCAGGCCGCCGACGATCTCGATCTCGTCCTGCTCGAAACTCATCCGGGCACCCCGGCCGTAGCCGAGCCGGCGCCGGGCCAGCTCGCGACCGATCTCGGCACTGGTCACCTCGACGCCGGCGGGGACGCCTTCGAGGAGTGCGACCAGCGCGGGTCCGTGGGATTCACCTGCGGTCAGCCAACGCAACACGTCGGAAAGTGTGGCACGGCGGGGTCGGGGCCAGGTGACCCACGTCGCCCGCGTCCCGCCCTCCGGACACCACCCGAGCCGCCCTAACGTACGGTTGGTCGGTTTCGGGGGGTGGTGGCTTCGTGCCGTACGACATCCGCCGCCGACCAGCGGTGCTACTCATCCTGCTCGGCGCGGTCACCGCGGTGGGGCCGCTGTCGATCGACATGTACCTGCCGGCGTTCCCGGCGATCAGCGAGGACCTCACCGCCACCCCTGCCCGGGTGCAGCTGTCGCTGACCGCGTGCCTGATCGGCGTCGCGTTCGGCCAGCTGGTCGGCGGGCCGGTGAGTGACCGGTGGGGGCGGCGGCGTCCGGCGCTGGCCGGCACCACCGGCTACATCGTCGTCTCGCTGGCCTGCACGCTGGCCCCGAACGCCGAGGCACTGGCCGGGTTGCGGCTGCTCCAGGGCTTCGCCGGCGGGGTAGGGGTGGTCGTCGCCCGCGCGGTGGTGCGCGACCTCTACTCGGGTGCCGACGCGGCCCGGTTCTTCTCCCGCCTGCTGATCATCTTCGGGGTGGCACCGATCGCCGCGCCGGTGCTCGGCGCGGCGGTGCTGCGGGTGGCCTCCTGGCGGGAGATCTTCGTCGCCCTCGCGGTACTCGCCGCGCTGCTCACCATCGTCATGGCCCGCTGGCTACCGGAGACCCTGCCGGAGGAGCGCCGAAACCCGGACGGTCTGGCTGGCGCCGCCCGGGCGGCCCGGCTGGTCCTCACCGACCGGGCGTTCGTCGGGTACGCGTCCACCCAGGGTCTGGCGTTCGCCGGCTTGTTCGCCTACATCTCCGGATCGCCGTACGTGCTGCAGGACGGCTTCGGGCTGTCGCCGACCATGTTCAGCCTGGTGTTCGGGGCCAACGCGGTCGGGCTGATCGCGCTCGGGCAGGTCAACGCCCGACTGGTCGGCCGGTACCGGACCCGGCCGTTGTTCGTCGGCGCGTTGACCGCCGGAGCCTGCGCTGCGGCGCTGCTGGTGGCCGGCGCGACCACCGGCCAGCTGTGGCTGATCGTGCCGGCGCTGGCCGGCTACGTCGCCACGATCGGGATGCTGATGCCGAACGGGACCGCGCTGGCCCTGCAGGACCACGCCCGGCACGCCGGCACCGCCGCCGCCCTGCTCGGCGCGGTCCAGTCGGGAATCGCCTCGCTGGCCGCGCCGGTGGTCGGGCTGGCCGGCACGGCCAGCGCCACCCCGATGGCGCTGATCATCCTCGGCGCGGCGGGGCTGTCACTGGTCGCCGCGTGGGCGCTGACCCGTGACCGCGGCGGCTGAGCGCGCCAGCTCACCGGCCGGGCCGGCCGACCGCGCGGCGGACAACGCGGCTCGCATCGCCGCCACCGGCGCGGCGACCCCGGTGAACTGTTCGAACTGCCCGACCGCCTGGGCCAGCAGCAGATCCAGCCCGGAGACCACCCGGCAACCGGCGGCGGCCGCCGCCGAGGCCAGTGGAGTCGGCCAGGGATCGTAGAGCGCGTCGAAGCAGACCGTGCCGGATGCCCACGGCAGCTGGCCGGCGTACGGGTCGGCAGCCCCCTTCGGCAGGGTGGAGACCAGTACGTCGGTGCCGGCCGCCGCCGGGGCCGCCGACAGGGCGGTACCGGTCATCGACACGCCGAGCGCGCCGGCGACCGGCACCAGCTCGTCGACCGCCGCCGGTCGCCGGGCCGCTACGGTGACCGATGCGGCGGCCAGCGCGGCGGCGGCCGCCAACGCGGCCCGGGCGGTGCCGCCAGCGCCGAGCACGGTGAACCGGGCACCGGTGCCGACACCGGCGTCGCGCAGCACCGCGACCATCCCCGCCACGTCGGTGTTGTCGGCGAACCAGGTGCCGTCGGCCCGGCGTACCAGGGTGTTGGCCGCCCCGACCGCGGTGGCCACCGAGGAGGCCCGCCCGGCCAGGGCGAGCGCCGCCTCCTTCAACGGCATGGTGACCGACAGCCCGGCCCACTCCGGGCCGAGACCGGCGACCAGGCCCGCCAACTGCGCCTCGGCGCATTCGATCGCGGTGTAGCTCCAGCCGGTCAGCCCGGCGGCCTGGTAGCCGGCGTTGTGGATCACCGGCGACAGTGAGTGCCCGATCGGCATGCCGAGCACCGCGGCCCGCCGCCGGACGGCGGTGGACGGTCGGGGGGCGGACACCTCAGAGGATGCCGTTCTGCTCGGCGATCTCGATGTTCTGGTTGTGCTGGTCGAGGGTCTCGGCGAACGCCGAGCGGCCCTCCTTGTCGATCGCCACGAAGTAGACCCAGTCCTCGTCCGGCGGGTTGATCGACCCTTCCAGGGCGGCCTTGCCCGGGTTGTTGATAGGCGTGGGCGGCAGCCCGCTGTGCGCGTGGGTGCTGTACGGATTGCTCTCGTCGTACAGCTCCTCGCGGGTCATGTCCTTGGACGCCTTGGTCTCCTGGCCGGTCAGCTCCCAGTAGTAGTTGACCGTCACATCAAACTGCAGGCAGCTGCACGGGAAGGTCTCGCTGTACACCCGGTTGTACGCCACCCGGGAGACCTTGGCGAGGTCCTCGGCGATACCGGCCTCGGCCTGCGCCAGTGACGCGACGATCAACGCCTCGTACGGGCTGATCCCGCCGCGTTCGGCCTGCACCCGGTCGGCGTATTCCAGCTCACCGGTGACGGTCAGGAACCGGTTGACCATCACCCGGAGGATCTCCGGGGCGGTGACGTCGGGATCGAAGTCGTAGGTGTCCGGGAAGAGGAACCCTTCGGCGGAGACCGTCACCTCCTGCCCGTCGGTGCGGGTCATCCACCACTCGGGCACGCCCAGGGCCAGCGGGTCCTCGGCTGCGGTGGCGAACTCCTCCGCGGGGATGTCCGTCGACTCGGCCAGCAGCCGGTAGATCTGCTTGGCGGTACGGCCCTCCGGGATGGTCACCCGGTTGGAGACCTTGTTCTCCAGGTCCAGCAGCAGGCCGAGCGCGGTCGCCGCGCTCATCTCCAGACGCAGCGTGTAGAAGCCCGGCTGGATGTTCTGGCTGCGGGAGTTGTCCCGGGCCTCGTTGACGAACGCCTTGGTGCTCTTGACCACGCCGGCCTCGACGAGGGTGTTGCCGATGTCGGTGGCGGTGTCGCCGGCCCGGACCTGGACCACCACCTCACCGGTGCCGCCGCCGTCGTAGTCCGGGGTCGCGAAGTAGCCCTGTACCCGGTCGAAGCCGTACCAGACACCGCCGCCGAGCACTCCGAGCAGCAGCATGGTGACCAGCAGCGCGGCAAAGGTCTTGCCCCGGCCGCCGCTGCCGGACGCCTTCTTGCGCCGCGCGCCCCGACGGTGCCGGCCCTTGTCTGCCCGGTCCTCGAAGGCGAGGTCCAGTTCGTCGATCATCACTTCTGCCTCCGCTGCGCGTCCAGCCAGCTCTGCAGGATCTCCACGGCGGCCGCCTGGTCGACCACCGTACGTTGACGCCGTCCTCGGACGCCCCGCTCGGACAGCCTACGGCTAGCGACCACCGTCGACATCCTTTCGTCGGTCGTCAGGACTGAAATCGGCGACACCGCCACTTCGAGTAACCGTACGTATGCGCTGACAGCGTCGGCGGCCGGTCCGTGGCGGCCGGCGAGGTTCACCGGCAGACCGACAATAACCGCAATGACCTCGTACTCATGGACTATCTGGACAATTTTCGCGATGTCCGTAGGCAGGTCGGCCGGTGCCGTCGCGCCGCCGGTCGACAGGTCCCGACGCACCGTCAGCAACGGGGTGGCGAGAATGCCGTCCGGGTCGCTGATCGCCAGACCGACCCGGACCTGCCCCACGTCGACGCCCAGCCGGCGTCCACGGACGAATCCGCTCACCTCGTATCGCTCATCTCAGGCCGTTTCGGCGATCGCCTTTTCGACCGCGACCAGCAGGTTCGCCGCCTCGGCCGCCGGCAGCCCGCCGCCCTGCGCCAGGTCAGCGTTGCCGCCACCCCGGCCGTGCAGCGCCCCCTTGACCAGCTCTGCGGCGGACACTCCGCGTGACCTGCCGGCCGCGTTCACCGCCACCACCAGCGCCGCCTTGCCGTTGGCCCGGACCGCCACCGCGACCACCGCCGGCCGGGCCGGGTCGATCTTGCCTCGGATCTCCTGCGCCAGGGTCCGTACGTCGTTGCCGGCCGCGCCTTCGGGCGCCTCGGTGCCGACGAAGGCAACCCCGCGCACGTCACGCGCCTGGCCGGCGATCGCCGCCGCGCCGCCGAGCACCAGCTGGGCGCGCAGTTTCTCCAGCTCCTTCTCGGCGTCGCGTAGCTGGGTGACAGTCTGCTGGACCCGGTCCGCGACCTGGTCTGCCGGCACCCGGTACAGCTCAGCGAGCCGCGCCACCAGCAGGTGCTCGCGGGCCAGGAAGTTGAACGCGTCGATGCCGACCAGTGCCTCCACCCGACGCACACCGGAGCCGATCGACGACTCGGAGAGGATCTTCACCACACCGAGCTGACCGGAGCGGGTCACATGCGTGCCACCGCACAGCTCCCGGGCGTAGTCACCGACCTCGACCACCCGGACCTCGTCGCCGTACTTCTCCCCGAACAGCGCCATCGCGCCCAGCCGGCGCGCCTCCTCCTGGGAGGTGATGAACGCGTTCACCTCCAGGTCACGCAGCAGCACCTCGTTGACCTGCTGCTCGATGTCGTGCAGCACCGACGGCGCGACCGAGCCGGGGGTGTTGAAGTCGAACCGCAGCCGGCCCGGCGCGTTCAGCGACCCCGCCTGGGTCGCCGACTCGCCGAGAACGTTGCGCATCGTCTGGTGCACCAGATGCGTCGCGGTATGCGACCGGGAGATCGCCCGCCGCCGCGGGATGTCGATCTCGGCGTAGCCGGACTCCCCGGCGCGCAGCTCGCCGCTGACCACCCGCGCCCGGTGCACAATCAGGCCCGGCACCGGCTGCTGCACGTCGAAGATCTCCACCCGGCCGGCGCCGACGGTGAGCAGGCCGGTGTCCGGCTGCTGGCCGCCGCCCTCGGCGTAGAACGGGGTGCTGTCCAGTACCAGCTCCACCACGTCGCCCTCGCCGGCCGCGGGCAGTGCGGCGCCGCCGGCGCCGAGCAGCGCCCGGACCCGCGACTCACGGGACACCTCGGCGTAGCCGGTGAACTCCACCGGCCCACCGCTGTCCAGCACCCCGCGGTACGCGGACATGTCCACGTGCCCGGTCTTGCGGGCCTGCGCGTCCGCCTTGGCCCGGGCCCGCTGCTCGGACATCAGCCGGCGGAAGCCGTCCTGGTCGACCGAGAGCCCCTGCTCGGCGGCGATCTCCAGGGTGAGGTCGATCGGGAACCCGTAGGTGTCGTGCAGCTGGAAGGCCTGGTCGCCGGAGAGTTTGCCGCCGCCGGCCGACCTGGTCTGGGCGATCGCCGTGTCCAGGATCGTGGTACCGGCGCGCAGCGTGGACAGGAAGGCGTCCTCCTCGGCGTACGCGTACGAGGAGATCCGCTCGAAGTCGGCGGCCAGCTCGGGGTACGACGGCGCCATGCAGTCCCGGGCCACCGGCAGCAGCTCCGGCAGAGCACGGTCCTGCCAGCCGAGCAGCCGCACCGAGCGGATCGCCCGACGCATGATCCGGCGCAGCACGTAGCCGCGACCCTCGTTGGACGGGGTCACCCCGTCACCGATCAGCATCAACGCGGTCCGCACGTGGTCGGCGATCACCCGCAGCCGTACGTCGTCGGGGTGCGACTCGCTCGCCGCCTGCCCGGAGCCCGCGCCGTACCGCTTGCCGGTCAGCTCGGCCGCCCGGTCCAGGATCGGACGCACCTCGTCGATCTCGTAGAGGTTGTCCACCCCCTGCAGGATCGACGCGATCCGCTCCAGGCCCATGCCGGTGTCGATGTTCTTCTTCGGCAGGTCGCCGACGATGTCGAAGACCTCTTTGCTCCGCACGTCGGTGATCTCGTACTGCATGAAGACGAGATTCCAGAACTCCAGGAAGCGGTCCTCGTCGACCTCCGGGCCGCCGTCCGGGCCGTACGCCGGGCCCCGGTCGTAGTACAGCTCCGAGCACGGCCCGGCCGGCCCGGGGATGCCCATCGACCAGAAGTTGTCCTTGTTGCCCCGGCGCACGATCCGCGCCGCCGGTACGCCGGTGCGCCGCCAGATGTCGGCCGCCTCGTCGTCGTCGAGGTAGACGGTGACCCAGATCCGTTCCGGGTCCATGCCGAACCCGCCCGCGTCGACCGGCCCGGTGGCCAGGTCCCAGGCCAGCGGGATCGCGCCCTCCTTGAAGTAGTCGCCGAACGAGAAGTTGCCGTTCATCTGGAAGAAGGTGCCGTGCCGCGACGTCTTGCCGACCTCGTCGATGTCCGGGGTACGGATGCACTTCTGCACGCTCGTCGCCCGCTGGTACGGCGGGGTCCGCTGGCCGAGGAAGTACGGCACGAACTGCACCATGCCCGCGTTGATGAACAGCAGGTTCGGGTCATCGATCGCGGGCAGCGGAGCTGACGGCACCACGGCATGGCCGTTGGCCTCGAAGTGCGCGAGGAACCGCCGCTTGATCTCCGCCGTTTTCACCGAACGTCCTCCTGGGGGAATATCTCCACGTCACCGACGCTCGGGTCACCCCGCAGGTCGGCGAACTGGTCGTCGAACGCCACGCCCTCAGCGAACGCGGCCTGGATCTGCTGCTCGCGCTCTGCCATGCCCTCGCGGACGTCCTCCACGAAGGTACGGACCGACTCGACGAGGCCACCAGCGGATTCCGACACCGAGGAGGCGATCCCGGACGGGGTGTAGGACTGGGCGGTCCGGGCCAGCTTGCGGACCACGACCGCGCCGACGGCGATGCCGACACCGAGCCAGAGCAGGCGTTTCATGACGGCGTCCTCCCGGTCATCCGGCGTTGCGCCGGGCTGCCCGGCGCCGCTGCTTGAGTTCCGCCCGTACGTCGCGCTCCTGCTCGGCATGCCGGCGGGCGGACGCGGCCCGGCGTACGCCGTACCCGAAGGCGGCGACCTTGACCAGTGGGTTGGCCGCCGCTGCCGAGACGACGGTGGCGAGGTTCGCCACGTTGGCGGTGACGTTCTGCGCGTGGCCGGTCATCGTGTCGATCTTGGCGAGCTGGACGTTCACGCCGTCCAGCGTGGTGTGCACCTGCCCCAGCGCGGTGTTCACGTTCTCCACCGAGGTGTTGACCTGCCCGAGCAGCGGACCGGTGCGGTCGTTCAGGTCGTTGATCGCTCTCGTCGCCGCGTCGACCGTGTGCCGCAGCCGCAGGATCGGCACCGCGAGCACCAGCACGAGCATCAGGAACGCTCCGGCCGCCACCAGCGCCGCGATCTGTCCACCGTCCATGCCTGTCCTCCTCTGTCACGACGCCTCGCCGCCGCTGCTCACCTGACGGCGGTCAGCTCGCGCCGCACCACCGTGCAGACCCTACCGTCAGTGATGGTCGTCCGCTCACGACGGTTCGACCTCCAGATCCAGCAGCGGGTCGTCGGTGAAGACCGGATCCGGATCCTCACCGGTGAGCGACGGATCGATGCTCGGCTGTGGCTTCATCCGGTCGTCGCCGATGGCGTTGCGTACCTTGATCGACACGACCGAACCGGTGCAGGTCTCGGCCTCGGTGACCGGCGGCGAGTCGGCCGACTCGCCGTCGGTCGACTCCCCGGACGGCGGCTCCACCGTCGGCCGTTGCAGCAGCAGGTCGTCCGAGCAGGCCGGCGGCCGGACCCACAGGTCGAGAGTGAGTTCGTCGCGGGTCCAGCAGTTGTACTGGCCGTCGACCGGCTGGGACGGGCACAACTCGGCGTCCCACGGCAGCCATCCGGCGTCGGTCAGCGCCGCGGTGTACACCTGAGCGGTCTCCTCCGTACCGCGTTCGGAGGTCATCGTCCGCTCGCGGAAACGGCAGTCGATGAGGCACCAACGGCTCCCGCTGACCGCGTCGGTACGCTCCTGCGCCGCCCACTCGGGCACGTCGAGCCCGTCCAGGGAGTTGAAGACCGGGTCGCGGGTCGCCGCCCGGATGCCGAAGTAGAGCGGAAGCGCGGCCAGCACCACGACGGCGACCAGGATCAGGGCCATCGCCCGCAGCCGACGCTGCTGCAGGTTCGGGCCACCCTGCTCGGAACCCGACTGGCCGGCACCGGAGGACTCGGGGTCGGAGGGCTCGGGTCCCGACCGGTCGGGGCGGTACGGCCCGGACCGGACCGGTGTGCCACCCCCACCGGAGGCCGGGGCGCCCCCTCCAGAGACCGGCGCGGCTCCCGGCACCGGCGGGGCTCCCGGCACCGGCGCGGCGCCGCCGGACACCGGGGCGACACCACCCGGCCGCACCGGTCCACCCGGCCGCACCGGTACCGACGCCGACCGCGCCACCGTCGCCCCACCGCCGGCACCGGAAACGGGGCGGGCCGGAGCAGGCACCGGCCGATCGTGGTGCGGCGGCGCGACGGCACCGGCAGGCCCACCGGACACCGGCCGGCCAGATGCCGGGGCGGGCGCGCCGGGCATTGTCGCGATGCCGCCGGGCCCGGGTTGAGCTGGTCGGCCGGGTCGGCCGGGATGACCGGGATGACCGGGATGACCGGGATGACCGAAGGTGCCGGCCTCGTTGGGACGGCCCGGCGGATCGGATCGGCCCGGCTGGCCGGGGCGGATCGGACCGGTGGCGTACGGATCCCGTCGGTCGATGGCCGGCGGCCCGGTCACGGGTGGCCGCGGCCCGCCGCCGACGCCGGCCGACGCCGGCCCGGCTGCCGGGACCGTCGCCCGGCCGGGGCCGGGGCGGGTGGCGGGCGGCGGGCCGGCCGGGTGGCCGGGCGGCGGGCCGGCCGGGCGGGTCCCCGGCCGGGGCGGCTGGTCGGTGCCCGGGTCAGGCTGCGGACCACGGGCCGGTGGCACGGCACCGCCCGGCCCGGGTACCACGGGAGCGGCCAACGGGCCGCCGGAGCCGCCCCGGGACGGCTGGCCGGGGATCGGCGCGGACCGCGCCGGGCGGGGCCCGCCCGAGGTCGGCCGGGCCGACTCGAACGGCTGACCGGCCGAGGCATGCCGGCCGGCCGACGGCCGCGATGGTGCCGGGCCGTCCCCCTGCCGGGTCTGACCCGCCCGGTCCGCCCCGGCGGCCGGGCCACGTTGCGGCATCTCCGGACGGCGCTCCCGGCCGTCGGTCTCGTCCGCCGGTTCCGGGGCGCGTCGACGCCCGCCGGACGGCCTGACCGGCGCAATGATCCGGGTCTCGTCGCGCCCATCGGCGCTGGGGCCGGACGTTGGTCGGGTCGGGGTGCCCGGCGCTGAACGGGGCCCGCCGAAGGGGTCGCCGGATGGCCGCTGCGGCGCGGACGGCGGCAACGGCGGTGCGTTGCCGGACCGCGGCACGACCGTGTCCGCCGCTGGCAGGCGTTGGGGCGGTCGCTGGTACCGGCCCGGTGCCGGGCTCGGCCCACCCGGGGTCGGGGCCGGCCCACCGGAGACCGGGGCCGGCCCACCGGAGACCGGGGCCGGCCCACCGGGTGCGGGGCTGACGGGTGGGGGTTCGGACGGTTTCGCGCCAGCCGGGAAGACGGGCTCAGCCGGCCCCGGCCCGGTGCGCGGCCGCGCGGCCGGACCTGGCCGCGGACCCGGAGGCGGCTGCGATCCGGCAGTCGGCTGCGGACCCGGACCCGCTGACGGCTGCGGCTGCGGCTGCGGACGGGACGGGGCAGCGGACCGGGAAACTGCCGAGCGGGACGGCGGGCCGTCCGTCGAGGAGTCTCCGGATACTCGGGCACCACCGGGTCCGATGTCGATCCGCTGTTCCTTGGCGGTCCGCAGATCGTCCAGCCAGCCGGTCTCCTCGCCGCTGACCTCTTCCTCGACCTGTGCCCGGCCCCACCGACGGCCCTTCGGCTTGCCCTCACGACGCTCGTCGGGGTGATCGGGGCGGTCAGAACCGCGCGCTCTCACTGCTGTACCTCCCCGGCAGCAACGCTGCCGCTGTCATCGGGCACCGGACCAGCCTCGGACGCTGGGACGGATGGATCAGGTTCGGCGGCACCAGCGGACGCGCCGGAGGCGGTGCGTCCAGCGAACGCCCGGATGTCGGGCGGCAGGCCACGCACGATCCGGCGGAGCACCGGCAACCGCGCGGAGACCGTCCGCTCGGCGCCGTGCTCAGTCGGCCGGTAGTAGTCGACACCGGCGAGTTCGTCGGGCGGGTACTGCTGAGTGACCACCCCCCGGTGGTCGTCGTGAGGGTAACGGTAGCCGCCTCCGTGGCCGATCCGCCGCGCCCCCGAGTAGTGGCTGTCCCGTAGATGTGCCGGCACTGTCCCACCCCGGCCGGCCCGTACGTCGGCGACGGCCGCCGCCAGCGCTGCCGTGGTCGAGTTGGATTTCGGGGCGGTGGCCAGGTGGATCACCGCCTGGGCGAGGTTGAGTTGTGCCTCCGGCAGCCCCACGTACTCCACGGCGTGGGCGGCCGCGGTTGCCACCGACAGCGCACCCGGATCGGCCATCCCGACGTCCTCGCTGGCGAAGATCACGATCCGGCGGGCGATGAACCTGGCGTCCTCCCCGGCGACCAGCATCCGGGCCAGCCAGTGCAGCGCGGCGTCGACGTCCGAGCCACGCATGCTCTTGATGAACGCGCTGGTCACGTCATAGTGGGCGTCGCCGTCGCGGTCGTAGCGCACCGCAGCGACGTCGATTGCCTGCTCGGCGGTACGCAGGTCGATCTCCCCGGTGTCGGTCGCGGTGGCCGCCGAGGCCGCCGCCTCCAGGGCGGTGAGTGCCTTGCGCACGTCGCCACCGGCCAACCGGACCAGGTGGTCCTCGGCCGGCGGGGACAGCCGCAGCGCGCCGCCGAGTCCACGTTCGTCGGTCACCGCGCGCCGGAGCAGGTCACGGACCGCCTCGTCGCCGAGCGGCCGCAGGGTGAGCAGGACACACCGCGACAGTAACGGCGAGATGACCGAAAAATGGGGGTTTTCGGTGGTTGCCGCCAGCAACGTCACGGTACGGTCCTCGACCGCCGCGAGCAGCGAGTCCTGCTGGGTCTTACTGAAACGGTGCACCTCGTCGATGAACAGCACCGTCGGCAACCCACCGGTACGCCGCTGCCGTCGGGCCTCGTCGATCACCGCGCGGACGTCCTTGACTCCGGCGGACAGCGCCGACATCGCCACGAAACGACGGTCGGTGGCCCGGGCCACCAGGTGGGCGATCGTCGTCTTGCCGCAGCCCGGCGGCCCCCAGAGGATGACCGACATCGGCGCGGTGCCGGTCACCAACTGCCGCAGCGGCGCGCCCGGGGCCAGTAGATGCTCCTGGCCGACCAGCTCGTCGAGGCTCGCCGGACGCATCCGTACCGGCAACGGCGCCGACGCGGGCGGGCCGGAGCCGGAGTCGCCCGCCGCCACGCCGCCACCGACCGGCGGCGCGTCGCGGCGCTGCTCGGCGGAGGGGTAGGAGAAGAGGACGTCGGACTCCATCAGCAAGACAGTACCGGCCCGATCTCGGACGCCGGAAATGCACCGAGATCGGGCCAGTGAACAGCCGGGGTCAGCTGCGCCGACGGCGTCGGGCCCAACCGCCGCCGGTGCCACGACCGACCCCGGCGAAGAACAGGGCCAGGCAGAGCAGGCCGATCAGCACCATGGTGTTCCAGTTGAACAGGTCGGGCGCACCGAGATCGGTGTCGAGCAGGTCGAGCAGCAGGGCGAAGCCGAAAACGACAGCCGCAGCGATGGCGAACATCAGATCCTCCTGGGGGGTTCAGTCGGTCGGCCGTTCCATACCCAACGGCCGCGCCGGCCAATCCAGCTTGGACCAGGCGAGACCAGGTACAGCGGTGCGGCCGCGGCCAGCACGACCGCGCCGACCAGCATCGCCAGGCTGACCGAGGCGGCACCGGCGATCGCCATCAGCACCACCCCGCCGAGGGCACCAGCCGGTTGAGCGACCATCGAGTTGAGCGAGAGCACGCTGGTTCGATGCGAGCCGTCCACCTGCCGGTGCAGCAGGCCCATGTGCACCGGGTTCGACGCACCGTGGATGGCGTAGCAGGCCAGATAGGCCACGATCACCCCGACCGGCCCGGCGAGCAGCGCCATCGCGACCACGGTCGCCCCCTGCAGGACGCGGAACGCGGCGGCGGTCACCGGCGCACCGAGTCGTCGGGCGACCGCCGGCACCAACGCGGCGCCGCCGGCCGACGCCAGCCAGGCGAAAGCACCGACCGGGCCGAGCAACGCCGCCGCCCGTTCGGCGTCGCCGGTCACCTCCGCCAGCCGCACCGGCATCAGGGTCTCGAAGGCGACCATGCCGAACCCCCAGAACAACTCGACGGCGACCAGTGCGACCAGCACCCGGGAACGCCGCAGCAGCGCCAGCGCATCCCGAACCACGGACGGCACCCGCCGGATCGACGCGCCGACCGTCGACTCCGGCGCCGGTTGTCCCCCGGCGACCGGCGCTCCGGCTGCCGGCCGTGCCTCGACCAGCAGCAGCACCAGGCCGACCAGGCCGACGACCTGGAACAGCGCCGCGACGAGCACCGGTCCGGTGAGCGCGCTGACCGGACCCACCGGACCGAGTGCCACCAGACCTCCGCTGGCCAGCGATCCGGCTGCGATCGCCAGGCCGAGCACCACTCCCCCGTGACTCAGCCCGCCTTCGTACCGCGCGTCGGGGTCGGCGGCGAGCGTGGCGTCGACGTACCAGGACTCCAACGGCCCGCTCTCCAACGCCCGGTAGAGACCCTGCAGCAGCATCACAGCGACGAACAAGGCGAAGGAGTCCGCGACAGCGAGCAGCGACAGCGACGCCAGGTTCGCCGCCGCCGCGCCGATCAGCACCGGCTTGCGACCGATCGCGTCGGCCAGGCCGCCGGTGGGCAGCTCCAGCAGCAGCACGGCCAGCCCCTGCGCGGCGACAACCAGGCCGATCTGCGGCAGCGTCAGCCCGCGCTCCAGCATCAGCAGCACCCAGACGGGGATCAGCAGCCCGACGGGTGCCCAGCGCAGGCCGTGCAGGATCAGGTAGCGCCGATGCACCTGCCGGGCGGTCAGCCCGGTCACGGCTCGCCTCCGACCGACCCGTCCCCGGCAGACCCGCCCCGGTCGCCGTTGACGACGCGGGGGAAGCCGTAGGTGTAGAGCATCACCTGCTCGGCCACGCCGTCGCCGGGGCCGGGGTCGGCGCGGTAGCGCTCGACGACCGCGTGCAGGTCGGCGTTGAGCCGCCGCAGCTGGTCCGAGGTGAGGGTCAGGATGTAGTCGGAGTACTCGGCGGCGTCCCGCCACTCGATCGGGTAGCCGTCACGGGCCATGTGCCAGTCCTCGGCCAGCCGGACGAACTGCTGGACGAAGTAGCTGGTGAGCCAGTCGGCGGCGGCCCGGGCGTCCGGGTCGTCGTCGAACGAGGTGCCGCGCCACGAGGAGACCTGGTGCACCGAGCGCCACCAGCGCTCACGGCCGGTGCCCCGGGCCGGCTCCTCGCGGACCAGCCCGACATCGGCGAGCTTGCGCAGGTGGTAGCTGGTCGCTCCGGTGTTGGTGCCCAGCTCGTGGGCGAGTGCGGTGGCGGTGGCGGGTCCGTCCAGCCGCAGCGCGCCGAGCAGGCGCAACCGCAGCGGGTGGGCCAGGGTGCGGACCTGCTCCGCGCTGAGCCAGACCGTCGACAACTGTTCGTCCATGCCATGCACGATAGCTTTGCAGAGATTGTGTGCACAACTTCTTTGCAAGCTTTCTCTGCGGTTCGCTCCGGTCGGACAGAAGCGGGCCGGGTCCACGGGCGTGCGAAACGCCCGTGGACCCGGCCCGCGAGGGTCAGGGTCGTCGGATCAGGAGGGTTCGACCGGGGCGGCCACCCCTGCCGTACCGGCGGCCGGGGTCGGCGCGACACCGGCCGGCGGCTTCGGCTTGGCGTCCACCCCGGCCTCCGCGCGCTGCTGCGCGGTGATCGGCGTCGGTGCCTGGGTCAGCGGGTCGAACCCGCCGCGCGTCTTCGGGAACGCGATCACCTCACGGATCGAGTCCACGCCGGCCAGCAGCATGCAGATCCGGTCCCAGCCGAACGCGATGCCGCCGTGCGGCGGCGGGCCGTACTTGAACGCCTCCAGCAGGAAGCCGAACTTGTCGGCCGCCTCCTGTTCGCTGATGCCCAGCAGGTCGAACACCCGCCGCTGCACGTCGGCGCGGTGGATACGGACCGAGCCGCCGCCGATCTCGTTGCCGTTGCAGACGATGTCGTACGCGTACGCCAGGGCCTCGCCGGGTGCACCGTCGAACCGGTCCAGCCACTCGTCGGTCGGCGAGGTGAACGGGTGGTGCACCGCCGTCCAGCCGCCCTCCTCCGTCGGCTCGAACATCGGCGCGTCCACCACCCAGCAGAACGCCCACGCGCTCTCGTCGACCAGGTTGGCCCGCCGGGCGATCTCGATCCGGGCGGCGCCGAGCAGTTCCTGCGCCTCCCGCCGGTTGGTCGAGGCGGCGAAGAAGATCGCGTCACCGGGCTTGGCACCGACCGCGTCGGCCAGCCCACCCAGGTGCTCGGCCGACAGGTTCTTCGCCACCGGGCCGCGCGGTCCGCCGGTCTCGGCGTCCAGCACCACGTACGCCAGGCCCCGCGCACCGCGCGCCTTGGCCCAGTCCTGCCAGCCGTCCAGCTCCTTGCGGGTCTGCGCGGCACCGCCGGGCATCACCACCGCACCGACGTAACCGCCCGCGTCGATCGCCCCGGCGAACACCCGGAACGCCGTGCCGCGCAGGTAGCCGGTCAGCTCGGTCAGCTCCACGCCGTAGCGCAGGTCCGGCTTGTCGGAACCGTACCGGTCCATCGCCTCGTGCCAGGTGATCCGCGGCACCGGCCCGGTGATCTCGTGCCCGGCCAGCTCCCGCCACAGCGCGCCGACGATCGACTCGCCCAGCTCGATCACGTCGTCCTGGGTGACGAACGACATCTCGATGTCAAGCTGGGTGAACTCCGGCTGCCGGTCGGCCCGGAAGTCCTCGTCGCGGTAGCAGCGGGCGATCTGGTAGTACCGCTCCATCCCGGCGACCATCAGCAGCTGCTTGAACAGCTGCGGCGACTGCGGCAGGGCGTACCAGGTGCCGGGCTGCAGCCGCACCGGCACCAGGAAGTCGCGGGCCCCCTCCGGGGTGGACCGGGTCAGCGTCGGGGTCTCGATCTCCACGAAGTCACGGTCGTGCAGCACCGTACGGGCGATCTGGTTGGCCCGCGACCGCAGCCGCAGCGCCCCGGCCGGACCGCTACGCCGCAGGTCCAGGTAGCGGTACCGCAGCCGCACGTCGTCGCCGGCGTCGACCTGGTCGTCGATCGGCAGCGGCAGCGGCGCGGCCTCGGACAGCACGGTCAGCTCGGTCGCGGTGACCTCGACCTCGCCGGTGGCCAGCTCCGGGTTGTCGTTGCCCTCCGGGCGACGGTCCACGACGCCGGTCACCCGTACGCAGAACTCGTTACGCAGTGCGTGGGCCAGCTGCATCTCCTCGCGGAACACCACCTGCGCCACGCCGGAGGCGTCGCGCAGGTCGACGAAGATGACCCCGCCGTGGTCGCGCCGGCGGGCCACCCACCCGGCAAGCGTCACCGTCGTGCCGGCGTGCGTGGCGCGCAGGCCGCCGGCGTCATGGGTACGAATCACGGCACGGAACTCCTCATCGCGGGTACGGGACTGCTTCCGCATTGTGTCAGCCCGTCCGGTACCGGTCCGCGCCGATCCCGACCCCGCCGGCACGTACCATCACCGGGCCCGACACCATCACCACCGCTCGCCGCCGGTCCCGGAGTTCACATGCTGCTGCTGAGTTTCGCCGCCGTACTGCTACTCGCCGTGCTGGTGTCGGCGCTGGCCCACCGCACCATCCTGTCCACGGCGGCGTTGTTCCTGGTGGCCGGCTTCCTACTCGGGCCGCAGACCACCGGCGTGCTGGACGTGCAGGCCGACTCGTCGATCGTCAACACCCTCGCCGAGCTGGCGCTGTTCGCCGTGCTGTTCACCGACGGGATGCGGGTCGGCTGGCAGGACCTGCGCTCCGCCTGGCGGCTGCCCGGTCGGGCGCTGGGCTGGGGGCTGCCACTCACCCTGTTGATCACCGCGGTGCTGGCCCACTACGTGGCTGGGCTGGGCTGGGCGGAATCGCTGCTGATCGGCGCGGTGCTGGCCCCGACCGACCCGGTGTTCGCCGCCGCGCTGGTCGGCAACGAGAAGGTGCCGTACCGGCTGCGGCATCTGCTCAACGTCGAGTCCGGGATCAACGACGGCCTCGCGTTGCCGTTCGTGATCCTGTTCCTGGCGATCGCCACCGGCTCCGGCGACCTGCACCTCGACGAGCTAGCCACCGAACTCGCCGTCGGCCTGGCCATCGGAGTCGCCGTCCCCGCACTGGCGATCGCCCTGGAACGGACCCGGTGGTTCTCCGCGTCGGCCCTGTACGCGCCGCTCAACGGGGTGGCGATCGGCCTGCTGGTACTGGCGCTCGGGCAGGCCACCCACGGCAACCTGTTCCTGGCCGCGTTCGCCGCCGGCAGCACCATCGCCACCTTCGGCCCGCGTCAGCGGGCCGCGTTCGAGCATTTCGGCGAAAGCGTCTCCGAGTTGCTCAAACTCGCCGCGCTGTTGGTCTTCGGCGCGCTCATCTCGATCGAGTTCCTCGGCGAGATCTCCTGGCCGGGCTGGGTCTTCGCGGTGCTGGCCATCTTCGTCGCCCGGCCGGTGGCGCTGGCGATCGCGTTCGTCCGCTCCGGCCTGGCACCCCGGGAGCAGGCGGCGGCCATGTGGTTCGGGCCGAAGGGCTTCGCGTCGGTGGTGTACGGCCTGATCGTGCTCAAGTCCGGCATCGACGCCGCCGACGAGGTGTTCCACCTGGTCGCCCTGACCATCGTGATCTCGATCCTGCTGCACTCGTCGACCGACGTGGTGATCGCCAACGCGTTCGACGACGAGCGGAAGACGCCGGCCTGGCACGACCGCTTCCGGCGCCCAAGGGCCGACACCAGCCACGGCCCGGATCAGTCGTCGGAAGACTGACGACAGGGTCGCGGCACGCCGGACCGCGTACGGCCATCACGACGTGGCCGACTGCGGCGGCCTGGCTCTCTGCGGGTAGATCGTTTCGTGCCGGGCCAGCATGGCGACGATCTCGCCGATCTTCCGCTCGCGGGTCTGCGCCCGTTTGACGCCAATCACCCGGTTGATGAGGGCAAAACGGTTGGTCCTGGTGAGTACGTCGAACATTGCCTGGGCGGCGGGGTCAGCGGCGATCGCAGCGAGCAGATCGGCCGGCACCACGGCTTCCGAAGGCGGCGCATAGGCGGCCGCCCACCGTCCGTCTCCCTTCGCCGCGTCCACCGCAGCACGGCCGGACGGCATCATCCGCCCCTGTGCCTCCAACCGGGCCACGTGGGCGACGTTGCGCTGTGACCAGGAGCTGCGGGTCCGGCGCGGGGTGAACCGGATCCAGGAAGTCTGCTCATCCCGCTTCCGAGCCTGCCCATCGATCCAGCCGAAGCACAGCGCCTCGTCGACCGCCTGCTGCCAGGTCAGGGTGGTGACTGTGCCGCCCTTCCTGGTCAGGGCGAGCCACACTCCGGGCGATGTGCCGTGGTTGGCCGACAACCACCCGCGCAACGCCTCGGCGTCCGCGACGATCAACTCGTCCAACTCGGCGCTTGCCATAACGGCAGGCTAGCCGGTACGCCGTGGCCGCAGCTTCCGCCCGTTCGGCCGGCTCGACCCTGCCTGGTTGCATCGCACCCGGACTTCGGACGGGCTGCCCTGCGAAGTCGCCGCAGGTGAGCCGACCCGTGCGTACCAGGCCGGACAGCAGGTGACACCCAGACAGCGGATACGCGTACGTAACGTGATTGAAATGTCAGAATGCCAGCATCTGGCACGACCCAGGTCTCGATCGCTCATGGAGGTCCGGCTTGTTTCTCACCCGGCACGAGCAGGAGCGACTGCTCATCCACGTCGCAGCCGACGTGGCCTGGAAGCGCCGTGAGAGGGGCATCCGGCTCAACCACCCGGAGGCGACCGCGGTGATCACCGCCTTCCTGTTGGAGGGTGCCCGGGACGGCCGCAGCGTGGCGGAGCTGATGGAGGCCGGGCGCACCGTGCTCGGCCGCGAGGACGTGCTCGACGGAGTGCCGGAGATGCTCCCCGAGGTGCAGGTGGAAGCCACCTTCCCCGACGGGACGAAGCTGGTCACCGTACACGAGCCGATCTCCTAGGAGCGAGATTGAGCGCACCATCCACGCCGTCGGGCACCGACGGCGGCACAGTCGTTCCCGGTGAACTGATCCCCGGCGACGGGCCGGTCACCCTCCATCCCGGCCGTCCGGTGCTGACCCTGCCGGTCGTCAACACTGGCGACCGGCCGGTGCAGGTCGGCTCGCACTACCACTTCGCCGAGGCCAACCCGGCGCTGGACTTCGACCGGTCCGCCGCGTGGGGCCACCGGCTGGCGGTGCCGGCCGGAACCTCGGTGCGCTTCGAGCCCGGCGTCGACCGGGAGGTCACCCTGGTGCCGTTCGGCGGTCGGCGGATCGTCGCCGGGCTGCGCGGCGAATGCGGCGGCGAGCTGGACGGGCGCGGCCCGGCCGGCGGTACGGGCACCGGGCGCCCGGCCGACCAGGCGGGCACCGGTGAGACGGGAGGCACGGCGTGAGCACCCTGGACCGACGGCGGTACGCCGCACTGCTCGGCCCGACCACCGGTGACCGGATCCGGCTGGCGGACACCAACCTGCTGATCGAGGTCGAGGAGGACCGCTGCGCGCCGCCCGGCGCCGACGGCACCCCGGCGTACGGCGACGAGGTGGTCTTCGGCGGCGGGAAGGTGATCCGCGAGTCGATGGGCCAGTCCCTGGCCACCCGGGCCGAAGGGGCACCCGACACGGTGATCACCGGCGCGGTGGTGCTCGACCACTGGGGCGTCGTCAAGGCCGACGTCGGCATCCGAGACGGCCGGATCGTCGCGCTCGGCAAGGCCGGCAACCCGGACACGATGGACGGGGTGCACCCCGACCTGGTGATCGGGCCGGGCACCGAGATAATCGCCGGCAACGGCAAGATCCTCACCGCCGGGGCGATCGACAGCCACGTACACCTGATCTGCCCGCAGATCCTGGAGACAGCGCTGGCCAGCGGCGTCACCACCATCATGGGCGGCGGCACCGGGCCGGCCGAGGGCAGCAAAGCGACCACGGTCACCCCCGGCCCGTGGCACCTGGGCATGATGCTCGCCGCGCTCGACCCGTGGCCGGTCAACGTGCTGCTGCTCGGCAAGGGCAACACGGTCAGCGAAGAATCCATGTGGGAGCAGCTGCGCGGCGGCGCCGGCGGGTTCAAACTGCACGAGGACTGGGGCACCACCCCGGCGGCGATCGACGCCTGCCTGCGGGTGGCCGACGCCTCCGGTGTGCAGGTGGCGATCCACACCGACACCCTCAACGAAGCCGGGTACGTGGAGTCCACCCTGGGCGCGATCGCCGGCCGGTCGATCCACGCGTACCACACCGAAGGGGCCGGCGGCGGGCACGCGCCGGACATCATGCGGGTCGCCGCCGAGCCGAACGTGCTGCCGTCGTCGACCAACCCGACCCGCCCGCACACCGTCAACACCCTCGACGAGCACCTCGACATGCTGATGGTCTGCCACCATCTGAACCCGAGCGTGCCGGAGGACCTGGCGTTCGCCGAGAGCCGGATCCGGCCCAGCACGATGGCCGGCGAGGACATCCTGCACGACCTCGGCGCCATCTCGATGATCGGCTCCGACTCGCAGGCGATGGGGCGCGTCGGCGAGGTGATCCTGCGGACCTGGCAGACCGCGCACGTGATGAAGGCGCGCCGTGGCGCGCTGCCCGGCGACGGGCCGGCCGACAACATGCGGGCCCGACGGTACGTGGCCAAGTACACGATCTGCCCGGCGGTCGCGCACGGCATCGAGGGCGAGGTCGGCTCGGTCGAGCCGGGCAAGCTGGCCGACCTGGTGCTGTGGGATCCGGCGTTCTTCGGCGTACGGCCGCATCTGGTGATCAAGGGCGGCATGATCGCCTGGGCGCAGATGGGCGACGCGAACGCGTCCATCCCGACCCCGCAGCCGATGCTGCCGAGGCCCATGTTCGGCGCGTACGGCACCGTGCCGGCCGCCACCAGCCTGGCGTTCGTCGCGCCGGCTGCGATCGACGCGCTGCTCGGTGACCGGCTCGGGATCCGTCGCCGGCTCGCCCCGGTCGCCGACACCCGGCGGCGGGGCAAGGCCGACATGCCGCTGAACGACGCCACCCCCCGGATCGAGATCGACGCGGACACGTTCACGGTACGCATCGACGGGGAGACGATCGAGCCGGCTCCGGCGGTGGAGCTGCCGATGGCGCAGCGCTACTTCCTGTTCTGACCGCCGGCGATGATGACGATGTGTCACGCCCGGACCCGCCGATGAGCGGGCTCGCCACGCTGCTGGTGCTGGCCGATGGCCGGTTGCCGGCCGGCGGGCATGCCCACTCCAGCGGGCTGGAGGCGGCCGTCGTCGCCGGCCGGGTCCGTGACCTGGCCGGCGTGGCGGCGTACCTGACCGGCCGGCTCACCACCGGTGGGCGTACCGCCGCCGCGTTCGCTGCGGCTGCCACGGCCAGCGCAGCGGCAGCCCACGGTGCCACCGCGACCGGAGCCGCCGGCCGGCTGGACGCGCTCGACGACGGTATCGACGCCCGCACCCCGTCGCCCGCGCTGCGCCGCGCGTCGCGGGCACAGGGCCGGGCGTTGCTGCGCGCCGGACGGGGCATCTGGGCGCTGCCGGCGGGCGGCCCCCGGGACCGCCACCAGCCGGTCGCGCTCGGCGTGGTCGCCGCCGCCGCCGGCCTCGGCCCGGCCGATGCGGCGCTGGCCGCCGCATACACCGCCGTCACCGGACCGGCCAGCGCCGCCGTGCGGCTGCTCGGCCTCGACCCGTACGCGGTGCACGGCCTGCTGGCCCGGCTCGCGCCGGACATCGACGCGGTCGCCGCCGGGGCGGCCGCCCTGGCCGACCGGCCGGTCGACGACCTGCCCGCCGGCTCGGCCCCGATCCCGGAGGTCGACGCCGAACACCACGCCACCTGGGAGGTGCGTCTCTTTGCGTCCTGAACCACACACCCACGTCCACGGCGGGTCCGCCGAACCGCACGCGCACACCGACGGGGAGGTACCGCACACCCACCCCGATCCGGGGGTCGACCCGCACCCGCCCCGGCTGCCGGACGGCTCCCCCGCGCTGCGGATCGGCATCGGCGGGCCGGTCGGCTCCGGCAAGACCGCGCTGGTCGCCGCGCTGTGCCGGGCGCTCGCCGACGAGTTGCGGCTGGCCGTGGTCACCAACGACATCTACACCACCGAGGACGCCGACTTCCTGCTGCGCAACGGCGTCCTGCCGGCGGAGCGGGTCCGGGCGGTGGAGACCGGCTGCTGCCCGCACACCGCGATCCGCGACGACATCTCCGCCAACCTTGACGCCATCGAGGACCTGTCCGACCAGTTGGGCACCCTCGATCTGGTGCTGGTGGAAAGTGGCGGGGACAACCTGACCGCCACGTTCAGCCGGGGCCTGGTCGACCAGCAGATCTTCGTGGTCGACGTGGCCGGCGGCGACAAGGTGCCGCGTAAGGGCGGGCCGGGGGTGAGCACCGCCGACCTGCTGGTGATCAACAAGACGGACCTGGCGCCGCTGGTCAACGCCGACCTGTCGGTGATGGAGCGCGACGCCGCCGCCCGCCGGGGCGAGCTGCCGACGGTGTTCCTGTCGCTGGTGCAGGACCGCACGGCGACGCCGGTGGCCGACTGGATTCGGGGGTTGCTCCGGGCCCGCGCCCAGACACCGGCGGAGGTCGCCGGCTGATGCGGGCCCACGCCCGGCTGGTCGCCGAGGTCGACGCCGCCGGGCGGACCCGGCTGGTCTGCCTGCGCGGCGAGCCGCCGCTGGTGCTGCGCCGCACCGGCCCGGCAGCGGCCGCCGACGGCGGCGAAGTCCAGGTGCACCTGGTCGGCGCGGCGGCCGGCCCGCTCGGCGGCGACGACCTGCGGCTGGACGTCGAGGTCGGGCCGGGGGCGCGAGTGTGTCTGCGTACCGTCGCGGCGTCGCTGGCGTTGCCCGGACCTGACGGCCGCCGGTCGACGCTGCAGATGCTGGTCCGGGTTGCGACCGGCGGCGAGCTGCGCTGGCTGCCGGAGCCGTTGATCGCCGCCGCCGGCTGCCACCACCTGTCCCGGTCGGTGGTGGAGCTGGCCGACGGCGCGGCCGTGGTGTGGCGGGAGGAGCTGGTCTGCGGGCGCGACGGTGAGCCGTCCGGCGACGCCCGGATCGACACCACCGTCCGGTACGCGGGCCGCACGGTGCTGCGTACCGACCTGGCGGTGGGGCCGCGCGCCGACGGCTGGGCCGGGCCGGCGGTGCTCGCCGGGGCGAAGGCGACCGGTTCGGTGCTGGTGGTCCGGCCGGAGTGGGCAGCCGGTGGGCCCCCGGCGGCCGGCCCGCTCGGCCCCGGCGCGGCCCGGCTGCCGCTGGCCGGCGGGCCGGCGGTGCTGGTCACCGCGACCGGCCCGACCGCCCGCGGCGTCCGCGCCGAACTCGACCGGGCCGAACCCGACCGAGCCGAACCGGACCGGGCCGGGGCTCAGCCGCCGACGTAGGCGGCGAGGTGCTCACCGGTCAGCGTCGAACGGGCCGCGACCAGGTCGGCCGGGGTGCCCTCGAAGACGATCCGACCACCGTCGTGACCGGCACCCGGCCCCAGATCGATGATCCAGTCGGCGTGTGCCATGACCGCCTGGTGGTGCTCGATGACGATCACCGACTTCCCGGCGTCGACCAGCCGGTCGAGCAGGCCGAGCAACTGCTCGACGTCGGCCAGGTGCAGGCCGGTGGTCGGCTCGTCGAGAACGTAGACGCCGCCCTTCTCCGCCATGTGGGTGGCCAGTTTCAGCCGCTGCCGCTCGCCGCCGGACAGGGTGGTGAGCGGCTGGCCGAGGGTGAGGTAGCCGAGCCCGACGTCGGCGAGCCGACGCAGGACGGCGTGCGCGGCCGGGGTGCGGGCGTCGCCGGACGCGAAGAACTCCTCGGCCTCGGCCACCGACATCGCCAGCACCTCGCTGATGTCCCGGCCGCCGAGCTGGTACTCCAGCACCGCCGCCTGGAACCGCCGGCCCTGGCAGTCCTCGCAGACGGTGGCGACGCCGGCCATCATCGCCAGGTCGGTGTAGATGACCCCGGCACCGTTGCAGGTCGGGCAGGCGCCCTCGGAGTTGGCGCTGAACAGCGCCGGCTTGACCCCGTTGGCCTTCGCGAACGCCTTGCGGATCGGGTCGAGCAGCCCGGTGTACGTCGCCGGGTTGCTGCGCCGAGAGCCTCGGATACCGGTCTGGTCGATCGACACCGCCCCCGCGTCGGCCGGGATCGACCCGTGCAGCAGCGAACTCTTGCCGGAGCCGGCGACCCCGGTCACCACGACCAGCACACCGAGCGGGATGTCGACGTCGACGTCGCGCAGATTGTTGGCGTTCGCGCCACGGATCTCCAGCGCGCCGGTGGGCTCGCGGACCGACTTCTTCAGGTTGGCCCGGTCGTCGAGGTGGCGGCCGGTGACGGTGACGCTGGCCCGCAGCCCGTCCACGGTGCCTTCGAACATCACCTCGCCGCCGGCGGTGCCGGCACCGGGGCCGAGGTCGACGACGTGGTCGGCGATCGCGATCGTCTCCGGCTTGTGCTCGACGACCAGCACCGTATTGCCCTTGTCCCGCAGCCGCAGCAGCAGGTTGTTCATCCGGGCGATGTCGTGCGGGTGCAGCCCGATGGTCGGCTCGTCGAAGACGTAGGTGACGTCGGTCAACGACGACCCGAGATGCCGGATCATCTTGGTGCGCTGCGCCTCACCGCCGGACAGGGTGCCCGCCGGGCGGTCCAGCGAGAGGTAGCCGAGGCCGATCTCCACGAACGAGTCGAGGGTGTGCCGCAGCGCGGTCAGCAGCGGTGCGACCGACGGCTCGGCCAGCGCCTGGACCCACTCGGCGAGGTCACTGATCTGCATCGCGCACGCGTCGGCGATGTTGATCCCGTTGATCTTCGACGACCGGGCCGCCTCGTTCAGCCGGGTGCCGGCGCAGTCCGGGCAGGTGGTGAAGGTGATCGCCCGCTGCACGAACGCCCGGATGTGCGGCTGCATCGCGTCGACGTCCTTGGCCAGGAACGACTTCTGGATCCGCGGGATCAGACCCTCGTACGTCACGTTGACGTTGTCGACCTTGATCCGGGTCGGCTCCTTGTACAGCAGGTCGTGCAGCTGCGACTTGGTGAACCTGCGGATCGGCTTGTCCGGGTCGAAGAAACCGCAGCCGCTGAAGATTCGCCCGTACCAGCCGTCGACGCTGTAGCCGGGGATGGTCAGCGCGCCCTCGTTGAGCGACTTGCTGTCGTCGTACAGCGCGGTCAGGTCGAAGTCGGTGACCGACCCCCGACCCTCGCAGCGCGGGCACATGCCGCCCAGCCGGGTGAAGGTCTGCTTCGTGGTCTTGCTGGCGCCGCGTTCGACGGTTATCGCCCCGCTGGCCCGCACCGACGCCAGGTTGAAGGAGAACGCGTTGGGCGGGCCGACGTACGGCTGCCCGAGCCGGCTGAACAGGATCCGCAGCATCGCGTTGGCGTCGGTGGCGGTGCCGACCGTGGACCGCGGATCGCCGCCCATCCGCTCCTGGTCGACGATGATCGCCGTGGTCAGCCCATCGAGCACGTCGACCTCGGGCCGGGCCAGCGTCGGCATGAACCCCTGCACGAAGGCGCTGTACGTCTCGTTGATCAGGCGCTGCGACTCGGCCGCGACCGTGCCGAACACCAGCGAGCTCTTGCCCGAACCGGAGACCCCGGTGAACACCGTCAGCCGGCGTTTCGGGATCTCGACGCTGACGTCCTTGAGGTTGTTGACCCGCGCGCCGTGCACCCGGATCAGGTCGTGACTGTCGGCGGGGTGCGGGGTGGACGGCCGCTCCCCCGAGGCGGTGGCCCTGCTCATCGAGAATCCCTACCTATCGAGTCTGCTGGATGCGGATCAGGTTGCCGGCGGGGTCACGCACGGCACAGTCGCGGACCCCGTACGGCTGCTCGGTCGGCTCCTGGACGATGTCCGCGTCGCCGGCCTGCAGCCGCTCGAAGACCCCGTCGAGGTCGCTGGTGGCCAACAGGATGCCGGCGTAGGTGCCCTTGGCCATCATCTCGGTGATCGTACGGCGCTCGTCGTCGGTGATGCCGGGGTCGACACCCGGCGGGTGCAGCACGATCGCGGTGCCGGGCTGGTCGACCGGGCCGACGGTGAGCCAGCGCATCCCGTCGTAGCCGACGTCCAGGCGCAGCTCGAAGCCGAGCAGGTCGCGCCAGAAGGCCAGCGCGGCGTCGGCGTCGGCGTGCGGCAGGAAGCTGGAGTGAATCGTGATGTCCATGCCGGTCACGCTAGTTGCGCCGCCGGAACCCGCGCTTCTCGATTCCTGATCGGTCTGGTTACCTGTTTTGCCAGGCAGGCGGGCATCTCCGGGCGGGCGGAGCCGGCCCGGCGCCGGTAGACGCTGGGCGGGACGCCGACCAGTTCGGTGAACCGGGTGCTGAAGGTGCCCAGCGACGCGCAGCCGACCGCGAAACAGACGTCGGTGATGCTCAGGTCACCCCGGCGCAGCAGCGCCATCGCGCGTTCGATGCGCCGGGTCATCAGGTACGCGTACGGCGACTCGCCGTAGGCGCGCCGAAACTCGCGGCTGAGGTGCCCGGCCGACATGTGCACGCCACGGGCCAGGGCCTCGACGTCGAGTGGCCGGGCGTACTCCCGGTCGATCCGGTCGCGCACCCGGCGCAGCCGCGCCAGGTCGCCCAGGTGCTGCTCCTGCCTCGCACTGCCGGTCACCCGGGCGATGCTGCCACACCCCGTCGGCACTTCCCGCCCGGCGCGGCCCAACCTACGGTGCGGCGGGAGCGTAGCGTGCGTTCGGCATGTGAACGACACGTAGGAAGGCGGGCAGGCGCCACGGCCGCGGCCCTCCGACGACGACGTCGCGACGCAGAGCGGCGACGGCGGTGCCGGTCCGACCGAACAGCATCAGGTTGAACCGGGCCGGACGGAACCGCAGCCGGACGTCGACCGGGTCGTCCGGTGGGGCGAGCCGGATCCGTCCGTCACCGAGCACGACGGTCGCGGTCGGGGTGTACGCAGAACGGAACTGCACCGCGATCGGCCGTTTCGGCATTGCCCGCGAGGTGTCCAGCAGGACGCCGTAGTCGTGGTGCAGCATCCCGAGAAAGAACTGGTCGAAGTACAGCGACGCGTAGTCGTCGGGCATCGACCAGGGGCGGCGCAACACCCGGGCGATGTCCCAGCCGTGCACCAGCAGCTCGTTGACCAGGTGTGCCACCATGCCGGCGATCGGCACCCGCGCGTCGCCCAGCCACTGGACGGTCCTTTCCGGCGGCAGCTGGGCGGTCGCCGCGAGAATCGCGTCGGTCGCCTCGCCGAGCAGTTCGGCGAGGCGAGCCGGGTCGCGTTCGGTGAAGTGCCGCAGCACATGGTCGTTGACGTCGGCGACGGTGTCGACGTTCGCGGCGGACAGGGCCGCGCGGATGTCGGGGATCTGCAGCGGCGGCTCGTCACCCTCGACGAGGGTGACGTACAGCATCGCGATGCTCACCACGTGCGCGGCGGTGTCCGACACCGTCCAGTCGCGGGTCGCCATCGCCTTCGGCTGACTGTCGACTGTCAGCAGTGATTGGAATCGGTCGGTGAGGACACTCAACGCCGTACGGGCCAGGGTCCAGCGGTCAACGGGCACAACGAAACTCATCCGGTGATCGTGGCACCGGCTGCGTCGACAGTGTTCCTTGACGTTGCGCGTTTCATGCGCGATTTCCGATGAGCCGACCCTGGCCGGGGTCGCGCCTGGCGACGACACGGGCGAGGGTGCGCAGCATGGTACGGACGAAGCGGTCGAAGACACGGTCGGGCAGAATCCGCCGGGCCGCCAGGATCACCCTGGCGGCCCGGCCGACGGGGTAGCGGGTCCGTGGCCGGCGGGCGCGCACCGCTCTGGCGACGGCGTCGGCGACCACCGAGGGCGGCGACGCCGGGCCGTCCTCGACCGCGAGGATGGCCGCGCCAAGTGCCGCCTGGTCGGCGTACGGGCCGCGACCCGAGGTGTCGAGGAGATGCTGGCCGGCGATGGCGGGCCACTCGGTGGCGATCGCACCGGGCTGGATGACGACCACGTCGATGCCGAGTGGGGCGAGCTCCATCCGCATCGAGTCGCTGAGTCCTTCGACGGCGAACTTGGTGGCGTGGTACCAGCCGCCGAGCGGCTCGTGGATCTTCCCACCGATTGACGAGATGTTGACGATGCGTCCACTGCCCTGCCGGCGCATCTGCGGCAGCACGAGTTGCGTCAGCCGGGCCAGGCCGAACACGTTGACGTCGAACTGGCGGCGGGCCTCGTCCAAGGGCACGTCCTCGACCGCGCCGAACGAACCGTACCCGGCGTTGTTGACCAGCACGTCGACCCGCCCGGATTCGGCCAGTACCTGTTTGACGAGGTCGACCAGCGCGGCGTCGTCGGTGATGTCGGCCCGCACGGGCCGGATGCCGACGTCGGCCAACGGGGTGATCCGGTCGAGCCGGCGGGCGACGGCGTAGACGTGGTAGCCCATGGCGCGCAGCTTGCGGGCGGTGGCCTCGCCGATGCCGGAGGAGGCGCCGGTGACGACGGCGACCTTGTCGCTCATGATCTCTCCCTTGGTAACCAACTAGATAGTTACATCATCGGCGCTACCCGCGCAGTTGTCAACCAACCAGTTGGTTTTGGGTAGGCTGGCGGCATGGTCCGCGACTCCACCGCCACCAAGCACCGGATCCTTGACGCCGCCACCGTCGAGTTCGCCGCCCACGGCCTGGCCGGCGCCCGGGTCGACCGGGTAGCCGAGCGCGCCGGCGCCAACAAGCAGCTGATCTACGCGTACTTCGGCAGCAAGGAACGGCTCTTCGACACCACCCTCGCCACCCACCTGGAGCGCTTCATGGAAGCGGTGCCCTTCGACGCAGACGACATACCCGGCTACGCCACCGCGATGTTCGACTTCGGCGTCACGCACCCGGACCTGCTCCGACTGCTGCAGTGGCACACCCTCGAACGGCCCGGCGAGCTCGCCCGGATGGAGCAGAACCACCACACGACCCGACGGAAACTGGCCGCCCTGGCCGAGGCCCAGGCCGCCGGCCTGGTCGACGACACGCTCCCGCCCGCCGAACTGCTCGCCGTCGTTCTCGCCGTCGCCCGGGCCTACGACGATCCGGCGCCGACGTCGGTGGCCGCGCGCCGGGCCAGCGTGACCACCGCCGTACGCCGGCTCGTCACCCCCGGCCCGCGCCCGTAGAGCCAGCTCGTCACTCCGCCCGCGACCGTAGAACCCGGCGACCCGGGTCCGGCGCGCCGCCGGTCCGCGACATCGAAACGGTTGTGCCGGGAACCAGCGACGCCGTTGCACCGACTACTCCTATCGGACCCCGGGACACATTATTGACTGACGTCTATCTGGAGCGCTCCGTGCCGCGACCCCGCATGCTTGCCGCCGTCCTCGCCGCGTCGATCGGACTCACCACAGCCTGCAGCGCTGACTCCGGTGGTGGCGCCACCTCGACGACATTGCGGATCGGGTTGGGCACCGAGTCGGGCGCACTGGACCCGCACGCGTTCACCGGCAACTTCCTGCTCCTCGACGCCATCTACGAGCCACTGGTCAGCTACGGCGAGGACGGGCAACTGGAGCCGGGCCTGGCCGAGTCCTGGACGGTGGCACCGGACGGACGGCAAGTGAGTTTCGACCTACGCGACGACGTGCACTTCACCGACGGGACGCCGGTCGACGCCATGGCCGTCAAGTGGAACTTCGACCGGTGGGTGGGCAACGAACGCTTCTCGTTCTTCCGGGCCTCGCAGGTCGTCTCCGCTGTGGACGCCCCGGATCCGGACACAGTCGTGCTCACCCTGTCCGAACCGTACGAACCGCTGCTGCAGGAGTTGTCGATCGTCCGTCCTGTCCGGCTGCTCAGCCCGGAGTCCGCCGGCGCCGACGGCACCTTCCAGGACCCGGTGGGCACCGGGGCGTGGAAGCTGGTGTCCAACGGCGCCACCGGCACCGTGCTGGAGCGCAACGACGACTACTGGGGGCCGAAGCCCAGTCTGGAACGGCTCGAGTTCAAGGTAATCCCGGATTCGCAGGCCCGCGTCGACGCACTCACCAACGGCGAGATCGATCTGATCGGCGGCGCCTACCTGGCCCCGATCACGCCGGTGGAGGCGCAGTCCTTGCGCGATCGCGCCGGCGTACGGCTGATCACCGGCGCGGCGGACGTCTCGATCCTGCTCGGGTTCAACCCCGACGGCCCCGCCGGCGACCGGGCGGTCCGAGAGGCCGTCGGCCGGGCGATCGACACCGAGGCGCTAGCGACGGCGTTGTTCCTGGGCCAAGCGGAACCGGCCCGTCGGGTGTTCCCGCCGAGCGTGCCGGACTCCGGTACCGATCTGCCGGTCGGCTTCGACCGGGCCGCCGCAGGGCGGGTGCTAGACACCGCAGGCTACCTCCGCGAAGGGGAGATCCGGACCCGCGACGGCGAGCCGCTGTCGTTGCGGCTGCTCATCCCGGCCGCACCGGCCGAGGGGCAGCTCGATCCGCGCACCATGGCCGCCGCGATCGCCTCCGCTCTGCAGGAGGTGGGGATCGGCGTGGAACTGGTCCCGGTCGACGCCGCCGCCTACTACGACGAGCGGGCCGAGGGCAGGTACGACCTGACCTTCTTCGAAACCCTCGGCGCCCCGTACGACCCGTCCAGCTCGATCGTGTCCCTGTTCACCGACGGGGCCCGAGCGCCGCTGTGGGTGACGCCGACCACCGAGGACCTGGTCGACAAGGCGTTGTTCGCCACCGACCCCGCTGAACGTTCCGAGGCCTACCAGGACCTCTACGAGGCGGTGGCCGCTGATACCGGGTTCGTCCCGTTGGTGTACCGGCCCCGACTGTGGGCGGTGCGCGACGGGGTGAACGGCTTCGCGGTGCCGCCCACCGACGTAGATCTCGAACTGACCGGGGTCACCGTCGGGTGAGCGTGTCCCTGCGGCCACGGACCGTCGGCGGCCACCTCGTACGGTGGACCGTCGACACCGTCGGCGTGCTGCTCGCGCTGTCGGCCGGAACGTTCGCGCTGGTGCTGCTGGCCCGCGGCGATCCCGCCGCGGTGCTGGCGGCCACCCGGGCCGGCCGGCCGGCGACTCCGGAGCAGGTCGAGGCCGTCCGCTCCGAACTTGGGCTGGACGCTCCCGCCCCGGTGCGGTACGTGCGGTGGCTGGCCGACGCCGCCACCGGCGACTTCGGACTGTCGCTGCGGACGAACCTGCCGATCGGCCCCGAGGTCGCCGACCGGCTGGCCGTGACGGCGGGGCTGGTGGCGGGATCGGTCGTGGTGGCCGTGGTGGTGGGGATGACCGTCGGCGTCGCCGGGGCGGTGGCCGGGCGGGGGCCGCTGCGTGGGGTACTGCGGATCGGGGCGCTGCTGGCGACGTCGGTGCCGGCGTTCTGGCTGAGCTACCTCCTGGTTCTGCTGCTGGCTCTACGGTGGCAACTGGTGCCGACGTCAGGCATGGCCGGTCCCGCCACCTGGGTGATGCCGATGGCGGTGCTCGGGCTGCCGGCGGCCGGAGTGCTCAGCCGGGTGGTGGCGGTCACGTTACGGGAAGCGATCGACCGGCCGTACGTCCTGGCGGCGCTGGCCCGGGGCAGCGGGCCGATGTCGATCGTGCTCCGCGACGGTCTGCCGAACGCGGCCGGGCCGATCCTGTCCGTAACCGGGGTGATCATCGGCGGTCTGCTGGTTGGCACGGTCGTGGTGGAGCAAATCTTCGGCTGGCCCGGTCTCGGGGCGTACTTCGTCCACGCCGCCGCCGCCCGTGACGTGCCGGCCCTGCAGGCCAGCGCGCTCGTGCTCGGCGGAGGTTTCATCCTGGCCAACCGGCTCGCCGACGTCGTGCAGGTCCTCGTCGATCCCCGGGCCCGGTCGGGGGTCGGATGACGGCCGGACATGGAAAGTGGACGATGCCCGCCCCGGTACGGACGGCGCTGGTCGGCCTGCCGTTGGCCGGGTTCGCGATCGTGGGGCTGCTCGCACCGGTGCTGGCGCCGGCCGACCCGGCGGCCAACGATCTGTCGGCCAGTCTGCTGCCGCCGTCGGCGGCCCATCTGCTCGGCACCGACCAGCTGGGCCGTGACCAGCTCAGCCGGCTCCTGCACGGTGCGCGAATCTCACTCGTCGTCACGGCGGCGGTCCTGCTGGTCTCGGTGACCATCGGGGTGCTCGCCGGCGCTGTCGCCGGATACCTGGGTGGCTGGGTCGACCGAATCGTCGCCCGGGTCATCGACATGGCGGTCTCGCTACCGGGAATGCTGGTGGCGCTGGCGGTCATCGGCGTACGTGGCCCCGGTGTGGAGAATCTCGTCGTCGCGATGTCGCTGTGGACGTGGGCCCCGTACGCGCGGATCGCCCGCGCCCGCGTCGCGGGTCTGCGGGCCAGTCCGCACCTGGACGCGCTGCGGCTGCTCGGCGCCGGCCCGGTGCGCGTCATCGGCCGTCATCTGCTTCCGAGCGCCCTCGCCCCGTGCCTGGTCTATGCCAGCACCGACGTCGGCTCCATCGTCCTCGGCGTCGCCACGCTGAGCTTTCTCGGCCTCGGCATCCCACCACCGCAGGCGGAGTGGGGCCAGATGCTCATCGAAGGCCGGCCCTACCTGGCCTCGGCCTGGTGGCTGGCCTACCCGCCCGGAATCGCGATCACCGCCGTCGTGTTCGCGAGCAACCTGCTCGGCGAACGGCTGGCGGTCGGCGACGAGCGCCCGTCGGTGCTGCGTTGGATACTTCCGGCCCGGCTGCGGGTGCCGCGACCCAGGCGGCCGGGGCCCGGGGTGCCCGCAACCGGCAGCACGGAGACCACGGCCACCGTCACGTCGAGGGCCGCTGCCGACGACGACGTACTGCTGCGGGTGCGCGACCTGTCCGTCGCCTATCCACGCGACGGCGGCATCCGACGCGCCGTCGCCGACGTCTCCTACGCGGTACGCCGCGGCGAGACGCTGGCGATCGTCGGCGAGTCCGGCAGCGGCAAGACCACCTCGGCGTTGGCGCCGTTCGGCCTGCTGGACCCGGGCGCGCTCGTCGCCGGTTCCGCGCGGCTGCGGACCGGATCCACGGCACGTGAACTCATCGGACTCACATTTCGCCATCGCCGCCACGTCAACGGCCGCCAAGTCGGGGTGGTCTTCCAGGACAGTCTCGCCGTGTTCGATCCACTGCGCAGCATCGGTGCGCACGTCGACGAGGCGGTCCGCAACGCGGGCAGCCGAGGTCGGCGGGCTGCGGTCCGCCGGATCAGCGAGGAGCTGCTGCGCCTCGCCGGTCTGCCCGACCCGGCGACGGTCGCCGGCCAGTATCCCCACCAGCTCTCCGGCGGGATGCGGCAACGGGTCCAGATCGCCGTCGCGATCGCGGGTGAGCCGGAGCTGCTCGTCGCCGACGAACCGACCTCCGCGCTCGACGTCACCGTCCAGGCACGGCTGCTCGACCTGCTCGGGCAGCTCCGCGACGAGTTGCGCATGGCCATGGTCGTCGTCAGTCACGACCTGGCGGTGGTCACCCGGCTGGCCGACGCCGTGGCCGTGATGTACGCCGGCCGGATCGTGGAGTACGGGCCGCTCGACACCGTGGTGCGTCACCCCGACCATCCGTACACCCGGGGTCTGCTCGACGCCGTGCCGCGTCCCGGTGCGGCACCGGGCACCCGGTTCCGCACCATGCCGGGACGCTCCGGTGCCGGGCCGGACGACACGTCAGGTTGCGCGTTCGCTCCCCGGTGTCCGATCGCCGTAGCCGGATGCGGCCATGACCAGCCGGTACTGCTGCCGGTGGGACCGGTCCAGGCGCACCGCTCGGCGTGCCCCCGTACCCGTGCGGCCGGAGCGTCGCCGCCCCTTCTGGCACTCGGCGACCTGGACGGAGGCTGACCGATGCTGGAGATCGAACAGCTCACCGCCGACCACCCCCGGCGGCACGGCCGGGGCCGGCAGAGTGTGGTCGAGGACGTCACGCTCCGGGTCGCCGCCAGCGAGATCGTCGGGCTCGTCGGCGAATCGGGCTGCGGCAAGACGACCCTCGCCCGCGTGGTCACCGGACTGCACCGGCCCCGGGTCGGATCGGTGCGGTTCGACGGCGCCGACGTCCATGCCCTGCGCGGTCGCGCGCTGCGGGCACACCGGCGACAGGTCCAGATGGTGTTCCAGGACCCGTACCTGACCCTCAGCCCCGCTCAGACGGTGCGCCAGGCCCTCGCCGAGCCACTGCACATCCACCGGGTCGGCAACGGCCGGTCCCGCGCCGCACGGGTGGACGAGCTGCTCGACCTCGTCGGGCTCGGTCCTGCGGTCGGCGGACGCCGGCCCCGGCAGCTGTCCGGCGGTCAGCAGCAACGGGTGGCGATCGCCCGCGCGCTGGCGCTGGGACCACGCCTGCTGGTGTGCGACGAACCCGTCACCGCGCTCGACGTATCGGTGCAGGCGAAGATCCTCAACCTGCTGTGCGATCTGCGCGACCGGCTCGGCCTGGCCTGCCTGTTCATCTCCCACGACCTCGCCGTCGTCCGGCAACTTGCCAACCGCGTCGCGGTCATGCGGCACGGCCGCATCGTCGAGCAGGGACCGACCGGGCAGGTCACCGGCGACCCGCGCCACCCGTACACCCGGGCGTTGCTCGCGGCGACCCCCGCCATCGACCTCGGCGTCACCGACCGGTCCCGACGTCACGCGTCCGGCCCGGCCGGCTTGTCGTAGACGGTGACGTGGGTGCCGGTGCCGAGGTAGGGCTCCCGACGCCAGCCACCCCACCGGTGTCGACGGCGCAGGCCGGCGAGGCGGGCCATCAGGTCGAGTTCGGACGGCCAGGCGTAGCGCATCGACACCGGGGCAAGCCGCATGCCGTCGTTGCTGATCAGGATGTGCTGTCCGTCGAAACGCTGGTCGACGGGGTCGTGGCGGACCGCGACCAGGCGGACGTGGTCGTGGTCGACGCGGTGGGCGTCGACGCTCTGCTGCCGCTGGTAGCGGGCGAGGTCGGGTACCAGACACTCCAGCACGAACAGCCCGCCGGGCAGCAGCCGCCGGGCGACGTTGGCGAAGCACCGTACCTGGTCCTCCTGGGTCATCAGGAAGAAGAAGGTGGTGAAGACGACGAACACCGTGGCGAACCGGTCGTCGGTGCCGGGATCGACGTCGGCCATGTCGCCGATGGTGACGGGAATCCGGTCGCCGCCTGGCTTGGCCCGCATCCGGGCCACCATCGCCTCGGAGGCGTCGATGCCCCGCAGATCGATCCCGCGACCCGCCAACGGAACGGTGACCCGGCCGGTGCCGACCGCCAGTTCGAGGACCGGCCCGGCCGGCCCGTGCCCGATCAGGTCGGCCAGGCAGTCGACGGCATCGGTCGGGTCGAGGTCGGCGTGCCACTCGTCGTAGACGTCGGCGTTGCGCTCACCGTAGGTCTCCGGTCCGTACGTGGTCATGAGGCTCCTGTCCGAGGCTTCAGTGCAGCGGTCGCATGTCGTGGGTGACGGTGCCGGCGGCGGCCAGCGAGTGGTAGAGGCCGATCTCGGCGGTGTGCCCCTCGGCCATCACCAGGGCGGTGCAGCCGCGTTGGTCGGCGAGGTGGACGATCCGGTCACCGACCTGGGCGGTCGGAAAGAACTCCGGGCCGCCGGGGAACAGCGGTAGCCGCTCGGGTCCGCGCCAGCCGGCGAGTCGGCCCGGCGCCGGTGGATGCAGGAACGTCATGCCGTAGCCACGGTCGGCGCTCAGTGGGGCGTCGAGCAGCCGGGGCCGGCGGCCGAGCGCGATGTCGGTCACCGCGGCGTACACGTTCACTCCGAGCGACCGGCACATCATCTCCCCGATGACCGCGCCGGCGATCCGACCGTTGATCTCCACGACCTCCGGGCCGGCCGGGGTCTGGGCGAACTCGGTGTGTGCCACGCCGTCGGTGAACCCGACCGCAGCGAGGACCTCCCCTATCCAGGTCGCCAGCCGGTCCGACTCGGCCGGCGGGAACGCGACCGGAAAGGCGACGGCCTCCTCCCGGCGGACAGGTTCGGGGGTGTGAATGTGCACAGCGATCCCGAGCAGTCTGGTGTGCCCACGCCAGCTGACGGTCTCGGCGCTGTACACCGGGCCCGGGAAGTACGGTTCGACCACCAGGTGTCGACCCAGCAGGGTGGCTTCGGCGACCTCGCGGGCGGTCCGGTCGCGTTCGGCGTCGTCGCGGATCAGCCACACCGACCGGGACGATGTGCCCGCCGAGTCCTTCACTATCACCGGGTAGCCGATCGCCGCGACCGCCCCGGCGACCGCCTCGCCGGTGGGCTCCACGCGGAGCGCGTCGGCGCGGCTGAGTCCGGCCCGGTGCAGCAGGGTACGGACCTGTGCCTTGTCCCGCAGAGTGTGGGCTACCTGCGGGCCGAGCGTGGCCAGGCCGTACCGGGCCGCCAGCGTCGCACCGGGCAGCATCCACGTGTCGGTGGAGTTGACCAGCCCGGCGAGGTCGGGCAGCCGGTCGAGCACGGCGGCGCAGGCGGCCACGTCGGTGGTGTCGACGTCGATCACCGTCACGTCGTCGGGTCCGAGCCGGTCGAGTTCGTACGCGTAGATCGACCGGTCCCCGGTGAGCAGGCACAGCCGGTGCCCGGACTCGGCGGCGGCGTCGCGCAGCCGGGCGAGGCCGAACGTCAACGCCTCCAGCGACACGATGGTCACGCCCCCGCCTCCTCGGCCTGCCGGGGACGGCTCGCCTGCGCAGGACGGCTCGCCTGCACGATCAGCCGCTGCGCGTGATTGTCGTACGGTTCACCGGCGAAGCCGCCGAAGCAGGTGATGCCGGTGAATCCGGCGGTGTCCAGCATGGTGCGGATCTCGGCGGCGCTGTAGACGAACTGTTCGAAGTACGCGTGCCGGGCGGTGTCGCCCCGGATCAGGGTCCAGTCGCTACGAAACCGGGTCCAGTCGTCCAGGATGGTGTCCCGCATGACCAGATGTCCGCCGCTCACCTCGACGACCTTCGGGGTGCCCGCCCACCGGGCGAAGATCTCCTTGCTGAACAGATCCAGCAAAAGTCGCCCGCCTGGCACCAGGCTCTGCCAGGCGTTGCGCAGTACGAGCTGGTTCTGGGCCGGGTCGGTGAAATACCCGAACGAGGTGTACATGCTGATGATCAGGTCGTAGCTGTCCCGCTCGACGAACTCCCGCATGTCGGCGCGGACCAGACGTAGCGTCACTCCGGCCTGCTCGCCGGCGAGGTCGGCTCGGTCCAGCATGGTCGCGCTCAGGTCCACCCCGGTGACCAGGGCACCGCGTGCGGCGAGCGGCACGGCGTAGGTACCTGGACCGCAGCCGAGGTCCAGCACTCTGGTCCCGGCTGCGACCTCCAGCAGCGGCGAGGTCGCCACCCAGTTCCGGGCCTCCTGCTGACGGTGCGGGGCGAACAACGCGCCGGCGAAGTCCACCCAGAACCCGTCGTCTGCAAACCACTCCATCGGCAGCTCCGAACTCATGCGACGACTGACGCCTTGCAGGTCGCTCAACGACGTGCGGAAGTTCCCCGCCGACCGAAGAAAACTGATTACCTCCACATCAGGGTGAAGCAAATGAATCCTGGATCATTATATCGATGTCGGACATTGTCCAGCGCTCGACTACCAGCGTCCTGATTCGCACGACAACAGGAACCAATCCACCACTCGGAGCGACCAACATGTCAACGGAACGCCTCGACACCGAGCAGGCACATTCTCCAACGACAATGTGATGAACATCAGAGGAGCGATCAGCCCATGCCGTCCACGGGCCCGTCGACGCCCCCGCCGCCGGTACACCTGCACGTCACAGACGCCATCAAGACACCGAGCCTCATCCGCCTGTCGGACACCATGATCCTGGCCCGGTTCGAGACCCTGAAGGTCTACGCCGCCCTCGGCGCGGTACGGGCCCTGCTGGCGGCGGGGACCGTCCGCCCCGGCGACACCCTCGTCGACAGCTCCAGCGGAATTTACGCCCTCGCGCTGGCCATGGCCTGTCACCGGTACGGACTGCGCTGCCACATCGTCGCCTCGACCACGGTGACCCCGACCATCCGGTCGCAGTTGGAGATCCTCGGCGCCACCGTGCACCAGATGCCCGTCGAGAGCGATCTGCGACTGGACCAGCACCGACGCGTGGCGCGGATACGGGAGCTCCTGCGCGCCAACCCCGGCATGCACTGGATGCGCCAGTACCACGACCCGGTGCACCGACTCGGCTATGCCGAACTGGCGACACTCGTCCGGGCCGCCGTACCGCAGGTCCCGCTGACCCTCGTCGCCAGCGTCGGCACCGGTGCGTCCAGCGCCGGACTGATTCTGCCGATCCGCGCCCACGACCCGTCGACCCGGCTCGTAGGTGTCCAACCGTTCGGCAGCGTCAGCTTCGGCAGTGAACGGTTTCCGGATCCGGACGCGATCATCGCCGGGATCGGCAGCGCCATCCCTTTCGACAACGTCCACCACGAACTGTACGACCAGGTGCACTGGATCGGCTTTCGCCACGCCATGGCCGGCACCATCGCGCTGATGCGGTCTCATGCGGTCTTCGCCGGCCTCTCCACCGGTGCGGCGTACCTCGCAGCGCGGTGGGAGGCCCGCCGTCACCCGGAACGGGTGCATCTGCTGATCGGAGCCGACACCGGCCATCGGTACGTCGACAAGGTCTTCGCCCGCCACCGCGAAGCCCTCGACATGGAGACGTTGGAGCCGGTGGAGATTGCCTCTCTCGACGAGCTGGCCCCGCCCTGGTCGACCTTGCCGTGGGCGCGACGCGCCCATCCGCCGTCAGCCGGCCAGGACCTGCACCCCGCCGCCGTCACCGGCGGCCCAGGAACAGACCGGCCCGCAACAGACCGGCCCGCGACGGCCGGATGAGCGCAGCTAGGAACCCTGCTGCGGTACGCGGCGTCCCAGCCATCGCCCGACAGTGAGCACCAGCACCGGAAGGATGACACACTGGGCGGCGACGACCAGCCAGAAGCCGGGTAGGAACCCGACTTGTTCGAACGCCCCGTACACGCTGCCCCCGGCGACGCCACTGAGGAACGAACCGACCCCCACCGCGAGCCGTTGCTGGCCGAAGGCCACCGTCGCCGACCTTCTCGACCCCGCCAACGCTTCGAGGTCGTTCTTGAGGAACAACACGGCGCTGCCGGCGCTGATCGCGGCGACCCCGCAGACCACCGCCGGACCGTTGCCAACCGCGAACGCGGCCATCCCGGTCGCCAGGGCACCGAATCCGATGGCCATCGCCGCCGGGTAGCTCATCCTCCCCACCCGCTCGGCGACCAGGGGCTGCACCACCACCAGGCCGAGCGAATAGCCCATCATCGCCGCCCCGAACAACAGGGTCGCCATCCGGCCCTGGGCGTAACTGGAGAGGTACTGGTAGAACTGCATGTGCACGTAGAACGACACGGCGGTGACGACGAACGGCAGCACCGCCACCCCGTGCAGCATCCGCCGGAACGGCTCCACCGGTGGCGCGTCGGCGACCTGCCGCTCCCGGCGGAGAAAGACGTGACCGAGCGCCACACCGGCGTACACCGTCGTCACGGCCGCGAACATCACGGTCGGCCGGTGCACGAACAACGCCCCCACCACCGGCCCCACCGCTATACCGAGGTTGCCTGCGGCGTTGCCTGCCGACACCAGCCGGGGCCGCTGCTCGTCGCCCACCTCGTGCACCAGATAGCTGCGGTACGCCGGCGAGTACAGTGATCCGCCGCCGGAGATGAGCAACAGGCCGGCGACGGTCAGCACCGGGAACCGCTGTCCCGCGAGGAACGCCGCCCCGCCGAGGCTGTACAGCGTGAGGGCCGCCACCAGGGCCCGCTTGAGACCGACCCGCTCGGCCACCGCAGCGGTCGCCGGGGCGCTGGCGAACTGCACCAGGGTCGCCGCCCCGAGCACCACCCCGACCTGCGCCATGCCCACGCCCATGCGTTCCCGCAGCAGCACGGCCAGGTACGGATAGATCGAGAACGAGCCGACGTTGACCAGGAATCCGCCGATCAGCACGGCCCACTGGGCCCGGGTGAAGGAACCCCTGCGCAACGCCGACCAGGGGCGGTTGCCCGCAGCCGCGCGGGGGGTGGCCGGTGCGGCCATCAGTCGGCCGGCCCGCCGTCGGATCGGACACCGACCCCGGTCGACGGGTCGACGCCGCCGAAGGCATGCTGGTCGGACGGCAGCACGCCCAGCCCTGGGGCGTCGCCGAGAACGATCCGCCCCTGGTCGAGGCCCAGCCCCCGGAACGGGGGGTCGCGCAGGAGGAACTGGCTGTCGATGTCGATGCGCTCGGCCAGCGGGGCCAGTAGGGCGGCCTGGCTCAGCGCTAGCTCCGACTCGCAGTTGCAGCTGAGCATCACCGACAGGCCCGCCTGGCGGGCGGCCTCCATCACCCGTCGGGTGGCCCGGACCCCGCCGGACTTGGCCAACTTGACCACCACCCCGTCGGCCAGGCCGGCGGCCGCCCGGACACTGTCCACGTCGGTGCAGCCTTCGTCCAGGAAGACCGGCAGCCGGTCGGGCAGCTCACGGTAGCGGCGGTACGCCTCGACCGCGTCTCTCGGGAACGGCTGCTCGACGAGCTGGATGTCGAGGGCACGCAGGGCCGGGGTCAGTTCCTGCGCGGTCCGCAGGTCCCACGCCTCGTTGGGGTCGATCCGCACCGGCAGGTCGGTGACCGCGCGGACGGCGGCCAGCCGGTCGAGGTCCTCGGCGCCGCGCACCTTGATCTTGAACGCGCCGACCGGCGGCGCGTTCGCGACCAGTTCCAGGGTCTGCGCGACGCTGCCGAGCCCGATCGTGTACCCGGTCGGCTCGGGCAGGATGCGCGGTACGCCGTACAACTGCCATGTCGGCACGCCGGCGGACCGGCCCACCCAGTCGTGCACCGCGCCGTCGAGTGCCATCCGCGCGCCGACCGGTCCGTCCCAGTCGGCCACCCGGTCCAGGACCCGGTCCGGATCGGACAGGTCCGGGCCGAGGACGTCTCTGCCGTGTTCGGCGACCGCCGCGACGACCTGCTCGACGGTTTCGCCGTGCGCCCAGGCCGGTGTGCCCTCACCCAGGCCGGTGACGCCGTCGTGGACGACGGCGACGAGGCAGGTGTCCGTCGAGTCGTAGGAGTGCTGTGAACTCCGGAACACCGTCAACAGGCGCAGGGTCATCCGACGGACGTCGAGCTCCATGCGGATCAGCTTGTCACGCACCACGCCGATAATCCACGGTGATCGATCTGGCGTCCGGGTCAGGGACGGCAGAGGATCTCGCCGTGCAGGATGGCGAACCAGCCGTCGGGCGCGTCGGCCCAGCGGAGCCAGCCGGCGGAGAGGCGCTGCAGGTCGGCGGGGGTGGCGGTGCCGGCGGCGAGGATCTGCCGGGCCATCTCGGAGGCGACGATGCGCTCCGACCACATGGTCCCCCACCAGCGGCGGTCCTCGTCGGTGGCGTAGCACCAGGCGGAGGCGCCGGGCGTGACGTCACCGAACCCGGCGGCCCGCGCCCAGGAGAGCAGGCGGCGACCGGCGTCCGGTTCGCCGCCGTTGGCGCGGGCGGTCGCCTGGTAGAGCGCGAGCCATTCGTCGAGCTCGGGTACGGCGGGGTGCCAGGCGAAACGGTCGTAGTCACTGTCGCGGGCCGCGACCACTCCCCCGGGCCGGCAGACGCGGCGCATCTCGGCGAGCGCGCGGACCGGGTCGCCGACGTGCTGGAGGACCTGGTGGGCGTGGACCACGTCGAACGCGTCGTCGGGGAAGGGCAGATCGTGTACGTCGGCCGTGGTGAAGTCGACAGTCGTGACGCCCCGGGCCTGCGCCTCGGCGCGGGACAGGGCGAGCGCTTCGTCGGTGACCTCGGTGGCGGTGACCCGGCCGGGAGCGACGAGCGCGGCGAGGTCCATGGTGATGGTGCCGGGACCGGCGCCGATGTCGAGCAACGCCTGGCCGGGCCGCAGGTGCGGCAGCAGGTACGCGGCCGAGTTCTCGGCGGTACGCCAGCGGTGGGAGCGCAGCACCGACTCGTGATGACCGTGCGTGTATACAGCTGACATGCTCCGACGATAGACCGGCTGTCTCGCAATTCGGGAGCAGCTTCCCACATTATGGCCACCGCGGGATCACGACGGTACGCGGCTCAGCTGACCCGGGGCGGCCGGTTCTCCTGAATCCACCGCTCGACATCGGCGCGAAGCCAAACCTCACCCTGTTTGAGCTTCGCAACCGGCAGCGGGAAGGTTCGAGACCTGGTGATGGTGTACGTGCGTTGACGGGACAGCGGGCCGCCTGGCTGGCCCAGCATCTCGGCTATCTCAGCGCTGCCGACCAGGTCGATGTCCACACTCTCGCAAGTTAGGCTGCAGGCAACCGCACTTGACGGTTGCCCGTAATTGTTTCACCCTGTTGGGTATGACTGGCAGGGGTGACGGCCGACGGGCCGGGGCGTACAACGGGAGAGCCGCCCGGACGGCGGGCATCAACGCGCAGGCCGGCGGGACGGCCCTGCTGCGGCGGCAGGTGGGACGGTGCCTGGCGGCGTTGCGGTACGAGGCCGGGCTGTCCCAGGACGTCGCCGCCGACAAGCTGCGACGCGGCAACAGCACGCTCTGGCGAATCGAGGCCGGCGACCCGCGGGTGCGCTGGACCGAAGCGGACATGTCAGCGATGTGCCGGCTGTACCGGGCCGACGACGAGACCCGGGAACGGCTGCTCGCCCTCGCGGCGGAGATCGACCGCCCCAGCGGCGGGCGCTGGTGGCACGACGGGCTGGCCGGACTGCCGATCGACGCCGACCCGTACCCGGTGTTCGAACAGTCCGCGACGCTCATCCGCTGCTACGGCCAGGCGACGCTGCCGGACCTGCTGCAGACCCCGGGGTACGCCGAGGCGCTGCTGCGCTGCCCGGCCGGTCTGCGCAGCGACGACGACATCGCCGCCCGCCTCGACCAGCTGGCGGCGCGGCAGCGGCACCTGCTGACCCACCCGCATCCGCCGGCGGTGCAGGCGATCGTCGGCGAGGGGGCGCTGCGGCGTACCGTCGGCAACGACGCGACGGCGCGGGCGCAACTCGACCACCTGCGGGCGCTCGCGATCAGGCCGGGGATCTCGGTACGGGTCCTGCCGCTGTCCGGCGGCGCGCACGCCGGCATGACCAACCCGTTCACCCTGCTGCGCTTCGCCGCCGCCACGACGGTCCCCGGACGGCGGCCGGCCGGGTCGGGGCTGGTCCGGCTCGACACCCTGACCGGGACGATGCACCTCGACCAGCCGGCGCACGTCGTTGCGTACGAGCGGGTCTGGTCCGACCTGGCCGCCCGGGCGCAGCCGATACCCGACGGCAACGGGTCGGCAAAGTGACCGAAACCACAGCGGCGTCTACTCCGGGGTGACTCACCAACGGTGAGGCGCACCTAGGGTTCCGCCGCCGCCGGGCAGCCAGGCACGGGCAGCCGGGGACGGGACAGGTCCGAGAGGTGCAGGCGTCGGGCCGCCAGCGTGGCGGGCGGCGTTCCACGGCGGGACAAAAGCCCGGGAGGCAGCCGGATGTCTGGCTGTGCCTCAGCCAGGCCCTCATTCGGAGGTGCCCCGTGGGCTTGCACCACCATCATCACCACAATCACCAGCACCGCGACCAGCAGCCCAGCGACCAACCCGAGCTGCACGGCAACTACGGCCCGGAGGCAGCGTACGCGGTCGCCCGCGAGGCCGAACTGCCCACCACCAAGTGGGAAGAGGAGATCGCCCGGGGCCTGGAGTACGGCCTGCCCGGTGCCGATTCGATCGTCGACAAGCGGATCCCGACGTTCTCCCGTGGCGAGCTGCCGCACTTCGCCGGGATCAACACCTTCCTGAAGGCACCGTACGTCGAGGACGTGCGCCGCTGCGGCGAGTACGACGTGGCGGTGCTCGGCGCGCCGTTCGACGGTGGCACGACGTACCGCTCGGGAACCCGGTTCGGGCCGCAGGGTATCCGCAAGATCTCCGCGCTGTACGGGCCGTACTCGTTCGAACTCGGCGTCGACCTGCGCGAGTCGATCACGATCGCCGACCTCGGTGACGTCTTCACCATCCCGGCGAACATCGAGAAGACCTTCGACCAGATCTCCAAGGCGGTCAGCCACGTCTACTCCTCCGGGGCCTTCCCGGTGGTGCTCGGCGGGGACCACTCGATCGGCTACCCGACGGTGCGCGGGGTCGCCGAACACCTCGACGGCAACCTGGGCATCATCCACTTCGACCGGCACGTCGACACCCAGGAGACCGACCTCGACGAGCGGATGCACACCACCCCGTGGTTCCACGCCACCGACATCCCGAACGTGCCGCCGAAGAACCTGGTGCAGATCGGCATCGGCGGCTGGCAGGCGCCCCGCCCCGGGGTCAAGGTCGGCCGGGAACGCGGCACCACGATCATGACGGTCACCGACTGCGTCGAGATGGGCATCGAGGCCGCCGCCGAGAAGGCCCTCGAAGTCGCCTGGGACGGCGCCGAGGCGGTCTGGCTGTCGTTCGACGTGGACTGCCTGGACGCCGCGTTCGTGCCCGGCACCGGCTGGCCCGAACCGGGCGGCTTCCTGCCCCGCGAAGTCCTCAAGTTCATCCAGCTGATCGCCGAACGGCCGTTGGCGGGCATCGAGGTGGTGGAGTGCTCGCCGCCGTACGACAACGCCGAGATCACCTCGCTGATCGCCACCCGGGTCATCTGCGACACCCTCGGCTGTCTGGTCCGCGCCGGGCACCTGCCGCGCCATCGAGCCACTGAGCGCTGAGCCGACGCGGCGCCGATCCCCCGTAGTTTCCCTTCCGCAGGAGGACATAGAGATGCGACGTACCCCCAAATTTTCCCGCCGTTCCACCACCCGGAGGCTGATCGCCGCCGCCTGCGCGACGACGCTGCTGGTGAGCGCCGCCGGCTGCGGCGGTGATGACGGTTCCGCCGACGACGGCGACGGCTCGACCACCGTACGGCTGGGGTTCAGCGCCTGGCCGGGCTGGTTCCCCTGGCAGGTCGCCGAGGAACAGGGTCTGTTCGAGGAGAACGGGGTCGACGTCGAGTTGACCTACTTCGACAGTTACACCGACAGCCTGACCGCGCTGGCCACCGGCAACCTGGACGCCAACAGCCAGACCCTCAACGACACGCTGTCGTCGGTCAGCGGCGGCGCGGCGCAGACCGTGGTGCTGGTCAACGACAACTCGACCGGCAACGACCAGATCATCGCCGCGCCGGGGATCGACTCGGTGGCCGACCTGGCCGGTAAGCGGATCGCGATCGAGGAGGGTACGGTCGACCACTACCTGCTGTTGTTGGCGTTGGCCGAGGCCGGGCTGAGCGCCGACGACGTCGAGATCAGTCCGTTGCTGACCGACGCGGCCGCCGCCGCGTTCCTGGCCGGGCAGGTCGACGCGGTCGGGGCGTTCGCCCCGTTCACCACGACCGCGCTGGGCCGCGAGGGCAGCACCGCGATCGTCACATCGGCGGACTTCCCCGGGGCGATCCCGGACCATCTGGTGTTCGACTCGGAGTTCGTGGCCGACCATCCGGAGCAGGTCCAGGCGGTGGTGGACACCTGGTTCGACACCCTGGACTGGATCGCCGACAACCCGGACGAGGCGGTCGAGATCATGGCGGCGCAGGCCGGGGTCAGCGTCGAGGACTACCGCACGTACGACGCCGGGACGACGATCTTCGACCTGGCCGACAACCAGGCGGCGTTCGAGCCGGGCGACACCCCGGCCAACCTGGACTTCCAGGCCCGCTCGATCGCCGAGTTCCTGGTGGAGACCGGTCTGGTCGACGAGGCACCGCCGCTGGACGGGCTGCTCGACGGACAGTTCGTGGGGGCGGTGTCGCCGTGACCGTCGCCCCGGCCCAGGCGACCGCGAACGGCGGCCCGGACGACACCCACGGGACCGCGACCAGCGATGCGGACGCGGACCGGGCGTCGTGGGGGCCGCTGCCGCGGCGGCGTCCGGCCCGCCCGGTGCCGGCGCTGCTGGCCATCCGTACGCCGATCCCGGCGGCCGGCCGGTGGACGTTGACGGTCGCCTCGATCGTGGTGCCGCTGGCCGCCTGGCAGATCGGCAGCGTGCTGGTCGACGGGCGGCCGGACTTCCTGCCGTCGCCGCTGGAGTCGGTGGCGGCCGGGGTGGAGATGGCCCGGACAGGTCAACTGTGGACCGACACCGCCGCGACCGTCGGCCGGGTGTTGCGCGGTTTCGGCCTGGCGGTGGCGGTGTCGGTGCCGCTCGGCCTGCTGATGGGCAGCTTCCAGGCCGGCCGGGCGGCGTTGGAACCGATGATCGGCCTGCTGCGCTACCTGCCGGCCAGCGCGTTCATCCCGTTGCTGATCATCTGGTTGGGGTTGGGTGAGCCGTCCAAGGTGGCGTTGATCTTCATCGCGACGGTCTTCTTCAACACGCTGATGACCGCCAACGTTGTTCGGACCGTGCCGGCCGGGCTGATCGACGTGTCGTACACCCTCGGTGCCCGACGGTTCGAGGTGCTGCGCAAGGTGATCGTGCCGCATTCGCTGCCCGGCATGATCGACTCTATCCGGGTGAACGCGGCGGCCGCCTGGAACTTCGTAGTGGTCGCCGAGCTGATCAACGCCCAGTCCGGGCTGGGCTACCGGATCGTCCGGTCGCAGCGGTTCAACCAGCTCGACAACATCTTCGCCGTACTGATCGTGATCGCCCTGATCGGGGTGGCGATCGATCTGGCGTTGCGGACCACCCGCGACCGGGTCGGGAGGTGGGCGGTATGACCGCGACCGAAGCCGCCGGCACAGACGCGGGCGCGGTGCCGGCCGCCGACGCACCGCTGGTGCGGCTCGACGGCGTCGGCAAGGACTTCCGGACCGCCGGGGGCGGGTCGCTGCGCGCGCTCGACGGCGTGGATCTGGCGGTACGCCGAGGCGAGTTCGTCTGCCTGGTCGGCGCATCCGGGTCGGGCAAGTCCACCCTGCTGTCGCTGATCGCCGGGCTGTCCACGCCGAGCCGGGGCACCGTGCTGCTCGACGGTGCGCCGGTCACCGGGCCGGGTCCGGACCGGGGGCTGGTGCTGCAGAGCGGTGCCGTGTATCCGTGGCGGACGGTGGAACGCAACGTCGCGTTCGGGCTGGAGCTGCTGCCGGTCAGTCGGGCCGAACGGGCCCGGCGGGTCGCCTGGTACCTGGCCGAGACCGGGTTGACCGGGCTGCGGCACGCGCTGCCGAAGCAGCTCTCCGGCGGGCAGCGTCAGCGGGTGGCGATCGCCCGGGCGCTGGCCTGCGAACCGCGAGTGCTGCTGCTCGACGAGCCGTTCGGTGCCCTCGATGTGCAGACCAAGGAGGACATGCAGTTGTTGGTCCGCCGGGTGTGGGCCGACACCGGCACCACGGTGGTGATGGTGACCCACGACGTCGAGGAGGCGGTCTTCCTCGGCCAACGGGTGGTGGTGCTGGCCAGCGACCCGGGCCGGGTCGCCGCCGACCTGCCGGTGCAGCTGCCGCCGGACCGCGACGGCGTGCCCCGGGACCTGGCCGTGAAACGGCTGCCGGAGTTCCTGACGCTGCGGGCCGAGGTGGAGGACCGGGTCCGCGCCTACCACCAGCGGCACGCCGCCACCGGGTCCGGCGGCTGACGGTGACCGCCGACTGACGTCGGCCGGGTTCGACGGCTCGGGCTCAGGCAGGGCCGATCAGGTCCCACCGGTTGCCGGCGATGTCGACGAAGACCACCACCCGGCCGTACGGTTCGGTGCGCGGCGCGGTTACGAACCGCACATCGTGGTCCACCATCCGCTGGTACGCGGCCTCGAAGTCGTCCACCCGGAGGAAGAAGCCGACCCGACCGGCCGTCTGGTTGCCAACCGCCGCCCGCTGGGCGTCGCCGTCGGCGCGGGCCAGCAGGATGCCGGTCTCGGCACCGGGCGGCCGCACCACCACCCACCGCTTGGGGCGACCGTCGTTGGTCGGCGACGGGGAGTCCTCGACCAGATCGAAGCCGAGGACGGTGGTGAAGAAGTCGATGGCCGGGTCGTAGTCGTCGACGACGATGGCGGTGAGCGAAATGTGCACGCCCGCAGCGTAGGACTTCAGCCGGTCGGTTCGCGGCGGCGGGCACCGGGGCCGGGGCGGGGAAGTACGTCGCGGGTGTCGGCGACGTCGTGGCCGGCGGCGCAGCGCATCGTGACGCCGACCTCGGCCCCGCAGTCGCGGTGCGCGACGGCGAGCGGGGAGCCGTCCGGGTCGACGCAGTACCGGTCGCCCCACTGCAGCAGGGCGACCAGCACCGGCCACAGGTCGAGGCCCTTACCGGTGAGCCGGTACTCGTAGCGTTGCCGCTCCCCCGGTTCCTGGTACGGGTGCCGGCGCAGCAGGCCCTGGTCGACCAGCATGGTGAGCCGGTTGGTCAGCACCTGGCGGGGCACGCCGGTGCGCTCGCGCATCTGGTCGAACCGGCGTACGCCGTTGAAGACCTCGCGGAGCACGACGACGGTCCACCGCTCGCCGATGATCTCCATGGTGCGGGCGATGGTGCAGTTGTCGATGGACCAGTCGAGCGCGGTAGGTCTCACCCCGACCAGGCTAGGTCTTGTTGACAGACCTAGCAACCGACTGCCAGGCTGCGTCCATGACACAGACTCAGCAGCCGGCGCCGGACGCGGCGCAGCGCAGCCGCACCTTCTCGTGGACCGACCCCGCCACGGTGCGGTTGGCGGCGTTGAACGGCCTCGACGGGCTGGGCCAACTGCAGGCGATGGCCTCCGGTGAGATTCCCGCCCCGCCGGTGATGGTGATGCTGGGCCTCGAAGGCTTGGAGCCCGAGCACGGCCGGGTGGTCACCGTGCTGACCCCGCAGGAGTTCCACTACAACGCCCTGGGCACGGTGCACGGTGGCATCATCTCGACGTTGCTGGACACCGCGGCCGGCTGCGCGGTGCACTCGGTGCTGCCGGCCGGGACGAGCTACACCTCGATCGACCTGAACGTGAAGTTCCTGCGCCCGGTGACGCTCGCCTCGGGCACGCTGCGCTGCGAGGGCACCGTGGTGCAGCGCGGTCGGCGCACCGCGTACGCCGAGGCGAAGCTGACCGACGCCGCCGGCCGGCTGACCGCCCACGCCACCTCGTCCTGCCTGCTGTTCGAGCTGCCACCGACCAGCTGACGACAGGTCCGGCCGACCGGTGCCGGCCGGGTCACACCGACAGCAGTTGGCGGACCGACTCGTCGCGCAGGTCCGCCTTGTCGCCGGCCCGGACCACCTCGCCGGCGTCGAGGATGACGAACCGGTCGGCCAGCCGCAGCGCCAGTTCGAGGTACTGCTCGACCAGTAGGATCGCCAGCCCGGCCTCGGTGTGCAGCCGTTCGATCGCCTCCTCGATCTCGATGATGATCGACGGCTGGATGCCTTCGGTCGGTTCGTCGAGCAGCAGCATCTTCGGCCGGGTGACCAGGGCACGGGCGATCGCCAACTGCTGCTGCTGGCCACCGGAGAGGAACCCGGCCCGGCGGCGCAGCAGCCCGCGCAGCGCCGGGAACAGGTCCAGCGCCTCGTCGACCGCGACCTTGTCGGTCCGGGCCGCCTCGACCGCCACCTGCAGGTTCTCGGCGACGGTCAGCTGTGGGAACGTCTCGTGGCCCTGCGGGACGTAGCCGAGCCCGAGCCGCACCCGTTCGTGGGTACGCAGCCTGGTGATGTCGCGGCCGTCGAAGGTCACCCGGCCGGACCGCACCGGCAGCACCCCGGTGATCGCCTTCAGCAGGGTGGTCTTGCCGACCCCGTTGCGGCCCATCACGCAGACCAGCGACCCGGCCGGGGCCTGCAGGTCGACCCCGAACAGCACCTGGGCCCGGCCGTACGCGACGTCGAGCGACTCGACGGTCAACATGGCACTCACGACGACGCCTCCTCAGCGGCTGACGGTCCGGCAGCGGTCGACGGGACGGAAACAGCCGACGGTACGGCGGGTTCGGCACCCTCCTCACCGGAGCGCCCCAGGTAGACCTGCTGCACGCGCGGGTCGGCCTGCACCTGAGCAACGGTGCCCTCGCAGAGCAGTCGGCCCTCGTGCAGCACGGTGACGGTGCTGGCGAACCGGCGCAGGAACTCCATGTCGTGTTCGATCACCATCACCGTGTGGTCCTTGGCGACCTCGCGCAGCAGCTCACCGGTGCGGTCCCGCTCGCTGCGGCTCATCCCGGCCACCGGCTCGTCGAGCAGCAGCAGACTGGGCTGCTGCACGATCAGCATGCCGATCTCGAGCCACTGCCGCTGCCCGTGGGAGAGCACCCCGGCCGGCCGGTACGCCAGGTCGGCAAGACCGGTGGTGTCCAGCGCCCGGGATACCTGGTCGGAGACACCGCGCCGGCGGCGCAGCAGGCCGACCATCCGCCGGCGGAAGCTGGCCGCCAGGTCGAGGTTCTCCAGCACGGTGAGTTGCTCGAACACCACCGACGTCTGGAAGGTCCGGCCGATGCCGAGCCGGACGATCCGGTGCTCACGGCGGCCGACCAGCTCCTGGCCGTTGAACCGCACCGAGCCGGACGCCGGCCGGGTCCGGCCGGTGACCACGTCGATCAGGGTGGTCTTGCCGGCACCGTTGGGGCCGATCAGGAAGCGCAGCTCCCCCGGCTCGACGGTCAGGTCGAGGCCGCTGATCGCCCGGAAGCCGTCGAAGACGACGTCGAGGCCGCGTACCTCCAGCTTGCCGCTCATGGTTTCGCACCCCCGACCCGGTGCCGCACCGCCGCCCAGCCGTCGGCGAGCAGCCCGGCGAGGCCGCGCGGCGCCCACATCATCACCGCGATGAACAGGCCGCCGAGCAGGTAGAGCCAGCCGGACGGCCACTGTTCGCTGAGCACCGTACTGCCGTAGTTGAACAGGATCGCCCCGCCGACCGCACCGACCAGCGAGAACCGCCCGCCGATGGCGACCGCGACCAGCATCTCGATGGACGGTACGACGCCGAGGTCGGCCGGGCCGAGGATGCCGACCACCGGCACGAACAGCGCGCCGGCGATCCCGGCCATGGCCGCCGACAGCGCGTACACGATGGTCTTCACCACGGCCGGGTCGTAGCCGAGGAAGCGGACCCGGTCCTCACCGTCGCGGATGGCGACCAGCAGCTTGCCGAACCGGCTGTGGGTGAGCTGCCAGGCGGCGAGGAAGACCAGGGCGAGCGCGCCGACCGCGACGTAGTAGACGATCCGTTTCTGCGTCGGGTCGTACAGGTCGAGGCCGAAGAAGAACTGCACGTTGGTCAGGCCGTTGGTGCCGCCGGTGAGGCCCTGCTGGCCGACCAGCAGGATCACGAACGCGGCGGCCAGGGCCTGGGACAGTACGGCGAAGTAGGCACCGCGCACCCGTTGGCGAAACACCAGGGTGCCCAGGATCAGCGCCACCACGGTGGGCAGCACGACCACCATGACCAGGGCGAACGCCGGGCTGCGGAACGGCCCCCAGATGGCCGGTAGGGTCTCCACCCCGCTCCACACCATGAAGTCGGGCAGGTTGCCCTCGCCGGCGTCGGCGAGTTTGAGGTGCATGCCCATCGCGTAGCCGCCGAGGCCGAAGAACACGCCCTGGCCGAGGGTCAGCATGCCGCCGCGCCCCCAGGCCAGGTAGATGCCGACCGCGACGATCGCGTAGCAGAGGTACTTGGCGAGCAGGTCGAGCCGGAACGGGCTGAGCACCAGCGGTGCCACCAGCAGCAGCACTCCGACGGCGACGAAACCGACCGGTCCGGGCCAGCGGGTGGCCGGCCGGGCCCCGTTGGCGGGGGTGGTCGTCCGGGCGGCGTTCATGTCAGCGCCCGGGAACGGAGGACGAACATGCCCTGCGGACGGAACTGGAGGAAGGCCACGATCACTGCGAAGACCACCACCTTGGCCAGGCTCGCATCGGTCCAGAATTCGACGAAGCTGTTGATCGCGCCGAGGGCGACCGCCGCGATCACCGCCCCGCGCAGCTGTCCGAGTCCCCCGGCGACGACGACGAGGAACGCGTCCACGATGTAGTAGGTGCCCAGCGACGGCCCGACCGGGCCGATCAGGGTCAGCGCCACCCCGGCGACACCGGCCAGGCCGGAGCCGATGAAGAAGGTGAGCTGGTCGACCCGCTGGGTGGCCACCCCGGTCACCGCGGCCAGCTCGCGGTTCTGCATCACCGCCCGCATCCGCCGGCCGTACGACAGTTTGCTGAGGTAGAGCGAGATCGCCACCACGCAGCCGACCGCGAGTGCCATGATGAAGATCCGGTTGTACGGCAGCTGTACGCCGGCCACGTCAAGCCCGCCGGTGAGCCAGCCGGGTGCGGTGACCTGCACGTTGGGCGCGCCGAAGATGTCCCGGGCCAGTTGCTGCAGGATCAGGCTGACGCCGAAGGTGAGCAGCAGGGTGTCCAGCGGCCGGCCGTAGAACCGCCGGATCACCAGGCGTTCCAGGATCAGACCCATGGTGCCGGCGATGAGGAACGCGACCGGCAGGGCGGCCGGGACGGCCTGCGCCCCGACCAGCCCCTGCATCATGTACGCGGTGTAGGCGCCCGCCAGGATGAACTCCCCGTGGGCCATGTTGATGACGCCCATCTGTCCGAAGGTGAACGTCAGTCCCAGCGCGATCAGGAGCAGCACCGCTCCGATGCTCGCGCCGATGACCAGTTGGTTGAGTACCGCCATGGCGGGCACCTCCCTCCGCTTGTTACTAGCCTGTTACGACAGGCCTTCGGCCCAGTCGTAGCCGGTCAGGTACGGGTCCGGCTTGATCGGTTCGCCGGAGTTCCACACCTCCTGGATCTGGCCGTCGGGCTGCACCACGCCGATCCGGGCCGTCTTGTAGACGTGCTGGTTGTCGCCGTCGATGGTGACCGTGCCCTCCGGTGCCTCGATGCTGATCCCGCCGGCGGCCTCCTTGACCGCCTCGACGTCGGTGCTGCCGGCCGCTTCGACCGCCGCCGCCCACAGGTAGACCGCGTTGTAGCCGGCCTCCATCGGGTCGGAGGTGACCTTCTCCGCCCCGTACTCGGCCTTGAAGGCCTCGACGAAGGCGGTGTTCCGCTCGCCTTCGGTGGTCTGGTAGTAGTTCCAGGCCACCAGGTGGCCGGCGACGTTGTCCGGGCCGATGCCGACGACCTCCTCCTCGGCGACGCTGACCGACACGGTCGGCATCGTCTCGGCGGTGACTCCGACGCTGGTCAACTGCTTGAAGAAGGCGACGTTGCTGTCGCCGTTGAGGGTGTTGAACACCGCGTCGGGCTGGGCCTGCTGCAGCTTGTTGACCACGGTGCTGTACTCGGTGTGGCCCAGCGGCGTGTACTCCTCGCCGACGATCTGCATGCCGTTGGCCTCGGCGTACGCGGTGATGATCTTGTTAGCGGTACGCGGGAAGACGTAGTCGCTGCCGACCAGGAAGACCGTCTTGTGCCCCTGCTCGGCGAGGTAGTCCAGGGCCGGGACGATCTGCTGGTTGGTGGTGGCACCGGTGTAGAAGATGTACTCCGAGCTCTCCAGCCCTTCGTACTGCACCGGGTACCACAACAGCGCCTTGTTGCGCTCGAAGACCGGCAGCATCGCCTTGCGGCTGGCCGACGTCCAGCCACCGAAGACGGTGGCGACCTTGTCCTGGGATATGAGCTTCTGCGCCTTCTCGGCGAAGGTGGGCCAGTCCGAGGCACCGTCCTCGACGACGGGTTCGATCTGCTTGCCCAGCACGCCACCGGCGGCGTTGATCTCCTCGATCGCGAGCAACTCTGCGTCGCGTACGGTGACCTCACTGATCGCCATGGTGCCGCTCAGCGAGTGCAGGATACCGACCTTGATGGTGTCGGAGTCACCGCCGCCACCGGCCGAGGACGTGGGGTCCTCCGCACAGGCGGTCGCGGCAACCAATGTCGACAGTATACAGAGTGCGGCGAGGCCGCCCCGGAAGCGTCGTGGCATCCAACTCCCCTTCAGCCGAAGTCGTGGTGCCACGAAACGTAGGTACGCCGGGTTTCACGAATCTCGACCCATCGATTTCCAACGCGTTAAGCCCGTCTCACAACGAACCTGAACGGCTGTGCGGTCGCTAGATCGGACGGACACGGTGGACGGACCACATACGACGAAGGTCCCGTGGCCGACCAGCCACGGGACCCGCACTCATCGTTCCTGAAGCGCCGCGACGGCACTTACCGGCCGCGGGCGCGCCGCTCCTCCCGCCGGGCCTCGAACCGGGACGCGGCGGTGTCCAGTTGAGTCATCTGCGCGGCGATCTGGTCACGGGCCGACTCGCCGTCGGCGTCCAGCCCGGTGACATTCCAGATGTCCCACTGGCGCAGCACCGGCGCGAGCACCTCGTCGCGGTGCTGACGCAGGTCGTAGATGCCGGCCATGGCGATCGCCACCGACTTGCGGGCGAAGCCCTCGATGCCCACGCCCGGCATCTGGAAGTCGGCGACCACGTCGGCCACCGCCCGCATCGCCTGACTCGGCGCCAGCTCGAACGCCGCGCCGAGCAGGTTTCGGTAGAACATCATGTGCAGGTTCTCGTCAGCGGCGACCCGGGCCAGCAACCGCTCGCAGAGCGGGTCACCGGTGGCCCGACCGGTGTTGCGGTGCGAGATCCGGGTAGCCAGCTCCTGGAACGACACGTACGCCAGCGAGTGCAGCACCTCGTCGTCGTGCTGGTTGGCGTACCCGTTGGACATGTGCACCATCCGGGCCCGCTCCAGCGCGACCGGATCGACCGCCCGGGTGACGGTCAGGTAGTCCCGGATGGCGGTGCCGTGCCGGCCCTCCTCGGCGGTCCACCGGTGCACCCAGGTGCCCCAGGCACCGTCGCGACCGAACAGGGTGGCGATCTCGCGGTGGTACGAGGGCAGGTTGTCCTCGGTGAGCAGGTTGACGATCAGCGCGGTACGGGCGACGTCCGGGATCTGCGAGTCCTCCGGCGACCACGGTTCGCCGCCGAGCAGGCCGTCGAAGGTCCGCCCGTCGCTCCACGGCACGTACTCGTGCGGGAACCACTCCTTGGCCAGGCCGAGGTGCCGGTCAAGGTTCTCGGCGACCACCGGTTCGAGCTCGACGAGCAGCGCGGTCTGGGACATCGGGGTGGTGGCGGCGACGGTCAACGACGTTCTCCCTACCGGGGTAACCTACGACAGCGTAACTTACGCAACCGTAGGTTATGTCGGGCCGCACCGCCACTTTCCCGGATGATCTTTGCGGCAATCGCCGCCGTATGTCCGCTATGTCGACCAGGCAAGTCGCCATCGGCCGCGTCACTGTCAGCCGGTCACCGTCGGCTGGAGGTCCGCCGACGGCGGTGACCAGGCGTCCGCGGCCGCCGGCACCTGATCCCCCGAGCGGATGTCCTTGACACTGTCCGACTCACCGTCGACCCCGAGGAACCAGACGTACGGGATGTCGCGGCGCTGCGCGTACCGGATCTGCTTGCCGAACTTGGCAGCCGACGGTGACACCTCGGTGGCGATCCCCCGCCGACGCAGCGCGTCGGCCACCCGGTTGCCAGCCGGCCGGCCAGACTCGGCCGGCAACGCCACCAGCACGCAGGTCGGCACCGGCCGGGAGATCGCCAACGCGTCGGCGCCGAACAGCAGCCCCAGCAGCCGGGACACCCCGATCGAGATCCCGACGCCCGGGAAGCGGTCCGCGCCGGCCGAGGCGAGATCGTCGTAGCGGCCACCCGAGCAGATCGAGCCGAACCGCTCGTACCCCTGTAGCTGGGTCTCGTAGACCGTACCGGTGTAGTAGTCCAGACCCCGGGCGATCCGCAGGTCTGCCACGCACAGGCCGGGCGAGTGCGCGGCGGCCGTCTCCAGCACCGCCACAAGCTCGGTGAGCCCTTCGTCGAGCAGCGGGTGCTCAACGCCGAGACCACGCACCGCGTCGGCGACCGAGGCGTCCGGCGCCGAGATCTCCGCCAGCGACAGGCAGGCCTTGGCCTGGCTGTCGCTGGCACCGGCCGTCTCGGCCAGCAGCTCGGCCACCCGCTGCGGGCCGACCTTGTCCAGCTTGTCGATCGCCCGCAGCGCCGCATCCGGATCGGTCAACCCGATCCCCCGGTAGAAGCCTTCGCAGACCTTGCGGTTGTTGACCTGGATCCGCACCGGCGGGATCGGCAGACTCGCCAGCGCGTCCCCGATGACCAGCGGCAGCTCCGCCTCGTGGTGCGGGGCCAGCTCGTCGCGGTCAACGATGTCGATGTCGGCCTGCAGGAACTCCCGGTAGCGGCCCTCCTGCGGCCGCTCCCCCCGCCACACCTTCTGGATCTGGTAGCGGCGGAACGGGAACTGCAGCTTGCCGGCGTTCTCCAGCACGTAGCGGGCGAACGGCACGGTCAGATCGAAGTGCAGCCCGAGGGCGTCGTCACCGACCTCGGCACCCGGCTCGGCCTGCAACCGGCGCAGCAGGTAGACCTCCTTGGAGGTCTCCCCCTTGCGCAGCAGCTGGTCCAGCGGCTCCACCGCGCGGGTCTCCAGCGGGGCGAAGCCGTACAGCTCGAAGGTGTGCCGCAGCCGGTCGATGACGTACTGCTCGATCATCCGCTGCGGGGGCGACCACTCCGGGAAGCCGGAGATCGGCCTGGGCTTGCTCATCGGTACATCCTCGTCGTCACAGTCCGGTACGGCGGGCCGGCACGGCGTTGCCGCTGCCGGCGGCCTCGTGCAGATAGGGGTTGCTCACACGCTCCCGGCCGATGGTGGTGGCCGGACCGTGGCCGGGCAGCACCACGGTGTCGTCGGCCAACGGCAGCACCTTGTCCCGCAGGCTGGTCATCATCGTCGCCATGCTGCCACCGGGCAGGTCGGTGCGGCCGATCGAACCGGCGAACAGCACGTCGCCGGAGAGACAGACCTGCTCGGCCTCCCAGGGCGAGTCTGCGCCGGGCAGCCGGAACAGCACCGAACCGCCGGTGTGGCCAGGGGCATGGTCGACGCTGATCTCCAACCCGGCCAGCGTCAGCGTGGCGCCGTCGGTCAGCTCGGCGACGTCGTCCGGTTCGCTGTACGGCAGCCGGCCGCCGAACATCGCCGCCAGGTCCGTCGACAGGCCTTTCGCCGGGTCGGCCAGCATCTCCCGGTCACCCGGATGCACGTACGCGGTGATGCCACGCGTGCCGCAGACCGGCGCGACCGAGAAGGTGTGGTCGAGATGGCCGTGGGTGAGCAGCACCGCCGCCGGATGCAGCCGGTGCTCGGCCAGCACCTGGTCCAGGTCGTCGAGCACCCCGATGCCGGGGTCGACGACGACGCACTGCTCGCCCGGCCCGGCGGCCACCACGTAGCAGTTGGTGCCGAACGCCTGCGCCGGGAAGCCGGTGATGAGCACGCCTCTCCTCTCCGTCGGCCGGCCCGCGCGGGCCGCCGGAATCGTCTCCGGGTCGAGCCTAGCCGCCGCGACACGCGGGGCCGCCGTGGCACACCTGCCGGCCCCACCCAGTCCGCGACGGCAGCGATGATCTCCAATTGGATACAGAGCGGACCTCGTACAACAATTTCCCAGCCGATACCCGTACACTCTTGCGGGCGTGTGGCGTGGCGCACCGCAAAGGCGCCCGGGTCCGGCACGCCCTCCGCAGGACACGTACCGACCCGCCGCACGGCGCAGGGATGATCAGGAAAGGGGAGCGCGGGTGGCCTCCAGTAGGGACCGGCAGCGCAAGTTGGCGCGGGCGAAGCTTGACCGGCAGATGGCCCGGCGTGCCGCCGCGGCCCGGCGCAAGCGGCGGATCCGCGCCGGCGTGGGCGCCGGCCTCGCGCTGCTGCTCATCGCCGGCGGCTCGGCCTGGGCGCTCGGCGCCTTCGACGGCGAGCCGGAGACCCCGGAGGCTGCGGGCATCTGCACCTGGACCCCGCAGGACCCGGCCGCCAACAGCAACCTCACCGACGTCGGCATGCCGGAAACCACCGACCCGCCGAACCAGGGGGTCCAGCCGATGACGATCACCACCAACCAGGGCGAGCCGATCACCGTCGAGCTCGACCTCGCCGCCGCGCCATGCGCCGCCGCCAACTTCGCCCACCTGGCCAGCCGCAACTTCTTCGACGACACGACCTGCCACGAGATCACCGACGAGGGCGCGATCCTGTGCGGCGACCCGAGCGGCACCGGACAGGGCGGGCCGACGTACTCGTACTTCAGCGAGAACGTGCCGGTCTCGCCGCAGCTGGACCCGTCGGCCGACCCGACGGAGGCGCTGGCCGACCATCCGCCGCTCTACCCGGCCGGCACGGTCGCTGCGGTCGGCGTGCCGCAGGGCACCAACGGGAGCCAGTTCAAGATCTTCTTCGAGGACTACACCACCGAGTTCCCCTCGTACCCGATCATCGGGAAGGTGACCTCGGGGATGGACACGGTCGAGGCGATCGGCGCTCTCGCACTGGTGAACAACGCCGCCGGCGCACCGGTGAAGCCGGAGACCGACGTGGTCATCCAGAGCCTGACCGTCGGCGAGCCGATCGGGGCCGACGAGACCGAGGCGACCCCGTCGACCGACCCGAGTGCCTCGGCACCGGCCACCACCGACCCGTCGGCCACCGAGCCGGACGCGGAGGGCACCGACGGCACCGCCGGCCAGTCCTGACCTGACCCAGACAACCCGAATCCAGGAGGATCCACCGTGACGTCGACCAGGGAGCGGCAGCGTGCCGCGGCTCGGGCCCGCCTCGAAAAGGAGATGGCCCAGCGCGCCGAGGCGGCCCGCAAGCGCCGCCAGTTGCAGGCCAGCATCGGTGCCGGCGTCGCCCTGCTGCTCGTGGCCGCGGGCACGGTGTGGCTGGTCGCCAGCCTCGGGGACGACGAGACCGAAACCACGCCCCAGGCCGACGGCGGCGACGCCGGCGTGACCTGCGTGTGGAACGAGATCCCCGTCGAGCAGCGCCGTGAGACGACCGTGGACGTCGGCGTTCCGCCGACCACCACGCCGCCGGACAGCGGCAGCCAGGTGATGACCCTGGACACCAGCTTCGGTGAGATCCAGGTGGAGATGGACCTGGCCGAGGTGCCGTGCACGGCGGCCAGCTTCAGTCACCTGGCCGGCCAGGGATTCTGGGACAACACCAAATGCCACCGGATGTTCCCCGGCATGCTGCAGTGCGGTGACCCGAGCGCCAGCGGCGAAGGCTACCGGGACACCGACGGCACCGGCGGGCCGAGCTACCAGTTCGCCAACGAGAACCTGCCGGTCGACGACCGGCCCGCCTACCCCGCCGGGGTCGTGGCGATGGCCAACAGCGGCCCGGACACCAATGGCAGCCAGTTCTTCTTCATCTACCAGGACGTCGAGCTCAGCCCGGACTACACCGTGCTCGGCCGGGTCGTCGAGGGCCTCGACGTCATCCAGGAGGCCACCGAGGCCGGTCACGACGGTGCGTTCGAGCCGTCCCCCGGCGGCGGCCACCCCAACAACGACATTCTGATCAACTCGTTGACGGTGAGCGAGCCGCAGTAGTCCACCGGGCTCGGCGGCCGGCAACGCCGCCGAGCCCGCTGAGCCGGTACCAGTGCGCCAGGGCATTACCCGATGCCCTGGCGCCTTCTTGTCAGGTGCCGGAGGTGACCCGGTAGGCGTCGAAGACGCCGTCGACCTTGCGGACCGCGTTGAGCAGATGGCCAAGGTGCTTCGGGTCGGCCATCTCGAACGAGAAGCGGCTGACCGCCACCCGGTCCCGGGTGGTGGTCACGGTCGCCGAGAGAATGTTCACCCGCTCCTCGGAGAGCACCCTGGTCACGTCAGCCAGCAGCTTGTGCCGGTCGAGCGCCTCAACCTGGATGGCGACGAGGAACGTCGACGCCGAGGTCAACTTCCAGGTGACCTCGACCAGCCGTTCCTGTTGCGCCTTGAGCTCGGCCGCATTGAAGCAGTCGTCGCGGTGCACGCTGACGCCGCCGGACCGGGTGACGAAGCCGAACACCGTGTCCGGCGGGACCGGGGTACAGCAGCGGGCCAGTTTGATCCAGACGTCGGTGACCCCGCGTACCACCACGCCGGGGTCGGCGCCGTTGTGCCGTGCCCGGGGCGGGCGGGTTGCGACGGCCGACTCGGCCAGGTCCTCGGCGGCCCCTTCCTCGCCGCCGAGGCTGACCATCAGCCGCTGCACCACCGACTGCGCGGACACCTGGCTGTCGCCGACCGCCGCGTACAGCGCGGCGACGTCGGCCAGGTGCAGGTCGCGGGCGATCGCCATCAGCGAGTCCGTGGTGAGCATCCGCTGCAACGGCATGCCCTGCTTGCGCATCGCCTTGGCGATCGCGTCCTTGCCCGTCTCGATTGCCTCCTCGCGGCGTTCCTTGTTGAAGTACTGCCGGATCTTGGTGCGGGCCCGAGGGCTCTTGACGAAGCCCAGCCAGTCCTGGGTCGGGCCGGCGGTCGCCGACTTGGAGGTGAAGATCTCGATGACGTCGCCGTTGGACAGCGTCGATTCCAATGGCACCAGCTTGCCGTTGACCCGCGCCCCGATGCACTTGTGCCCCACCTCGGTGTGCACGGCGTAGGCGAAGTCGACCGGGGTGGAACTGGTGGGCAGCGGGATCACGTCGCCCTTGGGGGTGAAGACGTAAACCTCCTGGCTGGACAGGTCGAAGCGCAGCGCGTCGAGGAACTCGCTCGGATCGCTCGCCTCCCGCTGCCAGTCGAGCAGTTGCCGCAGCCAGGTCATCTCGTCGATGTGCGCCGGCGGGCCGACGACGGTGGCGCCCTTCTGCTCCTTGTACTTCCAGTGCGCGGCGATGCCGAACTCGGCGGTACGGTGCATCGCGTAGGTGCGGATCTGCATCTCCACCGGCTTGCCGGTGGGCCCGATCACCGTGGTGTGCAGCGACTGGTACATGTTGAACTTCGGCATCGCGATGTAGTCCTTGAACCGGCCGGGGACCGGCTGCCAGTTCGCGTGGATCACGCCGAGCGCCGCGTAGCAGTCGCGGACCGTGTCGACCAGGATGCGTACGCCGACCAGGTCGTAGATGTCGTTGAAGTCCCGCCCCCGGACAATCATCTTCTGGTAGATCGAGTAGAGGTGCTTCGGCCGGCCGGTGACCTCCGCCCTGACCTTCGCGGCGCGCAGGTCGACCTGCACCTTCTGGGTCACCTTGCGCAGCTGGGTGTCGCGCTGCGGCTGGTGTTCCCCGATCAGCCGGTTGATCTCCTCGTACCGTTTCGGGAACAGCGTGCCGAATGCCAGATCCTCCAGCTCCCACTTGACGGTGTTCATACCGAGCCGGTGGGCCAGCGGCGCCAGGATCTCCAGGGTCTCCTTGGCCTTCTGCTCCTGCTTCGCCTTGGGCAGGAAGGTCAGCGTCCGCATGTTGTGCAGCCGGTCGGCGAGCTTGATCACCAGGACCCGGGGGTCCTTCGCCATCGCCACCACCATCTTGCGGATGGTCTCGGCCTTGGCCGCGTCGCCCAGCTTGACCCGGTCGAGCTTGGTGACCCCGTCGACCAGCAGCGCCACCTCACCACCGAAGTCGGCGCGCATCTCGTCGAGGGTGTAATCAGTGTCCTCGATCGTGTCGTGCAGCAGCGCGGCGACCAGCGTCGTGGTGTCCATGCCGAGATTGGCGAGGATGGTGGCAACCGCCAACGGATGCGTGATGTACGGATCGCCGGACTTGCGGTACTGCCCGGAGTGCCACTTGGAGGCCATCTCGAAGGCCCGCTGCAGCACCCGTGGGTCGGCCTTCGGGTGGCTCTGCTGGTGGGTGGCGATCAGCGGTTCCAGCACCTCGGGGATGTGCGGCGCCTGCCAGGGCGCGTTGAACCGGGCCAGCCGGGCCCGTACCCGACGCCCGGTCGGCGCACCGTTGAACGCGAAACCAGTGCCGGCCGCGCCCGCGCCGGCGTGGTCGCCCGCACCGTTCGCCGCCGCAGCTGTCGCACCGTTCGCCGCCGGGGGTGCCGCGCTGCGGTCACCGGCGACGTCGGGGCCGCCCGGATTGACGGCAGAACCGGGTGCCTCGCCGTTGGTCACGCCCCCAGTGGGGTTGACCTCGCCAGTCGGATGCACAGTGCCCTCCATGGAAGGAGCGACGACGTCGGGGGACACCGGCCTCCCTCACCTCTGCCGGAACTCAGCCGACCGTATCGGGCTGAGCTGCTACCGCGCTAGCCAGGAGACAGCGCCCCTGACTGACAGGGACCGCAATATTACCCGTCCGGCCGGTGCTGCGCCCGGCGGCCGAGCTGCCCGTCGGCCGGCTCACACCCGCCACATGGCGTGCACCGACCGGGGCGCGAGCCGGTCCCGCCCGGCGAGGAATCCCAGCTCCAGCAGGACGGTGAAGCCGATCACCGTTCCCCCGGCCCGGTCGACCAGGTCCAGCGTGGCGGCGGCGGTTCCGCCGGTGGCCAGCACGTCGTCGACCACCAGGACCCGCTGACCGACCGTGAAGGCGTCCTGATGCACCTCCAGGACCGCCTCGCCGTACTCCAACGCGTACGAGGCGGAGAACGATGCCCGGGGCAGCTTGCCGGCCTTGCGGACCGGGACCACCCCGGTGCCGGTGGCGTACGCGATCGCCGCCGCCAGCACGAACCCACGCGCCTCGATGCCGGCGACCACGTCGAAGGAGTCCGCTCCGTGGTGGGCGATGATCCGGTCGGTGATCTCCCGGAACGCCGGCCCGTCGGCGAACAGCGGCATCAGGTCCTTGAATACGATGCCGGGTTTGGGGAAGTCCGGTACGTCGATCACCCGACTGGCCACCAACGCGGCCGTCTCGGCACCGCTGTCCCCGACGATCACTGCCTCGGTCTCCGTCACCTTCCGCCCTTTCCGTGCCGGGTGAGACCGGTGGTGTTCCGGCGGCGTGTCGCCGCCGGAACACCACCGAGGGAAATCGTCAGCGACGCTTCGCGCCGCTGGGGCGCTTGCGGCCCCCACCGCCGGGTCGGCCGCCACGACCGCCGCCGGACTGACGCTTGCCGGCCGGTCGGGCACCGGCCTTCGGCGCGGTGCCGGCCAGAGCGGCGTCCGCGGCGGGCTCGGTCTCGGCGGGCTCGTCGGCCGACGTTGTGGTCGAGGCACCGGCGCTGGTACGCGACCGCTTCGGTGCCTTGTCCCGCTCCGCCAGGGAGGACCGCTTGGCCTGCACCCGCTGGGTGTGCAGCTTGTACTTCGGCTCCTGCTCCTTGAGCACCGTCACCAGTGGCGAGGAGAAGAAGATCGACGCGAAGAAGGCCGCGCCCATACCGACGAACAGCACCAGACCGAGGTCCTTGAGGGTTCCGGCGCCGAGCAGCCCGGCACCGATGAACAGCAGCCCACCGACCGGCAGCAACGCGACGATCGACGTGTTGATCGACCGCATCAGGGTCTGGTTGACCGCGAGGTTGGCGGCCTCGCCGTAGGTCTGGCTGCTGCCGCCGGTGACGCCCCGGGTGTTCTCCTGGATCTTGTCGAAGACCACCACGACGTCGTAGAGGGCGAAGCCGAGAATGGTCAGGAAGCCGATGATCGTCGACGGGGTGACCTCGAAGCCGGAGGCCGAGTAGATGCCGGCGGTCAGCAGCAGGTCGAGCACCAGGCCGGCGACCGCCGCGATCGCCATCCGGTACTCGAACCGCAGCACCAGGTAGATGGTGACCAGCACCATGAAGACCAGCAGGCCGAGCAGCGCCCGCTGGGTGACCTGGCTACCCCAGGCACCGCTGACCCGGCTGTCGCTGATCGCCGCTTGCTCGATGTCGAGCCGCTCGGCGAGACCCTGCTTGAAGGCTTCGGTCTGCTCGGAGGTGAGCTCGGCGGTGCGGAACAGGTAGGTGGTGCCGCCGACCTCCTGGCCGGAGACCACCTCGAGCGGCTCCTCGGTGTCCAACTCGGCGAGCTCGGCGTCGAGGGCGTCCTCGGCCTGCAGCAGGGTGCCGACGCTCGCCGGCACCTGGAATTCGTTGCCGCCCCGGAAGTCGATGCCGAGGTTGAAGCCCCGGATCGAGAAGCTTGCGATCGACAGGACGACGACCACCGCGGCGATCACGAACCAGGTGTTACGCCGCTTGACGATCGGGAGGTTGGCCTCACCCCGGTAGAGGCGTCCAGCGAAACCGCTCATGTCAGGCCTCCTTGACGCGCGGGTTGCGAATCGGGGTCTCGTCCTCGGTCTTCACCGCGCGGCCGAGGCCGCTGACCCGGGGAGACAGGAACGCCTTGGTCCGGGCCAGCATCGACATGATCGGGTGCCGGAACAGGAACACCACGACCAGGTCGAGCACGGTCGCCAGGCCGAGAGCGAAGGCGAAGCCCTTCACGGTGCCCACCGACACGATGTAGAGCACGACCGCCGCCATCAGGGTGATGGCGTTCGCCGAGATGATCGTCCGCCGGGCGCGCAGCCAGGCCCGGGGTACGGCGCTGCGTGGACTTCGACCCTCACGTATCTCGTCCTTGAGGCGTTCGAAGTAGAGCACGAACGAGTCGGCCGCCACACCCAGCGAGACGATCAGACCGGCGATTCCGGCGAGGGTCAGGGTGAAGCCGATCTGCCGGCCGAGCACCACCATCGCGCCGAAGACCAGCAGCGCCGACAGGATCAGGCTGAGGAAGATCACGATGCCGAGCAACCGGTAGTAGAAGAACGAGTAGACCGCGACCAGCAGCATGCCGATGCCGGCGGCGAGCAGGCCAGCGCGCAGGTGCTCGGTTCCGAGCGTGGCGGAGATGCTCTGCGCCTCCTGCTGCTCGAAGGTCAGCGGCAGCGCACCGTAGCGCAGGTTGCTGGCCAGTTCGTTGGCGGTGGCGCTGGTGAAGTCGCCGGTGATCTGCGAGTCGCCGGTGAGCACGCCCTGGATCTCCGGTGAGGAGATCACCTCGTTGTCGAGGACCACCGCGACCCGGCACTTACCGTCCTGGCCGAGCGCGCTCGCCTCGCACTCCTGGTCGGTGTTGTTGAACGCCTCGCGGGTCAGCTCGGTCCAGGCGCGCTGGCCGGAGCCGGTGAAGTTGAGGCTGACCACCCACTGGCTGGTGGTCTGGTCCAGCACGCCGCTGGCGTCGCTGACGTCGGTGCCGACCACCTTCGCCTCGTCCAGCAGGTACTTGACCAGGCCCTCGCAGGCGACGACCTGCTGGGACTCGTCGCGGATCGAACCAGCCTGGCGCAGCAGGAGCTTGTCACAGGTCACGTACGGCACGTTGTACTGCACGCCGGCCGGCAGCACCCGGATCTCCGCCGGGGTCAGTTCGCCGAACGGGGCCAGGGTGTCGGCCAGCGTCGGGTCTGCGCTGAAGTCGGCCGGGGCCTGCAGGCCGGTCGCCGCCGCCCAGGCCGCCTCGCCGACCTTTGCCTGGACCTGTGCGAGGTCGACCGGCCCGTCGGTGTCGGCGGCGGGCGTCGGGGACGCGCTCGGGCTTGCCTGCGGGCTGGGGCTGACACTGGCATCGGGGCTGGCCGAGTCGGTCGGGTCCGGCTGGGCCATGCCGCCCTCGCCACCAGCGGCCGGGCTCTGCTCGGCCTCCGCCTGCGGCGACGGCTCCGCGCCAGGAGACGCCTCGGCGTCGGGCGAGGCACCGGGTGACGGCGACGCGTCGGCACCCTCCTCGCCGGCACCTTCACTCGGCGTGGGGGACGCCTGTGGCTGGATCGGCTCACCGCCGTCGGTGGCCTTGAGTACCTTGCGGAACCGCAGCTCGGCCGCGTTACCGATCTCGGTCAGGTCGCGGTTCTGGCCGGGCAGCGAGACGACGATGTTCCGGTCGCCCTCGGTGACCACCTCCGCCTCGGAGACGCCGAGGCTGTTCACCCGGTTCTCGATGATGTCGCGGGCCCGGTCGAGCGATGCGGCCGGTGGCGCGCTGCCGTCCTCGGTGGTGGCCTCCAGGGTGACCCGGGTACCACCGATCAGGTCCAGGCCGAGTTTGGGCTCCAGCCGGTCCTGCCAGCTGCCGCTGGCTCCGGCGAAGAACACCATGAGGTAGAGGACGGCGAAGATAAGCCCGAGTGCGGCGAGTTGCCGCCCGGGGCGCATCTGTCCCTGAGGTGGTGCCACGGCGGTCCTGTCTCCCTGCGCGGTTCGGCCGCTGGTGCCCCGGGCGGCAGCGGTTGGTGCCACTGGTGCGAGCGGCGGTGGGATGGTCGTCGTACCAGCCGCGACCGTCAGGTCGAGCGGTCGTGACCGGCAACACAACGATCAGTATCATCGATGTAACTCGGGTCTGGCGACCCGGGGTGGCTCAGTCCTTGGTCGGCACCTCGTCCGCCGGGGCGGACTCGGTCGTCGCGCTGACGTCGGTCTTAGGCACCACCCGGGCGATCGCCGGTCGGGCGTAGCGCTCGTGCACTCCGGGCGAGACCTCGAGCATCACCGTCTCGTCGTCCATGCTGGACACGGTGCCGTACAGGCCGCCGATGGTGACGACCTCGTCGCCGGTGCTGATCGACGACTGCATCTGCTCGGCTTCGCGGCGCCGCTTCTGCTGCGGCCGGATCATCATGAAGTACATGACGACAAAGAGCAGGCCGATCATCAGGATGGGCATAAAGCTGGCGCCGCCCGCGCCCTCTTGCGCCAAGAACACAACAACAACCTTTCGTCAGCCACTCGCGACGCCGTTACGCTCTGCGGAGGCGGGATCTCACGTGCCGTACAGACCGCGGCGAGTCTAGTCGCTGTGACTGTGAACTCTGTGATCGGCACGGATCACGTTCAGATCACGAGATAGTTTAAGCCTCATCTGAGAATAAATCAGGCATATTGGACACCATGCCGCCGGCCGTACCGGCCCGGGACTGAACACCCGGCACGGCCGGACCGCCGAGCGTTCCCGGCGGCGGCACCCGGCCGAAATGCCGCCAGGTCGCCTCGGTCGCCACCCGCCCCCGGGGGGTACGGGCCAGCAGCCCCGCCCGCACCAGGAACGGCTCGCAGACCTCCTCGACCGTGTCCGGCTGCTCCCCCACCGCCACCGCCAGGGTGGACAACCCGACCGGGCCGCCACCGAACGAGCCGATCAACGCGGTCAGCACCGACCGGTCCAGCCGGTCCAGACCCAGCTCGTCGACGTCGTACACGGCCAACGCCGCCCGGGCGGTATCCCGGTCGACCACCCCGGCCGCCCGCACCTCGGCGTAGTCGCGGACCCGGCGCAGCAGCCGGTTGGCGATCCGCGGAGTCCCCCGGGACCGGCCGGCGATCTCCGCCGCCCCGTCCGGCGTGATCGGCACCGCGAGAATCCCCGCTGACCGGGTCAGCAGCACCTCCAGCTCGGTCGACTCGTAGAAGTCCAGATGCGCGACGAACCCGAACCGGTCCCGCATCGGCCCGGTCAGCAGACCGGCCCGGGTGGTCGCACCGACCAGGGTGAACGGCTCCACGTCCAGCGGAATCGCCGTCGCGCCCGGCCCCTTGCCGACCACCACGTCGACCCGGAAGTCCTCCATCGCGCTGTAGAGCAGTTCCTCGGCCGGCCGAGCGATCCGGTGGATCTCGTCGATGAACAGCACGTCGCCCTCGGCCAGGCTGGTCAGGATCGCCGCCAGGTCACCGGAGCGCTCGATCGCCGGCCCGCTGGTCACCCGGATACCCGAACCCAGCTCGGCGGCGACGATGTTGGCCAGCGTCGTCTTGCCCAGCCCCGGCGGGCCGCTGAGCAGAATGTGGTCCGGCGGCGCGCCCCGGCCCATCGCGCCCCGCAGCAGCAGGTCCAGCTGGTCGCGGACCCGGTGCTGGGCGATGAACTCGGCCAGCCGGCGCGGCCGGACGCTGACCTCCGCGTCGCGTTCGGCGTCGCTGGCGTACGCCGACACCAGGCCCTCGACGTCGCCACTCACCGGCTCTTACCCAACAGCCTGATCGCCTGCTTGAGCAGCACCGGGACCGGCGGCGGCGGGCCGTCCAGGCTCTCCGCCACGGCGGCCACCGCCTGGTCGGCCTGCCCGGCGGTCCAGCCCAGCCCGACCAGCGCCTGCCGGACCTGCTCCGGCCACGCCCCGGCGGTCACCCCGGCCGCGCCGTCGGCACCCACCGCCACCGGCCCGATCCGGTCCCGCAACTCCAGCACCAGCCGCTCGGCGCCCTTCTTGCCGATCCCCGGCACCCGGGTGAGCGCCGCCGTGTCGGCGTTCGCGATCGCCTTACGTACCGCGTCCGGGGTGAGCACCGACAGCACCGCCTGCGCCAGCCGGGGCCCGACCCCGCTGGCCGTCTGCAGCAGCTCGAACAGCTGCTTCTCGTCGTCGTCGGCGAAGCCGTACAGGGTGAGCGAGTCCTCGCGCACCACCAGGCTGGTGGCCAGCCGGGCCGAACCGCCGGGCCGCAGGTTGGCCAGGGTGCCCGGGGCGCAGTGCACCGCCAGGCCGACCCCGCCGACCTCGATCACCGCGCTGTCCGGCGCGACCGCCAGCACCACCCCGCGCAGACTCGCGATCATCAGGCACCTCCGCTCCGCGCCGCCCGCTGCGCGGCGGCCAGCCGGTCATGCGTACCACCTCGCCAGATGTGGCAGATCGCCAGGGCGAGCGCGTCGGCGGCGTCCGCCGGGCGCGGCGGGCGGTCCAGCCGCAGCAGCCGGGTGACCATCGCGGTCACCTGGGCCTTGTCGGCCTGGCCGGAACCGGTCACCGCCGCCTTCACCTCACTCGGGGTATAGGTCCGCACCGGCAGCCCGGCCCGCGCGCCGGCCAGCACGGCCACCGCGCTGGCCTGCGCGGTGCCCATCACGGTACGCACGTTGTGCTGGCTGAACACCCGCTCGACCGCCACGCTGCGCGGCTGGTGCTCGGCGACCAGGGCGGTCAGCCGCTCATCGAGGTGCAGCAGTCGGTCCGGCAGGTCGTCGGCCGGGTCGGTCTGCACCACGTGGTACGCGACCAGCCGGCACGGCCGACCCGGCACGCCCTCCACCACGCCGACCCCGCACCTGGTCAGGCCAGGGTCGACCCCGAGCACCCGCACCGCCGATCCTCCCCCAGCCGACACCGCCGCCACACGTACGTGTGTTCGACACCCTAGCCAACCAGCGGCGGGCCGGGACAGCCGACACGCGTACCGGAGCCACCCGGCCGGTACGTCAGTTCAGCTGTACGTCGATGACCGCGTTCTGGCTCAGGTCGACCGCGTACTCCAGACGCAGACCGGTGGTGCCGGCGGGGACCTCGAACGGGACGTACCCCTCGACCGAATCACCGGGGGCGAGGGTGACCGCGTCCGGAGCTTCCCCGACCTCGGCGTCGTAGAAGGACGGCGCGTAGGTCTCGTCCGACTCGTCGAGGAGGAAGAACTGCACGACGTTCGACTCCCAGGGTTCGGCGTCGACGTTCTCGATCTTCACCTGGAGGTACAGCACCTCGTTGCCCTCGCCGACCTCCCACAGTGGGGAGCCGGCGGCGGAGGTGCCGAACGATTCGATGGTGAGCCTGCGGCCGTTGAGTTCCTCGGTGAACGGGAGTGGATCCGCCGCGGTGCTGGTGTCACCGCCGGCATCGGCGCCGTCGGCCGGTTCGTCGGCCTGCGACGGCGCCGCTGTTTCCTCGACGCTCGACGACGGCGTCCCCTCCGTCGATGAACAGCCTGTGGCGATGAGCCCGAGTACGCCGAGCACGGCGATCTGGGCAACTGCGGTACCGAGTTTCCTGTTGGCCATCGTGTCCTCGTTTCCGGCTCTGTTGCGACTGGATCTGCGCACCCGAACCACGACAGTGGAGAGCCGCCGGCTCAGGTGATCTTTGACGTCCCCGTGACGCTAGGAGACGTTGTCAAACCGCGCGGCACCGAGCGGCAGACAGCCGTGGCCACGATCGCGTAGCCCAGCAGCGAGGGCGTGCAGCGCAAGACTCCGGTCTCGACCAGTTGGTCTCACCGGTCGAGTCCATCGAGGCGGTCGAGGTGGAAGCCACCGGAGGCGGCGATCTCCTGCAGGTCAGCCAGTGCTCGTCGCCGCCGTTCGCGGCTTACTCTCACCACCTGCCGGAGAGCGTCGGTCACCGTCTCCCGCTCCGTGGTCGTGCCCAACGCGGCAGCGGCTTCCGTCAACAGGTCCTCATCAAGATGCAGGTGCGTCGCGGCCATGGACATCTCCTAGGGGATGGTTCTCCGCTCGGCCGGCAGGTGCACGTTGTGCCCGTGCCGGCTCTCGGGACCCAACAGTGCTCCGACGGCTTGATGCCACAGGTGCATCAAGATGCACCTGTGGCATCAGGCTCAACAAGTGCTAGGCCCCGGGGGCGTTCAGCTGGGACCCGGAAGCCTTGGGTCCCGAGGAGGGGCAGAGGAAATGATGGGACTGCCCGCCGCGAGTCGCTCACGGCAGTAGGCGCACACCGGGGCGGGCGTCCTGGTGACCGCCCCGGGCTGGCGCAACGCGTCGCGGTACGCCCGCACGCTGGTGATGCTGCCGTGCCGCCGTGGGTCGTCGCTGACCTCCCGACCGTAGAGCGTCACCCACGAGAACCACTCCGGGGACGGCCATACCTCCTCAACCCGGAGCCGGACCGGGCGATCGGCGTCCACGTGGTCACACTGCCGCAGCGCCACCAGATCACCGGGGCACACCAGAGCTTCGTCGTCAGGCATCGTCCGACGCCCCGTACGACTCGGCGGACTCGTCCTGGTCGTCGTGCGGGTAGCCGGCGGTCATCAACCCGGAGAGATGCAGTACGGCTCGGATCCGCCGGGCACTACTGGGGTCCCACCGATCCAGGATGGCGACCGCCCGCAGGAACGGCCGGCAGGGTCCGGGTACGCCGCCGCACCGGTGGCACTCACCGGTGGTCCGGTTCGGGATGTGGGTGCGGGCGGTCGAGTTCGCGTCGTGGACCGCCCGGGACAGCTCCGGGGACCGGGCGGCCACCGAGGACTCTGCAGACCTGGGCGGACCGTCGGGGTGAGAGATGCGCCCGGTGCTGGCGATGTGGTGGAGGACCCTGCCGGGGTGGACCTGCTGGAACATCAGTGGGAAGCGATCCGGGAGTATGCTCTGCCGCAGGACCAGAGCCTCGACCTGATCATGAAAGCAGTGGATACATGGACGTGACCACGCCGAGCTGGCGCAAGTCGACCCGCAGCAACGGCAGCAGCAACTGTGTCGAGGTCGCCGACAATCTTCCCGGCCGCGTCCACGTCCGGGACACCAAGGACCGCGATGGCGGCACCCTGACCTTCCACCCGGCCGTCTGGTCCCGATTCGTCGAGGTGGCGAAGACGCACAGCTGAATCCGCGTACGGACAGACGACAAGCCCCGGCCCCATCTCAACGGGATCCGGGGCTTTCCGCTGCTGACCAGCGGACAGTAGGCAGCATCAACAGCCCTGGCCGGTCAGCCGACGGCGGCCATGATCTCGTCGGAGACGTCGAAGTTCGCGTAGACGTTCTGCACGTCGTCGCAGTCCTCCAGGACGTCGATCAGCTTGAAGATCCGCCGGGCACCGTCCTCGTCCAGCGGCACGTTCATGCTCGGCACCAGGGACGACTCGGCGGACTCGTAGTCGATGCCGGCGTCGACCAACGCGGTGCGCACCGCGACCAGGTCACCTGGCTCGCTGACCACCTCGAAGGCCTCGCCAAGGTCGTTGACCTCCTCGGCACCGGCGTCGAGCACCGCGAGCATGACGTCGTCCTCGGAGTGCTCGCCCTTGGGCACGATCACCACGCCCTTGCGGGAGAACAGGTACGACACCGAGCCGGCGTCGGCCAGCGAACCGCCGTTACGGGTCAGCGCGGTACGCACCTCGGTCGCCGCCCGGTTGCGGTTGTCGGTCAGGCACTCGACGAGCAGGGCGACACCGTTCGGCCCGTACCCCTCGTACATGATCGTCTGCCAGTCGGCGCCGCCGGCCTCCAGGCCGGAGCCGCGCTTGACCGCGCGGTCGATGTTGTCGTTGGGTACGGAGCTCTTCTTCGCCTTCTGGATGGCGTCGTACAGGGTGGGGTTGCCGGCCGGGTCACCCCCGCCGGTCCGGGCGGCGACCTCGACGTTCTTGATCAGTTTGGCGAACATCTTGCCGCGTTTGGCGTCGATGACCGCCTTCTTGTGCTTGGTCGTCGCCCACTTGGAGTGGCCGGACATGTGCACCTCCGTCGCTTCCCACCTGCGGGGTCAGCCTGCCGCGACGGCCATCTCCACGAACAGTCGGTGCACCCGACCGTCGCCGGTCAGCTCTGGGTGGAAGGCCGTGGCGAGCAGATTGCCCTGCCGAACCGCGACAATCCTACCTGTGGCCGCTCCGGCGGCTACCCGGCCCAGCACCTCGACGTCCTCGCCGACCCGTTCGACCCACGGCGCGCGGATGAAAACCGCGTGGAACGGCGGGCCGTCGACACCGTCGATGACCACCGGCGCCTCGAAGGAATCCACCTGCCGGCCGAACGCGTTGCGCCGCACCGCCATCGAGATGCCGGCGAAGGACAGCTGGTCGGGCCGGCCGTCGAGGATCTCGTCGGCCAGCATGATCATGCCGGCGCAGGACCCGTACACCGGCATGCCGGCGGCGATCCGCTTGCGGATCGGCTCCAGCAGGTCGAACTCGACCGCCAGTTTGCTGATCGTGGTCGACTCGCCGCCGGGCACCACCAAGGCGTCGACCTGCTCCAGCTCCTCGGGGCGACGGACCGGGCGGGCGGTGGCACCGCATTCGGTCAGCGCCCGCAGGTGCTCGCGGACGTCGCCCTGCAGCGCCAGTACGCCGACCCGCACCCGCGCGTCGGGAGCCGACTGGGCCGCGCCGGTCACCAGCCGCGCTCAGCGAGACGGTGCGGCACCGGGATGTCGTCGACGTTGATGCCGACCATCGCCTCGCCGAGCCCACGGGAGACCTTCGCGAGCACGTCCGGGTCGTCATGGAAGGTGGTGGCCTTGACGATCGCCGCCGCCCGCTGGGCAGGGTTGCCGGACTTGAAGATGCCGGAGCCGACGAAGACCCCCTCGGCGCCGAGCTGCATCATCATCGCCGCGTCCGCCGGGGTGGCGATACCGCCGGCGGTGAACAGCACCACCGGCAGCTTCCCAATCTCGGCGACCTCCCGGACCAGGTCGTACGGGGCCTGCAGCTCCTTCGCCGCGACGTAGAGCTCGTCGGGTGACAGGGAGGTCAGCCGGCGGATCTCGGCGCCGATGCGCCGCATGTGGGTGGTGGCGTTGGAGACGTCGCCGGTGCCGGCCTCGCCCTTGGAACGGATCATCGCGGCGCCCTCGGTGATCCGGCGCAGCGCCTCACCGAGGTTGGTCGCCCCACAGACGAACGGCACGGTGAACGCCCACTTGTCGATGTGGTTGGCGAAGTCGGCCGGGGTGAGGACCTCGGACTCGTCGACATAGTCCACGCCGAGCGCCTGCAGCACCTGGGCCTCGACGAAGTGTCCGATCCGGGCCTTGGCCATCACCGGGATGGAGACCGCTTCGATGATGCCGTCGATCATGTCTGGGTCGCTCATCCGGGACACACCGCCCTGGGCACGGATGTCGGCGGGCACCCGTTCCAGGGCCATCACCGCGACTGCCCCGGCGTCCTCGGCGATCTTCGCCTGCTCGGGCGTGACCACGTCCATGATCACGCCGCCCTTGAGCATCTCGGCCATGCCGCGCTTGACCCGGGCGGTACCGGTGACGGAGGCGGGCGCGACGGCACCCGGGGCGGCGGCCTGAGCAGCGGGGGTCTCGGACACGGCGGATCGGCTCCTCGGCGAAGTGCGCGACAGGGGGTACGACTGGGATGCTACGCCCGCCGGCGGGGTCCACCGACAGCCAATCGACAACCCGGTGGCCTGCACTGTGGCCCAGATCACTGACAAGGAGCCCAGGTCACGGGCGGGTCGGCGCGATCATCGGCGGGTCGGGTCCACCACCCGGGTAAGGGTCGGATCGTCGATGTCGAAGTAGCGGGGTTCGTCGTGCCGGCGGCCGAAGCGCAGCAGCCGCACCAGCGGCCGCCGGCGGGCCAGCAACGCGTCGCGGACCAGGTCGGTGTGCAGTTGACGGGCCAGCACCAGCCGGCGGCTGGCCACCACCACCGCCTCGGTCGCCGGATCCGGGCTGGTCAGCGCCGTCGCCCGCAACTGCCGGGTGAGGTCGTTCTCGGCGGCCTCACGCTCCTCCGGCGACGCGGCGTCCAACGCGATCCGGGCCGCCGCGTACAGCTCCACCGCGTACTGCTCCTCGGCGAGCACCGCGGCGGCCGCCGCCCGGCGCAGCAGGTGCGCGTCGAGCGCCCGGGCGGCCGCCGCCACCCGGACGTGCAGCCGGTCCACCCGGGCCGCGGTCCAGGTGAGGTACGCCGACAGCAGGACGACCGCGACGCTCACACCGACCACCCACCGCATTCCCGGCATCGTAGTGCCGCCGGCGTAGGCCCCGTGGACCCGATCATGGTGGCTCCGCCCACTCCTGATAGAGCACCCGCCCATCGGTGGCTTCGATCGCGGCGGCGTACACCTCCAGCACCTGGCGGGCCACCGCGGGCCAGTCGAAGGTCGCCACCACCTGCCGGGCGTGGCCGGCGAGCGCTTCCCGGCGCGGCGCGTCGTCCAGCAGCCGGGCGACGGCCCGGCGCAGCGCCACCGGGTCACCGGTGGGGAACAGTTCCCCGGCCCGGCCGTCGTCGAGCACCCGGCGGAACGCGTCCAGGTCACTGGCGACCACCGCCGCGCCGGCGGCCATCGCCTCGGTGAGGATCATGCCGAACGACTCACCGCCGATGTTCGGCGCGACGTAGAGGTGCACGCTGCGCAGCATCCGGGCCTTGTCCGGCTCCGACACCAGCCCGAGGAAGGTCACCCGGTCGCGCAGCCCGGCCGGGACGGCGGCGTACAGGTCGTCGGGCCGGCCCGGACCGGCCACCAGCAGCCGCAGGCCCGGGCGGTCCGGGGCCAGCGCGACGAACGCCTCACGGAGCAGACCGAAGCCCTTGCGCGGCTCGGTGAACCGGCCGAGGAAGCCGAGCGTGCCGCCGGTGCCCGGACCGCAGTCACCCGGCCAGCCGGGCAGCGGCTCGGCGTTGGCGTACTTCGCCACCGCCACCCCGTTGGGGATCTCCACCGCGCCGCCGTCGAGGTGTTCGACCTGCACCCTGCGGGCCAGCGCCGACACCGCGATCCGGGCGGTGATCTTCTCCAGCACCAGCTGCAGCATGCCCTGCGCGGCGGCCAGCGCCCGGGACCTGGTCATCGCGGTGTGGAAGGTGGCCACCACCGGACCCCGGGCGCAGAGCACCGCGAGCAGGCTGACGCTGAGCGCGAACGGCTCGTGCACGTGCAGTACGTCGAACTGGCCACGGTTGAGCCAGCGCCGGACCCGGGCGGTGACCACCGGGCCGAAACTCACCCGGGCCACCGAGCCGTTGTACGGCACCGGCACCGAGCGGCCGGCGGCCACCACGTACGGCGGCAGCGCGGCGTCCTCGTCCGCCGGTGCCAGCACGCTCACCTCGTGGCCGAGATCGATCAGCGCCTCAGCGAGGTCGACGACGTGGTTCTGCACCCCTCCGGGGACGTCGAAGGAGTACGGGCACACGATGCCGATCCGCACGGTGGCCCCCGCTCATCCCGGCCCGGTGGCCGAGCTGCCCGACCGGTCCCGGTCGGGGTCGGGGTCGGGCCGCTCGTCCAGCCACAGCCGCTGCATCATGTGCCAGTCCTGCGGGTGGCGGGCGATACCGACCGCCAGCCGGTCGGCGATCTGCTGGGTCAGCAGGCGGACCCGCACGTCCAGCGGGCCGACCGACGGGTCGGGAAGCGGCACCGGCCCGTCCAACGCGCCGTGTGCGCGGTCCGGTTCGAACCACATGGTGGTGACGTAGAGCGGGGCACCGGTACGCAGCGCGAGCAGCGCCGGACCGGCCGGCATCCGGGTCCGGCCGCCGAAAAAACTGACCTCGACGCCCCGGGCGGACAGGTCACGGTCGGCCAGCAGCGGCACGACGTGGCCGGCGGCGAGCCGGTCAATCAGGACGTCGAACGGTGGCCGGGGACCGCCAGAGGCCGGGACGATCTCCATGCCGAGACGTTGCCGGACGGCGACGAACCGGTTGTATACGCCTTCCGGTCGCAGTCGTTCGGCGACCGTGGTCAGCGGCCAGTCGTTGGCCGCCACCCAGGCACCCGCCGCGTCCCAGTTGCCGGCGTGCGGCAACGCCACCACCGAGCCGCGCCCGGCGGCCACGTTGGCGGCGAGCATCTGCGCACCGGCCAGGTGGAAACCGGCGAGCCGCTGCTGTCGACTGAGTGACGGCAGCCGGAACATCTCCATCCAGTACCGGGCGTACGAACGCACCGCGTCCCGGGTGAGCCGGTCGAACTCGGCCGCCGGCAGATCCGGGCCGACCACCCGGCGCAGGTTGGCGGCGAGCCGGCGGACCGACGCCGCGCCGCGCCGGTGCGCCCGGTCGGCGCCGACGCGGAACAGGGCGGCGGCGGCCGGCCGGGGCAGCGTCCGGATCAGCCGCCAGGCCGCCGCGTAGCCCAGCTCGACCGGGGTCACGCGTCCACGCCCTGCGCCGTCTGCCGGGGACCCGCCGCAGCGGTGGTCTGCTGGTGCACGTGGGCGATCCGCTGCCAGACCGTCACCAGCGACAGCGCGGCGAGCAGCCAGAGCGCGGCCGGCAGCCCCCAGCTGACACCGAGGCCGCTGAGCAGGCCGCCGACGCCGACCAGGATCAGCCGCTCGGCCCGTTCGGCGACGCCGACGTTGCAGGTCATCCCGAGCCCTTCGGCGCGCGCCTTCACGTAGGACACGATGCCACCGGCGACCAGGCAGATCAGCGCCGCGACCGCACCCGCCCGGTTGCCGCTGACCGCGAGCCAGTACGCCACCGAGCCGAAGATCGCCCCATCGGCGATCCGGTCCATGCTCGAGTCGAGGAATGCGCCGAAGGTGCTCGACCCGCCGCGCAGCCGGGCCATCGTGCCGTCCAGCACGTCGGTCAGGGCGGACAGCGTGACGATCACCAGACCGGTGATCAGGTGGCCACGGGCGCCGAAGCCGATCGCCCCGACGAGCACACCGACGGTGCCGGCGACCGTGACCGCGTTCGGCGAGATCCCTGCGCCGAGCAGTCCGCGGGCTACCGGCTCGATCACCCGGGTGATGCCCGCGCGGACGGACACTCTGAAGATCTTCGCCATGGCGGTCCCACGATAACGGTCGACGGAAAGGGTCGGCACGGTGGCCACGAACGTGAACCGGTGGCGGTCACCTCGCGCGCCGGACTTGTGTACGGCGCGTCGCGGGTGTGGGATCGACACGTGAACGTGAGCGAGCTCACCCGGGCCCGGTTCACGTTACCGAGCAGGTCCCGCCCGCCTGAAGATGTCGCCGCGGATTCACCCCGCGGTCATCCTCTGCGGTCCCCGGCCGGCCGTTCCGGTCCGGACCGGAGCCCGGCCTGGTCCGCAGCGCGGTCGCCCCACCCAGTCAGGCAGCCAGGAGGTGCGCAGTCATGGCGCAGAAGAACCACGACAGGGGGCCCGCCGGGTCCGTTGCGGTGGTCACCGATCCCGAACGGATCCGCAATGTGGTGCTGGTCGGGCACTCCGGTGCCGGCAAGACCACATTGATCGAGGCGTTGCTGGCCGCCACCGGGACGATCAGCCGGGCGGGGCAGGTCCCGGACGGCACGACGGTCTGCGACCACGATCCGGCCGCGGTACGCCAGCTACGCTCCGTCGCGTTGACCTGCGCGCCACTGTTCCACCGCGACATCAAGGTCAACCTGTTGGACACCCCGGGGTACGCGGACTTCGTCGGCGAACTGCGGGCCGGGCTACGCGCCGCCGACGCCGCGCTGTTCGTGGTCTGCGCGGCGGACGGGATGGACGCGGCCACCGCCGCGCTGTGGGAGGAGTGCGCGGCGGTCGGCATGCCCCGGGCGGTGGCGCTCACCCGTCTCGACCATCCGCGCGCCGACGTCGACGAAACCGTCGCGCTGTGTCAACGGGTCTTCGGCGACAACGTGCTGCCGCTGCACCTGCCGATGCTCGCCGACGACGGGGTGGGCATCGCCGGGCTGCTGGATCTGCTCGCCCGGCAGGTGCTGGACTACTCGACCGGCCATCCCCCGCAGGTGCGGGAGCCGGACCCGGAGCACCTGCCGGCGATCGCCGAGGCACGCGACGAACTGATCGAGGGGATCATCGCCGAAAGCGAGGACGAGACCCTGTTCGACCGGTACCTCGCCGGCGAGCAGCTCGACCCGAAGATGCTGGTCGACGATCTGGAGACGGCGGTGGCCCGGGGCCACTTCCATCCGGTGCTGCCGGTCTGCGCCCACACCGGGGTCGGGCTCGACGCCCTGCTGTGGCTGTTGACCGCTGCCTTCCCGGCACCGCCCGAGCACACTCTGCCGGCGGTGACCGGGCTGGACGGCACGCCCCGGCCGCCGCTGGGCTGCGACCCGGCCGGCCCGCTGGTCGCCGAGGTGGTCCGGACCACCGCCGACCGGCACGTCGGCCGGGTGTCGCTGGTCCGGGTCTTCTCCGGCACGCTGCGCACCGACCGTACGGTGCACGTGGCCGGGCACAGCCTCAGCCAGCGGGGCCACCCGGACCACGACGCCGACGAACGGGTGGCGCACATCTACAGCCCGCTGGGTGCGCAGCTGCGGGAGGTCGAGGTCTGCGTCGCCGGGGACATCTGCGCGTTGACCAAGTCGGGCAGCGCGGAGACCGGTGACACCATCTCGGCGGCCACGGATCCGCTGCTGGTCGAGCCGTGGGAGATGCCCGAACCCCTGCTGCCGGTGGCGGTCGTCGCCCGTACCCGGTCGGATGAGGACGCGATGGCCCGCAACCTGGGCCGGCTGGTCGCCGGTGATCCGACGCTGCGGCTGGAACGCAATGCCGAGACCCGCCAACTGGTGCTCTGGTGCATGGGCGAGGCGCACGCCGACGTGTTGTTGGACCGGCTGCGCTCCGGCGGCGTCGAGGTGGACGTCGAGCCGGTCCGGGTGCCGCTGCGGGAGACGTTCACCGCGCCGGCCCGGGGGCACGGACGACACGTGAAGCAGTCCGGCGGGCACGGACAATACGCGGTGTGCGAGATCGAGGTGGAGCCGCTTCCGGAGGGCAGCGGCTTCGAGTTCGTCGACCGGGTGGTCGGCGGGGCGGTGCCGCACAACTACATCCCATCGGTGGAGAAAGGCGTGCGGGCCCAGATGGACCGGGGCGTGGTCAGCGGACATCCGGTGGTCGACCTGCGGGTGACCCTGGTGGACGGCAAGGCACATCCGGTCGACTCGTCGGACGCGGCGTTCCAGACCGCCGGGGCGCTGGCCCTGCGGGACGCAGCCACCACCGGCCGACCGACGCTGCTGGAACCGGTCGATGCGATCATGGTGCGGGTGCCGACCGGTGCGGTCGGGTCGGTGCTCGGCGACCTGGCCGGCCGACGCGCCCGGGTGCTCGGCACCACCGGCGATGACGAATCCGGCGACCGGACGGTCATCCGCGCCGAGGTGCCGGCGACCGAACTGCTGCGGTACGCGGTGCAGCTGCGCTCGATCACCGGAGGTGCCGGCACGTTCCGGCGGGCGTTCGCCCGCTACGAACGCGTATCGTCCAGTTGACCCTCAGCCTCCGGTCCGACTGCTGTGAACGAGACTGCGTCCGGTGTCGACGACAGTGTCCTCTGCCGGCCGCGGTGTCCAGCCGAAGGTTTCGCGGGCGGCGTCGGTGCAGACCGGGCGACGCACCCCCAGGTTGCCGACCATTGCCCGCAGCTGCGGGACGAACGGGGCCAGAATCCGCACCAGCGTCGATGGCATCGCTCGGATGGAGACCTTCGCTGCGTCCGCGCCGAGCCGGCGGCGCAGGATCGCGGCGATATCCCGCAACGACAGCAGGGCGCCGCTGGCGGCGAGGTAGCGGTGCCCGGCGGCTTCCGGCGTCAGCATGGCGGCCATCTGCAGGTCTGCGAGGTCCCGCACATCGACCGGGGACACCCACAGGTCGGGAACGCGCGGCATCCGGCCGGACAGCATCGCCTGGATGATGCCTACCGAGGGGGGATGGTCGCTGCTGAGGACCGGCCCGAAGATTCCGGTGGGGTTGAGGACCACCAACTCCACACCTCCGTCGGTACCCTCGACGAAGTCCCATGCCGCCCGCTCGGCGACGGTCTTGGACTTGATGTACGGGTCGATACCCGGCGCGTCGGGATCCGTCCAGTCCTGTTCGGTGAAGGGACGGTCCGGCGGTTGCTGGCCATAGCCGACCGCCCCAAACGACGACGTCATCACCACTCGATGTACTCCTGCGTCGCGGGCGGCCCGCAACACTCTGAGCGTGCCGTCGCGGGCCGGCAAGACCAGATCGTTCTCGTTGGCCGGTCGGATTCCGGGGAACGGGGAGGCGATGTGCAGGATGTAGCGACAGCCCTGTGCGGCGGCGTCCCAGCCGGCGTCCTCGGTGAGGTCGGCGGTCACCACCTCGATGGAGTCGTCGCCGACGGTGCGGCGTAGCTCGGGGGTCCGGGCCGGCGAGCGTACGGTTGTCCGGACCTGGAAGTTGCGGGCCAGGGCACCTCGGATCACGTACGAGGCGACGAAGCCGGTGCCACCGGTGACCAGGATACGGTTTGTTGACATCGAGATTCCCCAAACTTGACAGCGCGAACCAACGATCACGGACCGTGATCGCTCGGGACAGGCAACGAGCTCGTCGGATGACCTGGGCCAGACGGCGCGGGAGCTGACTCAGCCGCGCGTCGCGCTCAGCAGCGGCAACAGGACCTCATCGACGATTCGGGCGGCCAGGCCGGGCCGGTGACCGAGGTAGAGCTGGCCGGCCAGCAACGGCCCGAGGAGGATCTGGTCCACCAGATCGAGGACCGGGTTGTCCGGGCCGATCCGCCCGGCGTCGACGTGTCGCTGAAGCATCCGACGCATCGCCTGGATCTGCGGCTCGATCATGAGCTCGCGGAGGGCGAGCATCAGCTCGGGATTGAGCAACACGTCCCGGGCCAGACCCGTCATGGCCGCGTCATGCGAGTCCCTGATTCGGGCCGCGTCGCTGGCTATCGTCGCCAGTGCCAGCAGGTCGCCGCGGAGGGAGCCGGTGTCGATTTCGATCGCCGGAGCGGGCTTCTGCGCCTGCAGAGCCCGAATGACCAGCATCGACTTGCTCTCCCAGCGCCGGTACAACGTAGCGGTGCTGGCCTTTGCCGCAGCCGCGATGTCGTCGATGGTGACCGCGTCGTAGCCGCGCTCGCGCACCATCGCCAGTGCGACCGTCAGCAGCTCCTGCTCGCGCTCCGCCGAGAGCCGGCTGCGACGCGGTCTGGCCTGCGTCTCCGACACCGTCACCTCCTCGCCCCTACCGACACTACGAAAACCAGATACCGAAATCAAGTTTTCGACAACTAGTTTTCGCTAACGGGGACACCCCTGTCAGGTCGCCGGCCACGCCCCGCTGAACAGGTCGCGGGTGTCGGCGAGCAGCTGCGGCAGCACCTTGGTACGGCCGATCACCGGCATGAAGTTCGCGTCCCCGCCCCACCGGGGCACCACGTGCTGATGCAGGTGGGCGGCGATGCCGGCACCGGCCACCCCACCCTGGTTCATCCCGATGTTGAAGCCGTGCGCGCTGCTCACGGCGCGGATCACCCGCATCGCGGTCTGGGTGAACTCGGCCAGCTCGGCGGTCTCGGCCCGGTCCAACTCCGGGTAGTCCGCGACGTGCCGGTACGGGCAGATCAACAGGTGACCGGGGTTGTACGGGTAGAGGTTGAGCACGGCGAAGACCCGTTCGCCCCGGGCCACCACCAGACTCTGCTCGGCCGGCCGACCGGGGGCCAGGCAGAACGGGCAGCCGGTCGGCGAGTCGTAGCCACCGTCGGGCCGGTCCGCACCGGAGATGTACGCCATCCGGTGCGGTGTCCAGAGTCGTTCCAGGCCATCCGGGCCCGGTTGTCCGGTCGTGCCAGTCACCCCATGATCGTACGGGCTCGGCCGGCCGGACTCACCCGACGGCGACCCGGCTCACTGCCCGGCGGGCCCCTGCTGACCGTCGGACCCCGACTGACTGTCGGGAACGGTCGCGGTCGGGTTGACGTTGGTCCGGGACCGCACCACGTCGACGACGTGGGCCACCGCCTGAGCCAGCGGCACTCCGTTACGCTGTGAACCGTCGCGGTAGCGGAACGAAACGGTCCCGGCCGACACGTCGGCATCGCCGGCGATCGCCATGAACGGCACCTTCTGCTGCTGGGCGGTGCGGATCTTCTTCTGCATCCGGTCGTCGGAGAAGTCCACCTCGGCCCGGATGCCCTCGGCGCGCAGCATGGCGACGAACTCGGCCAGGTAGTCACCGTGATCGGTGCGGATCGGGATGCCGGTCACCTGCACCGGGGCCAGCCAGGCCGGGAACGCGCCGGCGTAGTGCTCGGTGAGGATGCCGAAGAACCGCTCGATCGACCCGAACAACGCCCGGTGAATCATCATCGGCTGCTGCCGGGTGCCGTCGGCGGCCTGGTACTCCAGGCCGAACCGCTTCGGCTGGTTGAAGTCCAGCTGGATGGTGGACATCTGCCAGGTCCGGCCGATCGCGTCACGGGCCTGCACCGAGATCTTCGGGCCATAGAAGGCCGCGCCGCCCGGGTCGGGCACCAGCTCCAGCCCCGAGTCGATGGCCGCCTGCCGCAGGGTCTCGGTGGCGTCGGCCCACTCGGCCGGGTCGCCGATGAACTTGTCCGAGTCGTCGCGGGTGGACAGCTCCAGGTAGAAGTCGTCGAGGCCGTAGTCCCGCAGCAGGTCGAGCACGAAGGCGAGCAGCGAGCGCAGCTCACCGGGCATCTGCTCCCGGGTGCAGTAGATGTGCGAGTCGTCCATGGTCAACCCGCGCACCCGGGTCAGGCCGTGCACCACGCCGGACTTCTCGTACCGGTAGACGGTGCCGAACTCGAACAGCCGCAGCGGCAGCTCCCGGTACGACCGCCCCCGCGACCGGAAAATCAGGTTGTGCATCGGGCAGTTCATCGCCTTGAGGTAGTACTGCGCGCCTTCCATCTCCGCCGGCGGGAACATGGTGTCGGAGTAGTACGGCAGGTGCCCCGAGGTCTCGAACAGCTGGGACTTGCTGATGTGCGGGGAGTAGACGAACTCGTACCCGGCCTGCTCGTGCCGACGGCGCGAGTAGTCCTCCAGCTCCCGACGGATGATGCCGCCCTTGGGGTGGAACACCGCCAGCCCGGAGCCGATCTCGTCCGGGAAGCTGAACAGGTCGAGGTCCGCGCCGAGCTTGCGGTGATCGCGGCGGGCGGCCTCGTCGAGCAGCTTCAGGTACGCCTTGAGCGCGTCGCGGGTCGGCCAGGCCGTGCCGTAGATCCGCTGCAGCTGCGGGTTGCGCTCGGATCCCCGCCAGTACGCCGCCGCGCTGCGCATCAGCTTGACCGCGCCGATCAGCCGGGTGGACGGCAGGTGCGGGCCCCGGCACAGGTCCGACCAGCAGGTCTTGCCCGAGGTCGGGTCGAGGTTGTCGTAGATGGTCAGCTCGCCGCCGCCGACCTCCATCACCTCGCTGGCGTCGAAGTCGGCGGTGCCCTTGACGTCGACCAGCTCCAGCTTGTACGGCTCGTCGGCGAGCTCCGCCCGGGCGGCGTCGAGGTCGGCGAACCGCCGCCGCCGGAACCGCTGCCCGGATTTGATGATCTCCTGCATCCGCTTTTCCAGCTTGTCGAGGTCCTCGGGCTGGAATGGCCGGGCGACGTCGAAGTCGTAGTAGAAGCCGTTGGTGATCGGCGGGCCGATACCCAGTTTGGCCTCCGGGAACAGGTCCTGCACCGCCTGGGCGAGCACGTGCGCGGTGGAGTGGCGCAGTACCGCGAGCCCGTCCGGGGAGTCCAGGGCGACCGGCTCGACCCCGGTCTCGGCCTCCGGTGACCAGTCCAGGTCACGCAGGGTGCCGTCGGGGTCGCGGACCACGACGATCGCCTTCGGGCCGTTCACCGGCAGACCGGCGGCGGCGATCGCGTCCGCGGCCGTGGTCCCGGCCGGGACCACGACGGGTTCGGCCTGGGGACTGGCTGCGCTTGCGGACACGACGGGCTCCTCACGGTCGATGAATCGGTGCGTACGGTGGCTCGGTGGCTCGGTGGCTCGGTGGTCCGGCAGGGTCGGCGACGACGCTCCGGTGGCCGGGGCGGGCCCGGCCGGCCATGATGCTATCGCCCCACGTCGGCGTCACCGGGTGTCGGTCCTGTTGCAACGCCCTGACGTCGACCCGGTTCCGGCGTTAGATTGACGCCGTGGCTGCCACCGACATGGTCGGCGCTCTGCGGCGCCGATACGACTCATTTTTCGCCAGCCGGCGGCCGGTGCCGTTCGCCGTGCTGGACGTCGCCGGGACGGAGCACCGCTTCGGCCCGGGCGACCCGCAGTTCACCATCGCCGTACGTCACCCCCGTGGTGCCCGGGCGCTGGCCGCGTTGGACCAGTTCGCGGTCGCCGTGGCGTACCTGCAGGGCTGGCTGGACGTGGAGGGTGACCTGTCCGCCGCGCTGCGGATGCGGGCGTTCTTCACCGACCTGCATCCGGTGGCCCGGTTCTCCGGCGTGTTCACCGGGCTGCTGCGCGGCCGGCGGGAGGACGACCGACGGGCGATCTCCCACCACTACGACTCGGAGTCGGAGTTCTTCCTGACCTTCCTCGACACCCGGCACCGCTGTTACACGGAGGGCGTGTTCGCCGCCGACGACGAGCCGCTCGAGGACGCGATGACCCGCAAGATGGACCTGGCGCTGGAGGCGATCGGGGTCAAGCCGGGTGACCGGGTGCTGGAGGTGGGCGGCGGCTGGGGTGCGTTCGCCGAACACGCGGCCCGGCAGGGCATCGAGGTGACCACCACGACCCTGTCGCGGGAGTCGGAGCGCTACCTCGTCGACCTGTTCGATCGGGAGCAGCTCGACGTACGGGTGGTGCGGCAGCACATCTTCGGCTTCACCGACGAGCGTCGCTACGACGCGATCGTCAACATGGGGGTGACCGAGCACCTGCCGGACTACCGCCGCAGCCTGCGCAAGTACGCGGAGCTGCTCAGGCCCGGCGGGCGGGTCTACCTCGACGCGCTGGCGATGCGGCGCAAGCACGTCGCGTCGGCGTTCATGAAGCGCTACATCTATCCGGGCCGGTCCGCGCCGCTGCTGCTGCACCAGTACCTGCGGCACGTGGCCCGTTCCCCGTTCGAGCTGTGCAGCATCGCCGATGACCGGCACAACTACTACCTGACCTGCCGGGAATGGGCCCGGCGGCTGGACGCGGCCCGGGACGAGGTGGTGCAGCGCTGGGGGGAGCCGATGTACCGGCGGTTCCGGATCTTCCTGTGGGGGTCGGCGGCCGGCTTCGACACCGGGATGGTGCAGGCGTACCGCTGGGTGTTGCGGCTGCCCTGAGCCATCGTCGGCGGCGACCGACCCAGCGATCGTCGTCGACGGGACCGCGACGTACGTCGGACTGCGCCGCCGTGCGCGGTGACCGCGGTCACCGCCGACTTGCCAGGGGCAGTACGGTCGTGAGGTGGCTACGGTGCTCCTGGTCGAAGACGACCACGTTGTGCGCGGCGCCATGTTGCGCTCGCTGGCCGACCGCGGGCACGCGGTCCATGCGGTCGGCACCGCCCTGGACGCGCTACGCCGGGTCGCCGCGGAAACCCCCGACCTGGTGGTTCTCGACCTGGGCCTGCCGGACCTGGACGGGTCGGACGCGTTGCGGATGCTGCGCGGCATCACCGACGTGCCGATCATCATCGCCACCGCCCGCGACGACGAGCAGGCGATCGTCCGGCTGCTGCGGGCCGGGGCCGACGACTACATGGTCAAGCCGTTCACCGGCGCGCACCTGGACGCCCGGATCACCACGGTGCTGCGCCGGGCCGGCCGGGCGAGCCGGTCGGTGCCGCCCGCCGTGCACCAGGTCGGTGGGCTGCGGGTCGACGTCGGCGAACGCAGCGCCACGCTGGACGGCGAGGCCCTGGCGCTGACCCGCAAGGAGTTCGACCTGCTGGCCTATCTGGCCGCCCGCCCAGGTCGGGTAGTGTCCCGCCGGGAGCTGTTGGAGGAGGTATGGCGGCAGCCGTCGGTCGGCGAGGACCAGACCATCGACGTGCATCTTTACTGGCTTCGCCGCAAAATGGGCGAATCCGCAGCGAAGCCGCGCTACCTGCGCACCGTGCGGGGGGTCGGCTTCCGGCTGGTGGTACCGGACTGAGGTTGGCGCTGGCCTACCTCGGGGCCGGCATGGCATCGATCATCGCGTTGGCCTTCCTCATCCCGCTCGGCCTGCAGCTGCAGCGGGAGACCCGCGAGCAGGCACTGGCCGACGCGGCCCGGCGTGCCGCCGTGGTGCGCGGCGCGTTGGCGGTCAGCAACGACCCGGAAGGGGTCCGCCGGGCCGTGGCCGGTCTCGGCGAGAGCACCGACCGGCAGCCGGTGGTGCACGGACTCGACCCGGTCGGCACCGTACGCGCGACCAGCCAGCAGGTCACCGACGCCGCCGCCGGCACCGGGCCGACGGTGGTGGCCACCGACGGCGGGGTGCTGCACCTGGAGCCGGTCACGGTCGGTGAGGCGGTCACCGTCGTCGAGGTCTTCGTCGCCGACGGCGAGCTCAACCGGGGTGCGGCCGGCACCTGGCTGCTGCTGGTCGGCATCGCCGCAGGTCTGGTCGTCTGCTCGGTCATCGTCGTGGACCGGATCGCCGCGCGCGCCGTCGCCGCGACGAAAGGGCTGGTCGACGCGGCGATGGCGGTCGGTGACGGGGATCTAGCGGTACGCATCCAGCCTGACGGGCCGCGCGAGCTGGCCGAGGCCGGGTACGCGTTCAACCGGATGGCGGACCGGCTGGTCACCTCCCGCACCGACGAACGTGAACTCGTCGCCGACCTGTCCCACCGGCTACGCACCCCGCTGACCGTACTGCGGCTGGACGCCGACGCGCTCGACTCCGACGACACCAGCGTCGGCTCGTTCAGCGAGGCCGAGCTGGACCGGCGGCGGACGATCCGCCGGATCCGTCAGGCGATCGTCACCCTGGAGGGTGAGGTCGACGTTCTGATCAACACGACCCGCAAGACGGTCACCCAGGAGGTCGGCCAGGGCAGCTGCGACGTCGCCGAGGTGGTCCGCGACCGGATGGTCTTCTGGTCGGCGCTGGCCGGCGACCAGAACCGGCCGTACAACGTGATCGGCGCGCAGCTGCGGACCCCGGTGCCGGTGCCCCGGGCCGAGCTGGCGGCCGCGCTCGACGCGGTGCTCGGCAACGTGTTCCGCTACACGCCGCAGGGCACCGCGTTCGAGGTGGCGGTGTCCCGCCGGGACGGGTACGTGGCGATCCGGGTCGACGACGCCGGGCCGGGTATCGCCAACCCGGACCGGGCACTGCGGCGCGGCGCCAGCGACCAGGGCTCCACCGGGCTCGGCCTGGACATCGCCCGTCGGGTGGCGTTGCAGGCGAACGGGTCGGTCAGCCTGGACCGGGCCCGGCTCGGCGGGGCGAGCGTGGTGATGCTGCTCGCCGACGCCGAGGCCGCCCCACCCCGCCCGATGAGCCGGTTCGGGCTGGTCGGCCGGCTGGCCCGGGAACGCGACCGGGAGCGGGAGCGGGAGCGGGGCCGGGGCCGGACCCGTCGCCGGCCGGCGCCGCGCTGACCGGCAGATCACGGCCGGGTCTTCGCCGGCACAAGTATTCCTTAGGTCTGGCTTAACGTCGTTCCGCAGGCCCTGCGCCGGATGGCAGCATCTGTTCCGAACCCATCGGCGTTTCCTGGACGACTCACCCGCAGTACCGTCCCAAATCCCCAGTCCAGGGACGCTTGCGCGCGGCGGGGCCCGGTCCCCAACATCGATGTCCCGCCGCGCGCCCACCCTGGACAGAGGCAGGTCGACGTGTCACCGTCAGCCGCTGCGCCGCCGCCGGCCGCTGAGCCACCGCCAGCCGGATCACCCACCGTCGACCAGGACGAAGCCAGGCCGATCACCACACGGCAGGTGCTGCGTTGGATGACGGTGATCGGCGCGCTGGTGGTCGCGGTCCTCGCCTGCTGGCAGGACCCGAGCTACGCGACCTGCGCCGCCAGATAGCCGTCGATCTCGTCCCGCAGCCGCCGCTTCTCGGCGGCGGACAGGAACGAGGCGGTCACCGCGTCGCGGGCCAGGCCGGCGAGCTGTTGCGGGCCGGCCCGCAACAGGGACGCGGCCACCGCGTACTCCTGGTTGAGGCTGGTGCCGAACATCGGCGGGTCGTCGGAGTTGATCGTCACCAGCAGGCCGGCGGCGACCATGTCGGCGAGCGGGTGCGCGGACAGCTGCGGCACCGCGCCGGTGCGCAGATTGGACGTCGGGCACACCTCCAGCGGAATCCGCCGCTCCGCCAGGAACGCCACCAGCTCCGGGTCCCGCACGCTGGACGTGCCGTGGCCGATCCGTTCGGCGCCCAGCTCGCGCAGCGCGTCCCAGACCGTCTCCGGACCGGTGGTCTCGCCGGCGTGCGGCACCGAATGCAGCCCGGCCGCCCGGGCCTGGTCGAAGTACGGCTTGAACTGGGGCCGGGGGACGCCGATCTCCGGCCCACCCAGACCGAAACTGATCAGACCGTCCGGGGCCTCGTCGAGGCAGATCCGCAGCGTCTCCTCGGCCGCCGGCAGCCCCGCCTCCCCCGGTATGTCGAAACACCAGCGCAGCTCGATGCCGAAGTCGGCGCGGGCCCGTCGCCGGGCGTCCTCGATCGCCGTGCACAACGCGGGCGCGGGAATGCCACGCCGCACGTGCGAGTACGGCGTCACCGTCAGCTCGGCGTACCGGACCTGCTGGGCGGCCAACTCGCGGGCCACCTCATGGGTGAGCACCCAGACGTCCTCGTCGTCGCGGATCAGATCGACGACGCTCAGGTAGATCTCGACGAAGTGTGCGAAGTCGCGGAACACGAAGTAGTCGGCCAACGCGGCCTCGTCGGCGGGGACCGGGGACCGCCCCTCGTGCCGCTGGGCCAGCTCGGCGACGATCCGCGGCGACGCCGACCCGACATGGTGCACATGCAGCTCGACCTTCGGCAGCCCGGCGATGAAGTCCGACAGCACGGACTGAGACTCCGACAGCACGGGCGGAGACGACGGTTGCTGGCTCACCGTGGCGTTCGACCTCCTCGGGAAAACGGACATCCCCGACGGGGGCCCGGCTGCGCCGAGCGTACCGCTCGGGCGGTCGTCTAGGCTCGCCCGGTGGACAAGCGTACGTTTCCGCGGCTCGGCCGCACGGTAGGGGCGATCGGTCTGGGTGCCTGGCAACTCGGCGCCGACTGGGGGACGGTCAGCGAGGACGAGGCGGAGGCAACGCTGCGCGCCGCCGTCGAAGCCGGCACCACCTTCCTGGACACCGCCGACGTGTACGGCGACGGGCGCAGCGAACGGATCATCGGCCGGTTCCTGCGGGAGTCGGCCGGCGACGATCTGTTCGTCGCCACCAAGATGGGACGCCGGGTGGCGCAGCACCCGTCCGCGTACGTGCTGGACAACTTCCGGGCCTGGACCGACCGGTCCCGGGCGAACCTCGGCGTCGACCGCCTCGACCTGGTCCAGTTGCACTGTCCGCCGACCGAGGTGCTGCGCACCGACGCGGTCTACGACGCGCTGGACGCCCTCGTCGCCGAGCAGCGAATCGCCGCGTACGGCGTGAGCGTGGAGACGGTCGACGAGGCGCTGGCCGCGATCGCCCGGCCGGGCGTGGCCAGCGTGCAGATCATCCTCAACGCGTTGCGGCTCAAGCCGCTGGAGCGGGTGCTGCCGGCCGCTGCCGCCGCCGGGGTCGGGATCATCGCCCGGGTGCCGCTGGCCAGTGGCCTGCTCTCCGGCCGGTACGACGAGAACACCCGGTTCGCCGCCGACGACCACCGCACCTTCAACCGGGACGGCTCGGCGTTCGACGTCGGTGAGACGTTCTCCGGAGTCGATTTCCACACCGGGTTGGCCGCCGTGCGTCGGCTCGCCCCACTGGTGCCGCCGCAGGCCACCATGGCCCAGTTCGCGTTGCGCTGGATCCTGGACCAGCCCGGGGTGACGGTGGCGATTCCTGGTGCCCGCAACCCCGCCCAGGCGCAGGGCAACGCGGCAGCCGCGGAGCTCGCGCCGCTGGACGACGCCACCCAGCGGACGGTGCGGGAGGTCTACGACGACCTGATCCGGCCCCAGGTGCACCACCGGTGGTGACCCGCCGCCCGGCGCTGCGCACGAGCAGGGGCCCGGTCGCGCACGAGCGAGGGCCCCGTTGTTCCGGCCGGAACAACGGGGCCCTCGTCACGACCTTCGCGGGTCGGTGCCAGCCCGACCGCCGGACGGCACCGGCGACCGAGGTCAGATCGGGCGGACCTGCTCGGCCTGCGGACCCTTCTGGCCCTGGGCGATCTCGAACTCGACCCGCTGGTTCTCCTCCAGCGTGCGGTAGCCGCTGGTCTGGATGGCCGAGAAGTGGACGAACACGTCAGCACCCCCGCCGTCGACGGTGATGAAGCCGAAGCCCTTGTCTGCGTTGAACCACTTCACGGTTCCCTGCGCCATGTGTATCTCCTTCTGAAACTGGCGGCCAAGCACGCCGTGCGGCCGGTTGGCCGTTTTCGAGCAGCGGCGCCTGAGGTGGCCCCCGACGAAGGAGGACTTCTCTCAACCCACGCTGTCTCGCAACAGCGTGGACAGCAAACCACGTACGCAAAAACTTCGCACAGCCTACCTGACGAACGTCTCCGACATGTGACCTGAGACGCCGTTCGCGCCCTCGTGGCGTGCCCGAATCTGGTCGCCGTCCGGGCCCGGTCCGGTCTGGTCGTCGCGCCTCTGACCAGCGGCGGCGGCGCTCACGACGGCCAACGGCCGGTGAGCCGGCGCACGCCGGTCGCGCCGCCGCGATCCACCGCGGCCCGGACGACTGAGAAGATCGCCCCCTGCAGTGCGGCCGCAGCCAGCACCTCGCCCCAACCACGCTCCTCGTCGATGGCGTTGGGTGCCTCGTCGTCGCCGGCGGCGAGCTTCCACACCTGCCGGAATATCGCCCCGGCCAGGGCACCCGCCGCCAGGCCGAGCACCAGGCCGACCGGCCGGTAGGCCAACTTGTTGAGCGGTTTGCTCACCCGCGCCTCCCTCTCCTCGTCAACCACACCAGTACCACCGTCACCACCGTGCCGGCCACCACCAGGGCCGGGACCGTGACGGTACGCCGGTCGGGCCGGCGCGCCGTGGCCGCCGCCTGTCGGGCCGTATCACGCAGCCGCAGCCGGGCGCGGTCGGCCCCCAGCCGCAGCCGGCTTTTCACGTCGGTCTTAGCGGCCAGCGCCTGCACCGTCTGGCCCAGTTCGGCCCGGGTCTGCCGGATCTCGGCCCGGAGCAGGTCAAGATCGCCGGTGCCGTTACCGGACCTGCCGTTGTGCGACGTCACGACTGCCGCCCCCGCTTCATTGCCGCGCCGACCACCGTCACGTCCGCCCGTACGCTGTCCGCCGCCGCCGTCGGCACCGGCGGTGCCGCCTGACGGACCTGCCGTCGCCCGGCGAGCGCCAACACGCCCGCGACCAGGAACAGCAGCACCGCGACGGCCAGGGCGGCCAGCCACGGCGGCCAGGCCTGGGCGAGCAGCAGCACGCCGGCGCCGATCAGCACACCGAGGCCGTAGAGCGCGATGACCCCGCCACCGCCGAACAGCCCGATCCCCAGTCCGGCATGCTTTCCCTTTTCGGTCAGTTCGGCACGGGCGAGCGCGATCTCGTCGCGCACCAGTCGCGATATCTGCTCACCGGCCTGTTGCACGAGTTCCGCGGTGGACCGCTCGGCGGGCGGCCGGTGCAAAGTGTCGGCCATGGTGCCTCCTTTCCCGCTGTTCGCCGCTGTATGCCCGGCCCGGACCTTCGTCAATCCTGCTGACTGCGATCCCCGGCGGCGGATTCCTCGGGTCCGACGAAGACCGACGCACGGGCGTCGCCCTCGGCGTCACCACCGAACAGCCGGGCGTCGTCGGGTACCTCGTGCCCGCCGCCAGTGGTGGACGTAACCGGTCCGGCCGGGTGACGGCCGTTGCGCTGCCCGCCGGTGACCGGCCGGTGCCGCAGGTCCAGCCAGTCCAGCAGGCTGTCCCCGTCGCCGACCTCGGCCCGCCACCGGGGCAGCGCGGTCGGTCGCTGTTCGCGGACCCAACTGGCCAGGTGTTCGCGGACCTGGCACCGCAGATCCCACAGGCTCGGCGAGTCGGCGGCGCTGACCAGGGCCCGCAGCCGGACCGTACCGCCGGTGGCGTCGGTCACCTGCAGCACACACACCCGGCCGTCCCACAGCTCGGTGCCCTCCACCAGTCGGCGCAGTTCCTCGCGCATGGCCTGGACCGGAACCGACCAGTCCAGGTCGAACTCGGCGGTGCCCAGCACCGCGGCCTTGGTCCGGGTCCAGTTCTGGAACGGCGTGGTGGTGAAGTAGGAGGTGGGCAGGATCAGCCGCCGATCGTCCCAGATGTGCACCACCACGTAGCTGAGCGTCAGCTCCTCGATCCGGCCCCACTCACCCTCGACCACCACGACGTCGTCGATACGAACCGCGTCGCTGAAGGCCAACTGCAGCCCGGCGATGACGTTGCTCAGCAGGCTCTGCGCGGCCAGCGCGCCGACCACACCGATCACCCCGGCGGAGGCGAGCAGGCTCGCGCCGACACCGCGTACCGCCGGGAAGGTCATCAGCATCACCCCGACGGTGAGGATGACGATCACGGCGATGGTGACCCGACGCAGCATCACCACCTGGGTGTGCAGCCGGCGGGCGTGCCGGTTGTCCGGCACGTCGGTGCGGAACCGGGCCAGCGTGGTGTCCTCCATGGCCAGCAGCAGCGCCCCGACCAGCCAGGCACACGCCGCGATCATCGCGAGGACCAGCAGGTGCAAGGTGGTACGCCGCCACGGCTCACCGACCGCGTAACCGGTCGAGAAACGGACCGCGAGCTGAATGGCCGTCACGGTCGCGGCCGCCCGCGTCGCCCGGTGCGCGTGGGTCGAGACCTCGGCGAGCAGTACGGAACGTCGGCCGAGACGCCGGACGACCCGGTGGCCGATCGCCACCGCGGTCACCGCGAGTACCGCCGCCGCGACCGTGACGAGCACCGTCCAGACAACCGGATGCACGGATGGATCCCCCTCCACATCGCCATCAATAGTGACAAAAGGTCAATGATGCCGGGTGAAGTTGGGCCATGCCATGGGTGCTAGATCACACTTTCCGGTAGCGGGACTGGGCGAAGCAGTAGACACCGAAGGCGGCAAAGCCGGCCGCTACCAGTGCCAACAGGACAGACCCGAACGCCTGCTCGCGCAGGGTGTGCAGGGCTGCGTCCAGGCCCCGGGCCTGCTCCGGCTCGAACTGGACGGCAGCGGTCACCAGCAGCGCCCCGGCGGTGCCGTAGGCGACACCCTTGGCGACGTAGCCGGCCGTACCCAGCCGGCAGACGACCTTGCGCACCCGGGCGTTCATCGCCCCGGTCCGCAGGTGTTCGGCGAACCGCCGGGTGACGCCGTTGACGACCATCCCGGCACCGATGCCGATCACCACCAGGCCGGCGAACCCGACCAGCCACCGGCCGCCGGGGGCGGACATCACCCGTTCGCTCATCGCCTGCTGCTGGTCGGCGGTGTCGGCGTTGGCGTTGCGGAACACCTGGACGGCGGTCCAGGCGAAGGACAGGTAGACCACGGTCCGCCCGACCGAGATGACCCGTTCGACCGTCCGCTTGTTGCCCTGCTCGGCACGGTGCCCGACGGCGGCCTCGATGCCCTGCCACACCGCCATCGCGGCCAACCCGACCGCGACGGCGATCAGCAGCACCCCGCCGAGCGGCTGCGCGGCGAGGGTACGCAGCGCGCCGGACTGGTCGCCGTCGGCGGCCGGGCGGCCGAAGGCGATCTGCAGTGCCAGCCAGGCCACCAGCAGGTGCACCAGGCCGTACCCGAGGAAGCCGGCTCTGGCGAGCAGCTTCAAGGATCGACTGTTACCAAGCTGGTGGGCGGTGCGCTGGGCATCCCTGGTTTTCGGCATGGCGCTCCATATGACCGGTCAGCGCCGCCACCAAACGTGCCCGACCGGTGGTCAGCCCAGTTGCCGGGCGACCCGGATCGCCACCTCCGAATCGGTGGCCCGCTCAAGGCTCACGTCGAACCCGCCGACCTCGGTGGCCTGCTCGCCGACGGTCAGGGTGACCTGCTCGCCGGCCACCTCGACAGTGACCCGGTCGCTCTCGGCGCCGATCAACCGGGCCTCGATGCCGAGAAAGCTCGCACTGGCCTCGACTCCCCGGGAGAAGGTCACCGTGCAGGCGTCCAGCCCGCAGTCGGTGCTGGCGCCCTCGGAGCTGCAACCGGCGAGCAACGCCGCGCCGAACGCCAACCCGGCGGCCAGAGCGGCGATCCGGGAGGTGGTACCGGCCCGCCGGCTGGTGGATCGGGAGGCGCTGGAGGCGGATGGCAGCTGGGGTGCGATGGTCACCGGCCAAGCGTACTTGGCGCTCGTGACGGCGCCCCGGAGCACTCGTGCCAGCCACCGCACCCAGCCGGCGAGGCGGCGGGCCGACGGTTAGGCTCGAAGCCGTGCCGGCCTGCCGACCGCGTCGGCCCCGGCTGAGTCGGCCTTGAGGCGAGTCGGCCCCTGAACCGAGGAGGTGTCCGACCGTGACGATGCTGGTGGAGGACAATCCGGCGCGAAACCGGTTCGAGATCCTGATCGACGACGGCCTGGCCGGGTTCGCCAGCTACCGTCCGGGTCCGGCGACGGTGACCGTGACGCACACCGAGATCGATCCCGCGTACCGGGGACGAGGTGCCGGTGACGCCCTCGCCCACGGGCTGCTCAGTCAGATCCGCGACCGTGGAGAGCAGGTGGTGCCCCAGTGCCCGTTCATCGCCGCCTACATCGATCGGCATCCCGAGTTCGCCGCGCTGGTCGCCGGTGACTGAGCAGCGCCGGCCCGGCCTGGCGCGTACGGCGGTCGCGGTGGCCGGCGTACTCGTGCTGGCCGCCACGGTGGTGGCGGCAGGCGGCTGGCTCGGCTGGTTCAGCGATCCGACGATCTCCGACGCGCCCGAGGCGTCGGCCGACGTCGAGGTCGTCGCGACCGGACTCGCCGCACCATGGGATCTCGCGTTCCTACCGGACGGCACGGCCCTGGTGACGGAGCGGGACACCGCGCGGTTGCTGGCTGTGGACGCGCAGGGCAGCACCCGGGAGATCACCGGGGTCGACGGGGTTGTCCCGGACGGGGAGGGCGGCCTGCTCGGCGTGGCGGTGTCCCCGCAGCATGCCACCGACGGCTGGGTCTACCTCTACTACACCGGTGCCGAGGACAACCGGATCGTTCGGTTCCGGCTCGGGCCAGACGGCCCGACGACGTCCCCTGAGCCGGTCCTGACCGGGATTCCCCGGGCGTCGACCCACAACGGCGGCCGGATCGCTTTCGGTCCGGACGGCATGCTGTACGTCGGCACCGGTGACGCCGGCGAGCGGGGGGCCGCGCAGGACCCGACCGGGCTGGCCGGCAAGATCCTGCGGCTGCGACCGGACGGCACCGTCCCGGCGGACAACCCGGTTGCCGGGTCGCCGGTGTTCAGCCTCGGCCACCGCAACGTACAGGGACTGGCCTGGGATCCGGCCGGGCAGCTGTACGCCAGCGAGTTCGGGCAGAACCGGCACGACGAACTGAACCCAATCGAGGCCGGCGGCAACTACGGCTGGCCGGAGGTCGAGGGGGTGGCCGACCGGGCGGAGTTCGTCGATCCGGTGGCCACCTGGGCCCCCCGGGACGCCTCCCCCAGCGGTCTCGCCCACCACCAGGGCCGGCTCTGGCTGGCGTGTCTGCGTGGCCAGCGGCTGTACCGGGTCGCCCCGGACGGCACCGACGCCGAGACGTTGCTCAGTGGCGAGTACGGCCGGCTGCGGCACGCGGCGGTGGCGCCGGACGGCAGCCTGTGGGTGCTCACCTCGAACCGGGACGGGCGCGGTTCACCCACCGGCGACGACGACCGGATCCTGCGGATCAGCGGCTGACCGGTCCGCCGTAGGGTCCGGCCCGGTCGGGACAGGCACCGTCGGACCCGGCGTGCCGGTCCTGGCCACCGACGTCTGCCAACCGGCCAGCCGCTCGGCGGCGGCCCGACTGTTCGCCCAGCTCGCCCCGTAGGTCGACAGGTGCACGTCACCGGTGACCCGGACCGGTACCCCCATCTCGACCACGACGGCGTCGGGTCGGACGGTGAGCGCGCGGTCGACCGCCACCGACATCCACCGATGCCGGTGCAGGTCGCGGACCACCAGGACAAGGGCGTGGTGGCGGGCGGCGAGCAGCGCGGTGTCCAGCGGCTCGACCGGTCGGCCAGCCACCCCGGCCGCCGTCGACGCGTCGAGATCCCGCTCGGTCAGTCGGACGGTGAGCGTCCCGGGCCGCAGCGCGGCCAGGGCCTGGCCGATGCCCCACGGAGTCTCGGCCCCGATGGCGATGTTGTGCGGCGGCGCGAACTCCACCACGTACGCGGGCCGGGTCAGTGGCAGCTGGGTCTCGGCCCGTATCCGCAGCGCGCGCCGGGCGGCGGTGAGCCCGATGGCGGACCGTACCGGGCCGGTCGGCGCTCCGGCGGACACCAGCGTGGTGGCCCCGTTGCTGTCCGGCACGGAGCCGTTGCCGTGCGGTTGGCGGTGCCGCACCGACCAGGCCGCCAGTTGCCGGATCCGCTCCGCCGCCTCGGCCAGCCGCTGGGCCGGCAACCGACCGGTGACGACCGCGTCGACGATCGCGTCGGTCAGTCGCCGGACGGTCTCCTCGTCGGCGTGTTCGCCGCCCACGCAGACCGCGTCGACCCCGGCGGCGAGCGCCCGGACGGTCGCGCCAGCCAGACCGAAGCGCCGGGTCACCGCCCGCATCTCGATCCCGTCGGTGATCACCGCGCCGGTGAACCCGAGCCGGTCCCGCAGCAGGTCGACCAGGACCGCACGGCTGAGGGTGGCCAGGTTGGCCGGGTCGATCGCCGGCACGAGCAGGTGTCCGGTCATGATCGTCCGGGTGCCGGCGGCGATGGCGGCCCGGAACGGGGTCAGCTCCACCGCGTCCAGCCGGATCCGGTCGGCGTCGATACGGGGCACGGCGTCGTGGGAGTCCACGTTGGTGTCACCGTGTCCGGGGAAGTGCTTGGCGCAGGCGGCGACTCCGGCGTCCTGCAGCCCGCGAATCCAGGCGGCCGTGTGCCGGGCTACCAGGCGCGGATCGTCGCCGAACGCGCGTACCCCGATCACCGGATTGTCCGGATTGGAGTTGACGTCGGCAACCGGGGCGTAGTTGACGGTGACTCCCGCGCCGGCCAGCTCCAGGCCGAGATCGTAGGCGACCCGCCGGGTCAGTTCCGGGTCGTCGACCGTGCCGAGGGCCAGGTTGCCGGGTCGGGAGCTGCCGTGTCCGGATTCGATCCGGGTCACGTCACCGGCTTCCTCGTCGATGGCGACCAGCACGTCCGGCCGTTCGGCGCGCAGCGCGGCGGTGAGCGCGGCGACCTGCTCGGGGTCGCGGACGTTACGGGCGAACAGCACCACGGCGCCCAACCCGTCGGCGACCCACCGGCGCACCCAGTCCGGTGGGCCGGTGCCGAGGAATCCGGGCTGCAGCACGGTGGCCGCCATCCGCCGCACACTGGGACTGGAATCGGCCATGCGGCTCATGTTCACATCACGGACAGTTTTAGTCAATAAACCTTCCTATTAACCGGGACCCGCGCTGCGGCGACGACGCCGGTCCCGCCGTACGGCACGGTCTGTCGCCGGGCAGCCCCGGTGTGGCACAGTGCGTGAGTGGTTCCGTTCGTCCAGTACGCCGCCGAGGAGACCAGCTGGCAGGACATCCCCGGTGTCCAGGTGATCGGTGCCGTCCTCGGTGTCCTGCTCCTGCTCGCCGCGTTGCGGGCAATGTTCGGCAAAGGGCGGTGAGCGCGGGTCCGGCGAGCGCCCCGACCGGTCGGCCGGACCGGTCACCGGACCGACCGGCCGTTTGGCCGTGGTCGGCGCCGGGTAACCACGGAATCCGATGAAGCTGCCCCTGCACTCACCCCGGCTGCGCCGCGCTGCGCGCCAACGCTTCGGCTGGTCAGCGTTGCGGCCCGGCCAACTCGGCGCGATGCGGGCCCTGCTGAAGGGCCGCGACGCCTTGGTGGTGCTGCCCACCGGCGCCGGAAAATCGGCCGTCTACCAGATCCCGGCCACCATGCTGCCCGGCCCGACCGTGGTGATCTCTCCGCTGCTCGCGCTGCAGCAGGACCAGATCGCCGCGCTCAACCAACGCGGCCAGGCCGAGCTGCGGGCGGTAAGGATCAGCTCCGCGGAGAGCCCGGCCCAGCGACGGGCGTCGCTCGACGACGTCCGTGAGGGTCGGGCCCGGTTCCTGTTCACCACACCGGAGCAGCTGTGCGACCCGGACCGCCTGGCCGAGGTACGTCAGCTGTCCCCGGCGTTGGTCGCGGTCGACGAGGCGCACTGCGTCTCGGCCTGGGGGCACGACTTCCGACCCGACTACCTGGCCGTCGGCCACCTGGTGGAGCAGTTGGGTCGCCCTCCGGTGGTGGCGCTGACCGCCACCGCCTCGCCGCCGGTGCGCGACGACATCGTCCACCGGCTCGGGCTGACCGATCCGCACCTGGTGGTGGCCGGACTCGACCGGGACAACCTGTTCCTCGAGGTGGCCCACTGCCCAACCGAGGACTACCGGTGGCGCAGGCTGGTCGCCCTGCTCGACGTGGAACAGCCGCCCGGCATCGTCTACGTGCCGACCCGGCGGGCCGCGACAGACCTGGCCGGTCAGCTCGTCGCCGCCGGCTACCCGGCCCGCTGCTACCACGCCGGGATGTCGGCCACCGCCCGGCAGCAGCTGCACGACGAGTTCCTCGCCGGGCAGGTGCCGGTCATGGTGGCGACGTCCGCTTTCGGCATGGGCATCGACAAACCGGACGTACGGTGGGTGGCGCACACCGCGCTGCCGGACTCGCCCGACAGCTATCTGCAGGAGATCGGTCGCGGCGGCCGGGACGGCCGGCCGGCCCGGGCGCTGCTGTTGTGGCGGGCCGAGGACATCGGTCTGCAGCGGTACTTCACCACCAGCCCGCCCGATCATGACGAGTTGCGGGACGTCGCCGAGGTGCTGGACGTCGAGCCGGCGACCCGCGCCGAGCTGCGCCGCCGCACCGGGCTCGGCGCCCGCAAGCTGAGCCAGCTGCTCGCCCTGCTGGAAGAGGTGGGCGCGGCCCGGACCGTCGCCGGCACCCAGACCGTCCGTCCCTTCTACGCGCCGGACCCGGCGCGGGCCGCCGCCGACGCGGTGGCGGCGGCCGGACGTCGCCAGACCGTGCAGCGCTCCCGTACCGACATGATGCGGGCCTTCGCCGAGGCGACGGGTTGCCGCACCCGGGCGCTGCTGGCCTACTTCGGGGAGCATGTGACGGACGTCTGTGGTCATTGCGACAGTTGCCACGCCGGGACCAGTACCGCCGACGACGGCGCCGCCGGCCCGTTCCCGGTACACAGTATGGTGCGACACGCGGAATGGGGGGCCGGCCTGGTGCTCGGGTACGAGCAGGACCGGATGACGGTCCTGTTCGACGGTGTCGGCTACAAGACGTTGTCGGTGCCGGTGGTCAGCGACCAGGGTCTGCTGGCCGCCGAGCAGCGCTGAGGATCACCACCGTCGGACACCGGTCCGGCGGACAGCAGGTTGAGAGGGGCAAAGCGTGACGGAACTGCCGGTGTACACCGAACTCGGGTTCTCCGACGAGGAATGGGGGCTGCTGGTCGGGCTGCCGCAGGCGGTGCTGAACGCGGCCAGCGCGGCCGAGTCCGACGGTGGACGGCGGACCCGGGCGGAGAACGCCGCCGGGCTGGAGACGATCGGCGCCGGCCGGGAGTCGGCCAGCCCGCTGGTCACCGCGGTCGCCGGGGAACTGGTCAGCCGGGTCGGCGATCCGGAGACCGGCGAGGAGTTGCCGGTGATCGAACCGGCCGACCCGCAGGCGCTGATCGCCGACGTACTGGCCCGGGCGGGTACGGCGGCCCGACTGCTCGCCGACCGGGTGGACGACGGTGAGGCCGGGGCGTACAAGCACTGGCTGGTCGGCATCGCCGAACAGGTGGTAGGCGCCGCGACCACCGGCGGGGTGCTGGGTATCGGCGGCGAGGCGGTGACCGAGTCGGAGCGGCGGTTCCGCGACCGGCTCGCCCACGTGCTCAACGACTGAATGGGAGGACTCCCGGTGTGCGGGCGGTTGACCGCCGCCAGTACGGTCTGGGATCGCGGGCCGCACCGGCCCGGTGGACACCCCTCTCCCGGGAGCATCGATGGAGCTTCTGACCAGCCCCGAGTTGTGGATCGCGTTCGCGACCCTGCTGCTGCTGGAAGTCGTGCTGGGCATCGACAACGTTGTGTTCATCTCGATCCTCGCCGGTCGGCTGCCCGAGCACCAGCAGGCCAGGGCCCGCACCATCGGGCTGTCACTGGCCCTGGTCACCCGGCTGCTGCTGCTCGCCTCGTTGTCCTGGGTGATCGGGTTGACCGCACCACTGTTCGAGGTGTTCGGGCAGGAGATATCCGGTCGTGACCTGATCCTGCTGCTCGGCGGGGGCTTCCTGCTGGCGAAGGCGACCTACGAGATTCACGAGCACCTGGAGGGCGCCGACCACGCCAGTAGCGGCAAGACCGCGTCGTTCGCCGGGGTGATCGCCCAGATCCTGGTGCTCGACGTGGTGTTCTCGCTCGACTCGGTGATCACCGCGGTGGGCATGGTCGACCAACTGTTCATCATGGTCGCCGCCGTGGTGGTCGCGATGGTCATCATGCTGGTGTCGGCCGGGGCGGTCAGCGGGTTCGTCAACCAGCATCCGACGGTGAAGATGCTGGCCCTGTCGTTCCTGTTGCTGATCGGCGGCAGCCTGATCGCCGAAGGGCTCGGCCACCACATCCCCAAGGGGTACGTGTACGGGCCGATCGCGTTCTCCGTCTTCGTGGAGTTCCTCAACCTGCGGCTACGGTCGCGCAAACAGGCGGCGGCACCGGTCAGCCTGCACCCGACGTTCGTCAAGGAGCAGCCGGCGGCGTCCGGCGGTACGGACAGCGCCGACCGGGCCGACTCAGCGTAACGGAAGCAGTCGACGGACCGCCTGTTCGGCGGCCGTCCGACTGGGCTCGACGGCGGCGAGCCGGGCCACCCGGCCCTGGTTGAACGACTCGACCACCCGGGGGTCGACGTAGGAGGCGCGGGCCACGGTGGGGGTGTTGCCGAGCAGCTCCGCGACCTCCCGCATCACCGCGGCCACCGTCCGCCGCCGGGCCGCCGCCGAGCGCGGCACGCCGACGGCCGCCAGCCGGGTCGCGGCGAGCACGGTGGCATGCCAGGTACGGAAGTCCTTGGCCGTCATCTCGGTGCCGCTGGCCTGACGCAGGTACTCGTTGATCTCGTCGCTGTGCACGTCCCGCCAGCGCCGCCCGTCCCAGTAGCAGAACAGCCGTTGCCCGTCGTGCCGGCGACGACGCAACGCCCGCAGCACGGCACACACCTGCGCGTCGTCGATCCGCCGGACCTGGGCGACGCCACCCTTGGCCGGGAACTCGAGGACCACACAACCCCGCTCGATCCGGGCGTGTGCGGGCCGCAGCGTCGCCACCCCGAAGGTGGGTTCGTCGCCGGCGGCGTACTGGTCGTTGCCGATCCGGAACATCCCAAGATCCAGTAGGCGCACCAGGGCGGCCAGCACCCGTTGCCGGCCCAGACCCCGGCCACGCAGATCGGCGTCGACCCGGTTCCGCAGCCGGGGCAGCCGGTCCGCGACCCGCCGGACGTGCTGGAACTTGGCAACGTCCCGACGGACCCGCCACTGGGGGTGGTAGAGGTACTGCCGCCGGCCGGCCGCGTCCACACCGACGGCCTGGATGTGACCGGACGGGTGCGGACAGATCCACACGTCCCGCCAGGCAGGTGGGATCACCAGTTCACGCAGCCGCTTCAGCTCCGCCGGGTCGGTGACCGGCTGGCCCCGGGTGTCGAGGAAGGCGGTCCCCCGGCCCCGGTGACGGCGTCGGTATCCCGGTCGGTGCAGTTCACTGCGCCGCAAGCGCATCGCGTTCCACCTCGCCGATCGCGGCGAGCACCTCGTCGACGCAGATGGCGGCCATCGACGGGTGCCAGTCGGCGGCCGGTCCATCGGCGGCCGGCGGGTCGCCGGCTGCGGAGTCGGCGGCTGTGGGGAGGGCCGCCGGCTCCTCGGCCCCGGCGGACAGCAGCGGGTAGTGGACCACCCGGTGCCGCGGCCGGTGCACCCGCGGGCCCCAGCGGGCCGGCGAGGTGGGACCGAACAGCAGCACCGACGGTACACCGAAGGCCGTTGCCAGGTGCCCCGCGCCAGTGTCGGCCGCGACCAGCAGGCGGGCGTGCGCCAGCAGCGCGGCGAACTGGTAGAGGTCCATCCGCCCGGCGCGGACCGCGGTGCCGGGCAGCCCGGCATCGGTGGCGACCGCCTCGGCGAGCGGGCGCTCGGGTGCCGACCCGGTCACCACCACCCGGTGCCCGGCGGCGGTCAGCCGACCGGCCAGCTCGGCGAACCGGTCGACCGGCCACCGGCGGCGCGGCGCCGCCGCACCGGGGTGCAGCACGGTCACCCCGACCGGCACCCGGTCCGGTACCGGACGGGGCAACAGCAGGTCGGTGGTGTCGCAGTCGACGCCGTACCAGGTGAGCAACCGGCACCACCGCACCACCTCGTGCTCGTCGTCGCGCCACGGCGGGCCGTCGTGGTGCGCCGCCGCCGGACACCGGTACGCCCACAACCGGCCCGGCCGCGTCGCGGCGAGCAACCGGTGCGACTGCGGGCCACAACCGTGCAGGTTGACCGCCCAGTCCGGGCTGCATCCGAGCGCCAGCTCCGCGTCCAGCCCGGACAGCGGCACCAGTCGGTCCACCGCGCCGGTCAGGCCGGCCAGCGGGGCCAGCCAGGTCGGCGCGGCCAGGGCGATCGTCTCGGCCGGGTAGACGGCCCGCAGCCCGCGCAGCGCCGGTACGGCGGTGGCAAGGTCGCCGATGCCGAGGGCCCGCAGCACCAGGATCACGGGTAGGACGTCTCCCGGTCCGCGCAGATCACCATCTCGCGCACCGCGCACCCGGCCGGCTGCTGCAACGCGAACAGCACCGCCGCCGCCACGTTGTCGGGGTCGTTGAGCGCGGCGTCGGCCGCCGGCCGGTACTGGGCATCGCGCTCGTCGAAGAACGCGGTCCGCATCCCGCCGGGCACCAGCAGGGTGACGCCGACGGTGCCGGCGAGTTCGGCCGCCAACGCCCGGGTGAACCCGACCACCCCGAACTTGGCCGCGCAGTACGCGGTGGCGTCACCTACCGCCTTCATTCCCAGAGTGGAGGCGATCGTCACCACCGAACCGCCGACCGAGGTCAGCCAGGGCAGCGCCGCCCGGATCACCGCCGCGGTGGCCAGCAGGTCGACCGTGACGACCCGTTCCCACACCTCGGCGGGGGTGTCGGCGAGCCGGCCCGGCACGTCCATCCCAGCTGCGGTGACGACCGCGCTCAGCCCGCCGGTCTGCTCGGCGAGCCGGTGGGTGGCGGCCTCGGCGGCCCGGGTGTCGGCCAGGTCGCAGTCGAGCCAGGGAACGCCGTCCACTGGCGGCTGCCGGTCGATGACGCACGGCCGGTATCCGGACTTGGCCAGCAGGTCGACGACGGCTGCCCCGAGACCGCTCGCGCCGCCGGTGACCAGCACCGCCGGGCCGCCGGGATGGTTCGTCACGGTGATTCCTCCACAGTGGTGGTCGACGGGACGGGCCGCGCGGCCCGGGCGGCGGCGATCATGCCGGTGGTGGAGCGGCCGTCGAGGTACGGCACGATCGCCGTCTGCCCGCCCCACCGGCGTACCATTTCGGCCTCGGGCAGGTCCGGCTCGGCGGTGCCGCCACCGGCGTAGTCGCCACCTTTGACCCAGATGTCCGGCCGCAGCCAGCTGAGCACCGCGTGCGGGGTGTCCTCGTCGAAGACGACCACCGCGTCCACGCAGCCCAGTGCCGCGAGCAGCCGGGCCCGGTCACGCTCGCCGACCACCGGCCGCTGCGGCCCCTTCAGCCGGGCCACGCTGGCGTCGGAGTTGACGCAGACGACCAGGCAGTCACCCAGTTGCCGGGCGGCCTGCAGCGCCGACACGTGTCCGGCGTGCAGCAGGTCGAAGCAGCCGCCGGTGGCCACCACGGTGCCCCCGGCGGACCGTACCCGGGCGGCCAGCGACCCGGCGGCGCGCGGACCGACCTGCTCCGCCGCCGCCGTAGCCAGCGCCCCGGTCTCCACCGGCACCGCAGCCTGGTCGGGCCCGGCCAGTAGCCGACGCAGCCCGGCCGTACCGCCGTCGGCGACGTACCGGGACGCTTCGGCAACCGCCGCCTGGACCGCCTCGGACACCACGGCTCCGGCGGCCAGCGCCGTAGCCGCCGCGGTGGCGAACCGGTCCCCCGCGCCGCAGGTGTCCCCGTCGGTGCTGATCGGCGTCGGCACCATCAGCGGCACGCTACCGGCGTGGCACAGCAGCGCACCGTCGCCGCCCATCGTCACCGCGACCGCCCCGGCCCGCCAGCGGCGACGCAGCTCGTCAGCGCCACGCGCGGCGGTGGCCACGCGGGTGTCCCCGACAGGCTGCCCGGTCAACTGGCGGACCTCGGCCTCGTTGGGGGTGATCAGCCGGGCACCGGCGACCGCCGCCGGACCGCGCGGATGTGGATCCCACACCACCGGTGCGCCGGTCGCCGCCAGCGCCGCCCGCAGGCCCGGCATCCGCGCGACTCCCCTGCCATAGTCGCTGACCACCACCGCCGCCGCAGCCGCGAGTACCTCGGCGGTGGCCGGCGGCAGATCGCCGTGCACCCGGCCGTCCCCGCCCCGATCCAACCGCAGCAGCACCTGACCCCGGGTTCGCAGCCGGATCTTCTCGGCGGTCGCGCCGGCCAACGGCAATGGATGCAGGTCCACGCCGGCTGCGGCGAGCAGCGCCGCGAGCCGGCATCCGGCCGGGTCGGCGGCGAGCGCGCTGACCAGTACCACCGGGTGCCCCTGCCCGGCGGCGAGCACCGCGGCCAGCCCGGCACCACCGGGCCGGTCGGTGACATACCGCTCGTCGAGCACGGGCGCGGCGGCGTCCGGGCAGACCCGGGTGACCGCGCCGTCGACGTCCCGGTCGAGCAGAGTGTCGCCGACCACCACGATCGGGCCGGCGGTCACCTGACACCGCCGCGCACGTCCAGCACCGGCAGACCGGCCGGCACGGCTGGCGCCGTGGGCGCGCCGGCGACGGCATCGACCGCACGGGCGGGGACGTCGACCGCACCGGTGAGACCGAGTACGCCGGGCAGTGTCTGGTCGACGTAGCCGCACAGCAGGTGCGCGGTGACCAGGTGCAGCTCCTGCACCACCTGCGGATCGGCCGCCGGCACCGCCAATACCTCGGCGCACGCCTCGGCCAGCGGGTTCGGCGCCGGGCCGGTGCAGGCCCAGCAGCGCAGCCCGACGTCACGGCCGGCCCGGGCGGCGGCGAGCAGGTTGCCGCTACGTCCACTCGTGGACAGCAGCAGCAGGATGTCGCCGGGGCGGCCGTGGGCCCGTACCTGCCGGGCGAAGACCTCGTCGAAGCCGAAGTCGTTGCTGATCGCGGTGAGCGAGGAGGTTTCGGCGGTCAATGCGATCGCGGACAGCGGCGTCCGGTCGTCGCGCAGCTTGCCGACCAGCTCGGCGGCGAGGTGCTGGGCCTCGGCGGCGCTGCCGCCATTGCCGGCGACCAGCAGCCGGCCGCCGTGACCGAGCGTCCAGGCCAGCTCGGCGCCCCAGCGCCCCAGCCGCGCGGCCACCTGGCGGTACGGCAGCAACGCCTCGGCCAGCCCGGCGAGGTGGGTGTCGATGAGCGAGTTCACGTCGGACATCTCAGGCCACCACCCGGCTCGGCTGCCGCACCCCGCTGACGGTGCCGTAGATCGATGTGAGCTGCGTGGCAGCGCGCTGCCACGAGTAGCACTGCCGCGCCCGGTCCAGCGCGGCGGTGGCGTAGGCGAACCTCCGGACCCGGTCGTTGAGCAACCCGCGCAGCGCCATGCCGAGCGCCCGTGGGTCCCGGGGCGGCACCAGATCGCCGGTGAGTCCATCGACGACGGTGTCGGTCAGCCCACCCACGGCGGTGCCGACCACCGGCACGCCGCAGGCCATCGCCTCCAGCGGGGTGAGCCCGAACGGCTCGTACCACGGGGCGGCGACCAGCACGTCGGCCGACCGGTACCAGGACGGCATCTGTTCCCGGGGTACCCCGCCGACCAGCCGGATCCGGTCACCGACACCGCACGACTCGGCCAACTGGCGCAACTGCCGGGCCTGCGGGTCGGTGTCCAGTTCGGCGGCCGGCGGACCACCCACCACGACGCACTCCGCGTGCGGTACGAGTTGCATGGCCCGTACGACGTCCTGGAAACCCTTGCGGGCGACCAGCCGGCCGACGGTCAGCACCCGAGGTCGGCCCTCGTCGCGCGGCACGGACAGTCCGTCGGGGGCGAAGGTCTGCTCGTTGACGCCGGACGGCACCACCGACAGCCGGCCCCGGGGCACCCCCATCCGGATCAGCTCGGCGACCTCGTCCTGGGACTGCGCGACCACCCGGTCGACGCTGCGGCCCAACGCCCGCTCGTAGCCGATGCGCCGGGGTGGACTGGTGTCCATCGCGCCCTGGTGGCGACGCTTGACGGTGCCCAGCGCGTGGTAGGTCTGCACCACCGGAACCCCGGTCAGCCGGCCGGCGTGCACCGCGGCCAGCCCGCTCATCCAGAAGTGCGCGTGTGCGACCGCCGGAGTCCAGTCGTGGCTCCACTGCCCGGCCAGCCACTGGCTGAACTGCGCCATGTGTGGCAGCAGGTCGTCCTTGGCGATGTGCTCGGCCGGTCCGGCCGGCACGTGCACCACCGCAACCCCGTTGTCCAGCTGCACCAGTTCCGGCAGGTCCGCAGCGTCCCGTCGGGTGAACACTCGGACCTCGTGACCGTCGGCGGCGAGCGCGGTGGACAGCTCCGCGACGTGCGTGTTCTGGCCGCCGGCGTCCACCCCGCCGAGCGCGGCGAGCGGGCTGGCATGCTCCGAGATCATCGCGATGCGCATAGCGCCTCCTCCAGCAGCTCGTCCCAGTCCGCGAGGAACCGGTCCAGTCCGTATCGGTCCTGCGCCGCGCGCCGCGCGCCGTCGCCGAGCCGGCGGGCCGAATCCGGCTCGTCGATCAGCCACTGGGCGGCATCGACCAGGGTCTGCACCCGGGTGGCGAGCACCCCGGCCGACGGTGGTACCGCGGCGACCACCTCGGTGGTGCCGAGGACGACCACCGGCATGCCCATCGCCATCGCCTCGATCAGGCTCAGGCCGAGTGAGGTCCACCGGCACAGATGCAGGTACGCGCGGCGGCGGGCCACCGCGGCGTGCATCGCCGACTGCGGCACGTCGTCGTGGACGGCCAACCGACCGGCCGCTGTCCCGCCGAGGGCCCCGGGCAGCCCTGCGACTCCCATCCCGTACACGTCCAGCGGGGCGACCCGGGCGAACCGGGGCATCAGGTCGGTGCCGGTGACCCGACGGCGGCGTACCGGCTCGTTGGTGACCACGGCGAGCCGGTCGAGTTCGCCGCTGTAGCGGGCGGCCGGGGCGACGATGCCGTGCTCGATCACCCGGGTCCGGGTGCCGCCGGTGTCCCAGAACAGGTCGTTGAAGTGGGTGACGTGGACCACGGTGAGGTCGTCACGGTCGGCCATCGGATGCCGGCTGGTCGGCACGTCACCCTTTGGCGTGTTGTGCTCGACGTAGACCGCCGGCACGTCCCGACCGACGGTCCGGCCGAGCCAGCTGGTGGCCAGGTCGAGCTCCTCGGGGCGTTGCAGGATCACCAGGTCGACCTCGGCGGTGGCGAGCTGCCCGGGGCGGATCTCGGTGACGCCGTCCGGCCACGGGTAGGTGCGCGCCCGGCCCAGCCCGTACGGCCCCCGGTCCGGAGTGACCGGCACCAGGTAGTGGTGCTTGCCGTGGACGAACGCGGTGGTCCACGATCCGTGGACGTGCCAGAGCAAGATGTTCATCCGGCCGTCCCGCAGATCAGTTCGACGGCCTCGACCACGCTGTCCGGGGAGACCGTCGACAGACACGGATGGCCCGGCACCGGGCAGCGGGCGGCCCGGGTATTGCGGCAGCCGGCGACCGGGTCGCCGAGCCGGACCCAGGGCACCCGGTATGGTCCCCACTGGCCGAACGGCACCGTCGGCGCGAACAGGCTGACCACCGGGGTGCCGACCGCCGCCGCGAGGTGTGCCGGCCCGGTGTTGCCCACGACCAGCGCGCCGGCCCCCGCGATGATCGCGGCGAGCCGGGCCAGCGAGGTCTGCCCGCCGAGATCGGCACCGGACCGGCCGGCGACCCGACGGCTCAGCGCCTGCTCACCGGGGCCGCCGGTGACCACCACCCGGTGCCCGGCGGCGTGCAGCGCGTCGACGAACGCGGCACACCGCTCCGGCGGGCAGGCGCGGGATTCGACGGAGGATCCGGGGTGCACGACGACGTAGCCCGGTGGCCCGGCCCGGTCCGGCTCCGGCATCCGGTGACGCACACCCGAGCCGGGCTCCTGTGGTGCGGGCCCGGCGGCTGGCCGCAGACAGCCCGGGCGTAGCCGCAGCACCGGCTCGTCGTCGCCGGGCAGCGCGAATCCAGCGGCGGCGGCCAGCGACAACGCGCGTTCCGGCTCCGGTACGCCGGGCGGCACCCGGTGACGCACGTCGAGCAGAGAGCCGGAGTAGTCGTCACTGATCGCCGCGATCCGATCCACCCCGGCCTGCCGCAGGAGCAGCGCCAGCGGCAGCGGCGACTGGTGGAAGGAGGTGAAGATGATCGCCTCGTCGGCGCCGACCTCGGCCAGCCGCTCCGTCAGCCGGGTCAGGTCGGCGGGGTCCACCGGACCGGGATCCGGGTCGATCCACGGCAGCGGCCACTCGATCAGGTCGCCCACACCGGGCAGCAGTTCGGCGGCGGCCCGGCCCTGCGGTCCACAGAGCATGACCACCTCGTCCGCCCCGGCCGCCACGGCGCGGATCGCCGGCCCGGTGACCAGCACGTCGCCGACCGAGTCGGAGCGCACGACCAGGACCCGGCCACCGCGCGGGCCGGGCTCGTCGGGGGCGGTCGCCCGGTGCCGACGCAGGATGAGATCAGCGGCGCCGGCCAGGTCACCGGCGACGGCGGGAGCGGCAGCCGTCTCCTGCGGATGGGTCGTCTCGGTGGGTACCAGGATGCCGGTCGCGCCAGCGGCACCGGCGGCGACGATATCCCGGCCGATGTCGCCGACCACGACGCACCGCCCGGCGCTGGTGCCCAGCTCCCGGGCCGCGGCCAGGACCATGCCCGGTGCCGGTTTGCGGCACCGGCAGCCGTCGCCGTCGTCGTGCGGGCAGACCTGCCAGGTGTCGAACGGGCCGAGGAGTTCCTCGATCCGGTCGTGCACCCGACGCATGTCGTGGGTGGTGAAGTGGCCGCGCGCCAGGCCGGACTGGTTGGTGACGACTCCGAGCCGCAGACCGGCGGCGCGAAGCCGGTCAAGCGCGGCGCGGGCACCGCGCACCGGGCGGACCAGGTCCGGGTCGCCGTTGTACGGCACGTCGTGCACGAGCGTCCCGTCACGGTCGAAGAGCACCGCGTCGAAGAGCCCGCGGCCCCGACTGATCAGTTCGCTTCGCACCTGGCTCCGTTTCCCGGGTGCGGGGCGAGTAAACCAACCACGGCGTTCGTCCGGTCCGCACCATTTCGCCGCTGGCCGGGTTAGCGGGTCGCCCGCGGGGTACCCGGCTGATCGTGGCTGTCGTGCAGCGGGTGATCCCCGCCCCGCAGGACCAGGTGTTCGCCGTGCTGGCGAACGGCTGGTCGTACAGCGACTGGGTGGTCGGGACCGTGCACATCCGCGATGTCGACGGGCACTGGCCGCAGGCCGGGGCCCGGCTGCACCACACCGCCGGTCCCTGGCCGCTGTCGTTGTCCGACGCCTCCACGGTGATCTCCTGCCAGCCGGGCGACGAGCTGACGTTACGGGCCGGGCTGTGGCCGCTGGGCGAGGCGACGATCGTGTTCCGGCTCGCGCCGACCCCGGGCAACGGCACTCGGGTCACCATCGCCGAGTCGTTCACCGGAGGGCCGCTGCGCTGGGTCCGTACGAAGCTCGACGATCTGGTCCTGCACCACCGCAACCGGGAGACGCTGCGCCGGCTGTCCGACATCGCAACCCGGCAGACCGTCGGGTGACGCCGGCACGCCACGGCCGTGGGCCCGACGGACGGGCCCACGTCAGCAGGGGCCAGCCAGGGCAGACCAAAGTCAGGGCAGGTCAGTGGACGGGTGCCGGACGGCACCCGCAGGGAGGTGATCGGAATGAACCAGACCGTGATGATCACTGGCGCAAGCGCCGGCATCGGACGCGCCACCGCCCAGCGGTACGCACGCCGCGGTGCCCGGCTCGGGTTGCTCGCTCGGGGAGCGGCCGGCCTGGCCGCAGCCGCCGCACAGTGTCGGGAGCTGGGTGCCGAGGCGGTGGCCACGTACCAGGTGGACGTCGCCGACGCCGCAGCGGTCGACGAGGCCGCCGACGACCTGCACCGACGCAACGGCGGCCTGGACGTGTGGATCAACAACGCGATGGTGTCGGTCTTCGCCCCGACCTGGGAAATCAGCGCTGACGAGTTCCGGCGGGTCACCGAGGTCAACTACCTCGGCACCGTGCACGGCACGCTGGCGGCGCTGCGGCAGATGCGCCCGGCCGGAATCGGCACGATCGTGCAGGTCGGTTCGGCGCTGGCGTACCGGGGCATCCCGCTGCAGTCGGCGTACTGCGCCAGCAAGCACGCCATCCAGGGATTTAACGACTCGCTACGGGCCGAGTTGCTCCAGGCCAGCCCCGAGATTAAGCTGTCGATGGTCCAGCTGCCGGCGGTGAACACGCCGCAGTTCTCCTGGGTGCGTACCCATCTGCCCCGACACCCGCAACCGGTACCGCCGATCTTCCAACCCGAGGTGGCCGCTGCCGCGATCTGCTGGGCCGCCGACAACGGCAAGCGGGAGGTCAACGTCGGTGGCCCCACCCTACAGGCCCGGCTCGCCGACATCATCGCCCCGGGGCTGCTCGACCGGCTGCTGGCGATCCGGCAGGTCGGATTCGACTCCCAGCAGACCGACGAGGTCATCGACCGGGCCCACTGGCGGGACAATGTGGACGTACCGGCCGATGCCGAGGTCGATCATGGTGCACACGGCGCCTTCGACGACCAGGCACGTCGGCGTTCGCTGGCGCTGTGGGCCGTGACGCACAAGCAGACCGTCACCGCCGCAGTCCTGGCCGCCGCGCTCGGCACCGCGCGGGCGATGGTCGGCAGCGGGCCGGCCCGGCTGCGGGCTGCGGTCCGTCGACCGGTCGGGCGGGCGGCGTGACTGTCTGACACCGCCACCGCCCGTTGGGCCGCCGGTCGCTGCCGTCGAACCGGCGGCCGAGGCACACAAGGGGGATACAGCCCGCCCGCCCACCGATGCATCATCGATCGCAGATGACGATCATGGGGCGGCGAATGACGCGCCCCGACCAGGAGGGGGCGGTCAATGACAACCGATCCGAGCTGGGACGACTACCTGATCAGCGACACCAGCGCCGACACCGGCACGACGGATTTCGCAGGTAGCTCGACCACGCTGCCCGAGCCGGTCGCCGACGCGGTGGAGACCCATCTGGACCAGGCCGTGGCCGACCAGGAGTGGTCCGACTGGCACGCCGACGTGAGCGACTCGTGGACCGAGTCCGCCGACGGTCACCTGCAGGACGCGGCGGACAGCGTCGCCGCCGGCTTCGACCCGACCGCCTCGATCGAGGCTGCCGACCGGCAGTACTCGCTGGCGGCCGACGAGGCCGGTACGGCGAGCGACTACGCGGCCGCGACGGACTACAGCGTCGACGCCGCGGCCGCCGAGATCAGCACATACGACAGCAGCAGCAGTTACGAAAGCACCAGCTTCGACACCGGCACCAGCTTCGACACCGGATTCGGCACGGAATGACCTGGGCAGACAGCAACGGCAGGGCGCCGGCCACCGGCATCGGCACCGACGACGATCGGCAGGCCGACCAGCTCGCCGCCGGAGCGGAGCGGACCGTCGCCGCTCCACTCACCGTCGTACGGCAGCATCTGCTCGCCGCCGTACGGAACCTGGGTTTCCAGCTCACCGTCGAGCAGCTCAGCGTCATCCAGGCGGTACGCGGCTCCAAGCTCGGCGCGGTCACCCTGCAACCGGCCCGGATGCCGGTGCAGTTGCAGATCGGTCTGGAGGCCGGCCCTGCCGCCTGCCGGGTCACCGTCCAGGTGAGCGACCGCTGGCCGGCGAAGGTCGGCCGTAACTGGGGCGCGACCGCTGTCTACCAGGACGTCTTCGGGTCCGTCCTGGCCGCCGTCGACGCCGCTCTGGCCCGTCTCGACCCGGCCGCCGCCGCCGGCTTCGCCGGCTGGTGGCGCAACACCGGGAACGGAGACGTCGCCGCCATGCAGAACGCCGCCGGGTGGGCGGCCCAGGCCGGCTCGTTGATCTCCCGCCACACCACCCGGTTCCTCGACGGGTCCGACCCGGCAAAGGGTGCCCCGGTGAGCCGGACCGGGGCGGGCACGTTCACCTTCGTCGCTGCGGAAACGGTCGCCGAGGTGCCGACCCAGCTAGCCGACGGGATGCTCACCGTCGGGACCCTGATCACCAGCCGGCCCGGGCAGATGCCGGCGAACTTGGTCACCCAGATCCAAGGGCTGGTGTACCGGGTCGAGGAGTACATCGCGGCGGCAGCCGCCTCGGCCGGCACATCGACGCCGTTCCGGTTCACCGTGGACCCGGCCGACGTGCCGGTGGTGACGTTCCTGCACCAGCAGGCCCAGCTACGGGAGATGCTGCCGGTTCGGACGCTGTTGATCTGCACGACCTGCAAGCTGGAGAAGATCGTCAACCCCGAACTGGAGCGACTGCAGGAACGCAACCGCCGGACCCGCGACCTGGCGACCACGGTGAGCGCGGTGATCAGCCCGTTCGTGCTGGCCGGGCGGCTGGCCCAGACCAAGGGTCCGGCCTTCGCCTGCCCACGCTGCCAGGGTCTGTCGGCCGACGAGTCGGTGGTGACCTTCTGCCGGCAGTGCGGCGACCGACGTACCGAGACGGCGCTGCGGTCCTGCAGCAAGTGTTCGTTCGACTTCCGTTCGCTGCTGCCAAAGGCCCCGCTGTGGGTCGCGCCGACCGCTGTCGCGCCGGCCGGGCGGGACCAGTCCGCCACGCCTGCTGTCGCACCGGCGACCGATCCGGCGTCAGCACCGCCGACACCGGCAGCCGCACCACCGCCACCGACACCGGCAGCCGCACCACCACCGGCGCCCCGCGCACCGGCACCGACGCCGGTTGAGGAGTCCTGGCCGCGTCCCCCCGGCCAGTGACCCCGGCGGTTCCAGCCGGAGCTCCGACACCGGCTCAGCGGTAGACCGCCCGCTGCGCCGCCGACACCACGGCCCCGTACATCCACCCGGTCGCCGCGCGGTCGCGGACCAGCGCCGCCCGCGCGGCGTTCGACCCGGGCGCGCCATGCACCCCGCCGCCGGGGTGCGCCGACGCCGAGGCGAGAAAGAGCCGGTCGACCGGGGTGTCCGCGCGGCCAAGGCCGGGCACCGGCCGGAAGAACAGCTGCTGGTACGCAGCCGAGGTGCCGCCACCGACCGCTCCCCCGACCAGGCTCGGATTGTGCTCCTGCAGGTCCACCGGACCGGCCACATGACGGGCTTGGACCAGGGCGCCGAAGCCCGGCGCCTGCCGCTGCAGCACCGCCTCCATCCGCGCGACGTGTTCGACGATCTCCTCGGGGTGCCACCGGGTCCGGTGCGGCAGGTGCGTGTACGCCCACAGCGACTCGGTGCCCGTCGGCGATCGCTGCGGGTCGGTGGTGGTCAGCTGGCCGAGCAGCAGGAACGGGTCACGGGGCACCTCGTCGCAGGCCAATTCGGCGGCGTACCGGGTCAGGCCGTCCAGGTCGGCCCCGAGGTGCACGGTACCGGCGGTGGCGACCGCCGGATTGCGCCACGGCATCGGGCCGGCGAGCGCCCAGTCAACCTTCACCGTCGACCCGTCCCACCGGAACCGGCGCAGGTCGTCGACCATCCTGGGAGGCAGCCACCGGTCGCCGACCAGGTCGAGCAGCAGCGCCGGAGCGGGAACGTCGGCGAGCACCGCCCGCCGGGCCCGCCACCGCCGGCCGTCGACGGTACGCACGCCGACCGCCCGGCTGCGGGCGATCAGCACCCGGTCGGCGGCGGCGCCGGTGACCAGCCGGCCGCCCCGGGAACGCAGCCGGGCGACCAACGCGTCGGTGATCCGTTGCGCGCCGCCCGCCGGTACCGGCCAGCCGATCTCCTGACCGAGCATGGTCAGCAGCCAGCCGTACACGCCGGACGCGACATCGTCGGGGGCCAGGTCGGTGTGCAGCGCGCAACCGGCGAGCAGCGCCGGACCGCCGGCGCCGGCGAAGGTCTCCCGGCCTAGTTGGCGGACCGGCAGCACCAGGCGCCGGGCCAGCCGCAGCGATCCGGCGGTCCGGAGCCGGCGCAGCAGCGCGGCGCCGGCCCGCACCGGCGGGAACGGGGTGAACAGCGCATCGATCAGCGGCGCCGACACGGCCCGCCACTCGGCGTACGCCGACAGCCAGCGCTCGCCGTCGCCGTCGGCGAATGCTTCCAGCGACTCGGCGGTCCGCCGTGGGTCCAGGTTGACCACCGCCGCGCGGTCGTCCGGCAGCAGGTGGGCGAAGACGTCCGGAGCGTGCCGCCAGCGCAGCCCGAACTCGGCCAGCCGCAGCTCCCGCAGCACCGGCGAGGCGAATCCGAGCGGATAGAACGAGCTGTACAGATCACTGAGATAGCCGGGGGCGGTCACCTCGGCGGACCGGACCGCACCACCCGGCGCCCCGGTCGCCTCCAGGACCAGCACGTCCCAGCCGGCGTCGGCGAGCAGGTTGGCGGCGACCAGGCCGTTGTGTCCGGCGCCGATGACGACCGCGTCCGCCGTCTCCACATCCGTTTCTGCCATCTCCGCGCGGCTACCCCGGCCGGGCGCGGCCAAACGTTTACCGGCGCGACCTCCGGGAACGACCGCCGGATGTACGACGTGGAGCAGTTCATCGACGGTGGGTGGGGGCGGTTCGGCGACGGTGCCGAGATCGTCGTCGAGGACCCGTCCGAGGGCACCCCGGTCAGCCGCAGTCCGCTCGCCACCGAGGCGAACGTCGACACGGCGGTGAAGTCGGCCCGCGAGGCGGCGCCGGGGTGGGCTGCGACACCGGCGGCGGATCGGGCCGCCGCGCTGCGACGAATCGCGGACGCTCTGGCCGGTGCCACCGACCAGGTGGCCGAGGCGCAGAGTGCGGAGATGGGCAAGCCGTTGGCTGGGGCTCGGGCCGGGATCGCTGCCGGTGTCGCGACCCTGCGGCAGTACGCCGAACTGGGGCCGGTGCACCGGGGTCGGGCGCTGGCCGGCGACCCGGCCGCCCTGGATCTGATGGCGTACGTGCCGCGTGGGGTGGTGGCGGTGCTGACGCCGTGGAACGACCCGGTAGCGGTGGCCTGCGGGCTGCTCGGCGCGGCGCTGGTGACCGGCAACACGGTGGTGCACAAGCCGAGTGAACGCTGCCCGGCGACCGGCGCGCTGCTCGCCCGGATGGTCGCCGACGAGGTTCCCGACGGGGTCTTCGCCCTGCTGACCGGCGACGGGGGCGTCGGTGCCCGGATCGCCGCCTCCGACGGGGTGGACCTGGTCGCCCACGTCGGGGCGACCGACACCGGGCGGGCGGTCGCCGAGGCGTGCGCCCGGACCGGGGCCAAGGTGCTGCGGGAGAACGGCGGCAGCGACGCGCTGGTCGTCGACGAGGGCGTCGATCCGCGATGGGCCGCGCAGCAGGCGGCGGCCGGCGCGTTGGCCAACTCGGGCCAGGTATGTGTCAGCGTGGAGCGGATCTATGTACACAGCACGGTGGCGGAGCCGTTCGTCGAGGCGCTCACCGGCCTCTGCTCGGGGATGCGGTTGGGGCCTGCCCGTGACCCGTACACCGAGCTGGGTCCGCTGGTGGACCGCCGGCACCGCGACCAGGTGCATGCGCAGGTCTCGGCGGCGCTGGCGGCCGGGGCGACGGCGCGGTGCGGGGGCCGGATCCCGGACGGGCCCGGTGCCTTCTACCCGCCGACGGTGCTGACCGGATGCACAGATGACATGGCGGTGATGCGGCAGGAGACGTTCGGCCCGGTCGCCCCGGTGATGACGGTGGGGTCGTTCGACGAGGCGCTGTCCCGGGCGGCGGCTTCCCCGTACGGCCTGTCGGCGACCGTGCTGACCCGGTCCATGAGCCACGCGCAGCGGGCCTGGCGCGAACTGCCGGTGGGCACCGTGAAGATCAACTCGGTGTTCGGTGGAGCGCCGGGCGGTGCCGCGCACCCCCGGCGCGGCAGCGGCGAGGGCCTCGGATTCGGACCGGAACTGCTCGACGAGATGACCGTCGTCAAGGTGCTGCATCTGCAGGCCCCGGGTGGACCGGACGGCCGCTGGTGAGCAGTCCGGCACGGCCGGCGCGGTTACGCGAGATCCGGTTGACGACGTGGCGCGCCGTGCTGGTCGGCAGCGGACGCCGGTTCGTCCGGGACAACTGCGTGGACTGGGCCGCCGCGTTGACCTACTACGGGGTGCTCGCGTTGTTCCCCTCGTTGATCGTGGTCGTCGCCCTGGTCGGTCTGGTCTCCGACGGTGAACGCACGGTGGACACCGTGGTCGGCCTGGCCGAGGAGCTCGGAGCCGGGGCGGTGGTGGGCGACGAGGGTTTCGTCGACATCATCGACGGGGTGGTCGCCCAGCGCAGTTCCGCCGGTGTGCTGCTCAGCTTCGGCCTGGTTGCCGCACTGTGGTCCGCGTCGGGGTACGTTCGGGCGTTCACCCGCGCAGCGAACGCCATCTACGGGGTGGCCGAAGGTCGCCCCTTCTACCGGTTGCAGCCGCAGCAACTCGGGTTGACCACCGCCGGGCTGATGCTGCTCGCGCTGGTCGCCGTGATGCTGATCGTCAGCGGCCCGGTCACCGATGCGCTCGGTGACCGGCTCGGTTTGGGCCAGGCCCCGCGTACCGCCTGGAGTCTGCTCAAATGGCCGGTGCTGATCGCCATCGTCACGACGCTTTTGTCTCTTCTGTACTGGTTCGCTCCCAACGTCCGCCAGCCGAGGCTTCGCTGGCTGGCCGTCGGCGGCGTGGTGACCCTGCTGCTGGCGGCGCTGGCTTCCGCCGGGTTCGGCACCTACGTCGCGTACTTCGGTTCATACGACGTGACCTACGGCAGCCTCGGCGCGGTGATCGCATTCCTGGTCTGGCTCTACCTGACCAACCTGGCGGTGATGCTGGGCGTCGAGATCAACGCGGAGGTGCAGCGCGGCCGGGCCGCCCAGGCCGGTGAGTCGGAACCGGCCGACCCGGTGCTGCCGCCACGCACGCCGGTTTAGCCACGCCGCTCACGGGTAGTCAAACAGCTATGGAACGCGGCAACAGCAAGCACAGTCCCCGGGTGGACGACAGCATGGCCCACGACACCCGTGGGACCACGCAGGGCACCACCGGAGGCCGGGCCGAGGAGTGGCACGAGGCGGAGCCCCCGGGCGAGGACCAGCCGGAGCCGGCTGCGGTTCCGGCCGGCGACAACCGCTCCGGTACGCCGCAGGGCATGACCAGCGAGGAGGTCGAGCAGCGGAGCAGGCTGGGCCGCTACATCAACCTCTCGGCGCTGCCCGGGGACCGCAGCACGCTGCGCGACAGCGCGCTGGAGAACGAGGCACCCGACGACGTGCTCGACGAGATCGATCAGCTGCCGCCGGGTCGCACGTTCCAGACGGTGTCCGAGGTGTGGGCCGAACTCGGCCATGCCAACGAGACGACCCGCTGGTGACCGCGCCGCCTGCGGCCCGGCGGAAGTAGAGGAGGGACTCACATGGGAGCAGTGACCAAGTACGTCGATGTCGCGGTGCCGGTACGCGCCGCGTACAACCAGTGGACGCAGTTCGAGGAGTTCCCCCAGTTCATGGAGGGCGTCTCCGAGGTGACTCAAGTGTCGGAGACGCTGACGCACTGGACGACCGAGATCGCCGGGGTGTCGCGTGAGTTCGACGCGAAGATCACCGAGCAGATTCCCGACGAGCGGGTCGCCTGGACCGCGACCGGCGGGGTGAAGCAGGCCGGTGTCATCACGTTCCACCGCCTGGACGATGCCCACACCCGGGTCACCGCGCAGATGGAGTTCGACCCGGAGGGAGTGGCGGAGCAGGCCGGCGACAAGCTGGGCATCGTGGACCGCCGGGTGAAGGGTGATATGAAGCGCTTCAAGGATTTCATCGAGAGCCGGCACGGCGTGGAGACCGGGGCCTGGCGTGGCGAGGTCCCCCGACCGCAGCCGTGACAATTCGACCGACCACCGCACCTCGAACAGCGCCCGCCGGCCGGCGGTGACTCCTCCCGAGCCGGCCGACCGGTGGGCCTGACGGCCGGGGCGGGTGGGCCGAAACCGGCCCACCCGCCCCGGCCGCGTCCGCCGGCCCCGCTCAGCCACCGGCCGGGTCCGGCCGCAAGCCGTACTCGTCCGCCGGCCCCTGTTTGGCGACAGCCCGGCCGGGTAACCCGGCCGGCATGACTGATTCCGCAGACGAAGTCTGGCGCGACGAGGACCGGCTGCCGATCCGTGAGCTGGAGCGGGCCGTAGCCGCACCAGCGGGCGACGGTGAGGTCGACGACATGACGGGCAACGACGCCGCGGCCGAGGAGGAGTTCGGCCACGACGCGGAAGCGGTGGACCGGACCGGCGGCCGCCCGGGCGGACCGGCGACGACCGACCCCGAGCGGCCGTACCGGCCGTCGACCACCGGCCGGACCGGTCCGCACTGACGTCGCCAGTCGGTCGCCAGTCCGGCCCCTGACGCATCGGTCAGCCAACCTCGTCCGATCGGCTGACGGCGGTGAGGATCATCCGAGCGAGACTTTTCGGATGCGCCCCACCGCCTCCGGATTCCTCACGCCGCGCCAGCGACGCTGGGCCTGGCTCGGCTTCCTGCTGACCGCGATCCAGGCGCCGGTCTCCGCCTACCTGCTGCCGGACGGCTCCTGGCTGTTCAGCGTCTGCGTGGCGCTGATGGTGGCCACGGTGATCCTCGCCGACGACGCGGCCCGCCGCCGCCCGGCCCCGGCCGACATCCGACGCGTCGAGTAGCCGGGCGGGCACCGCACATGAGTCCGTTCCCCGCCGCCCCGCACGGCATGCTGGCCGTCCCGGCCGCCCGAAGGGCGGCGCAGACCTCGTTGGCCGATCTGCACACCTCGCTCGGCGCCGCCGGCCTGGCCGCCGCCGCAGTCCTGCCCGGCCTGCTGGCCGAGCTGGATCAGCACGCCGCCGCGATCCGGGACCGGCTGTTCGCGGATCTGCGTCCGCTCAGCCCGGTGACGCTGGCCCGGTACGCCGATGGCGTGCGCGACGCGGCCACCGAGGCCGGCTGGCGCCCCCCGGTGGTCGGGCCGACCACCCAGTGGACGACGGTCGACTGGGTGACGTTGCGGCTGGTCGCCGTCTGCCAGCTGGCCGGGATCAGCGGCGCGGCCCCGCGCTGACCCCGGCCCGTACCGGCTCACCGGCCCGACCGGACGGATCAACCGCGGGACGTTCCGCCCGGTCCGGTCATACCACCGGGCCGGTTGGCGCCCGGGCCGGCCATGCCCCGACCGCTGGCCGCCTCCCGGCCACCGGACATCGCCGGCGCCTGCTGGGTCTGCGGAATCACCTGCGTCGGTTCGTTCATCCGGCCACCGGCGTCGTCCCGGCCGGCCTGGTACGCCTGCGCGCTGTCCCGCATCGCCTGTGACTCCTCCGCCATCCGGGTCAGCCAGCCCTCCCACCGTTGCTGCATGGGTCGGACCAGGCCACCGCCGACGCCGACGATCAGCACACCGGCGATGGTGGCGAGTACCGCGATCAGCACCGGGGTAGTGACCGTGGTGGCGATGCCGACCTGGTTCAACGCGGCGATGACGCCGAGCGCGACGATGAACACCGACGCGGCGGTAGCCAGCAGCCGGCCGTAGGAGAGCCCGCCGAGCGCACCCGACACCAGGTCACGTACCGCGGTCGCGATGGCAGCGGCGACGACCACGATGACGATCGCGACGAACGCCCGCGGCAGCCACGCCACAACCGCGCTGATCAGGTCGCTGATCGGGTTCGGCCCCCAGACTCCGAACGCGAACTGCAGGGTGAACAGCAGCACCGCGTAGTACGCCAACCGGGCCAGGATGTCGCTGGCGTCGTACCGGGTCCGTTCCAAGGCCTTGCCGATGCCGCCGCGCTCCACCGCCCGGTCGAACCCGACCCGTTCGAGCGCCTTGTCGACGCCCTTCAGCACTGCCCGTGCGATCAACCATCCGACCACCAGAATCGCGATGAACGCGATGGCCCGGGGCACGAAAAGTATCACGGACCGCCACATGTCAGTCAGCGCGTTGCCGATGTCGACCTGCGCCGACGCGTACGTCGAGGACATCCGGTCCCCCCTCTCCGGCTCATCTACCGATGCGTCGCCTCGTTGTCGTACGGACGCGCTGCATCGCCTACCGCCGGCCCGCATACCCACCTTGCGCCGGTCCACGCCACCCGCCGACGGCGGCCCCGGATAGGCTGCCACCCATGGCAGGCACCGCCGGGCAGACCCGGGACACCCCGTCGGGGGTTCCGGCTGCGCGTTCCGCCACCCCGGCCGGCACCAACCCGGACAACGCCGCACCGGACAACGCCGTACCAGCCGGGCAAGTCGACCGGCATGACTGGGCGAGCACGCCGCTCGGTCGGTCGGATGGTTGGGATCCTGCGGTACGGGCAGCGGTCGAGTTGGTGCTCGCTTCACCGGTGCCAATGGCTCTGGTCTACGGCGACGACTTCCTGATGATCTACAACGACGCCTACGCGGAGCTGCTCGGTGCCAAGCACCCGGAGGCGTTCGCCCAGCCCGCCGCCGCGGTGTTCGCCGACGCGTGGCACCGGCCGGGCGTCGGCGACGTGGTGGCACGGGTCTACCGCACCGGCGAACCGTTCCTCGAGTCGGAGGCCGTGGCACCGTTTGGCACCGGCGAGTCGGGCCCGTTCGGCGGTACGGCATTCACTCGTGGCTACTCGGCGGTCCGGGACAGCGACGGGCGGATCGTCGGGATGCTCTCAGTCGCGACCGAGACCGGCACCATCACCCACCGGTTGCAGAGCCTCAGCGAGCTGACCTCGGCATTGGCCGGCACACTCACCCTCGACGACGTCGCCCGGGTCGCGCTGCGGTACGGCCTGGCCTCGCTCGACGTCGATCAGGTGGCGCTCGGCATCGACGACGGTGGCGGGTGGCGGGTGGTCCGCCGGGTCCGCGGTGAGCTGCTCGACGAAGCCGACGAGCGGTTGCCTCCGGTGTGGCGCCGCATCCCCCGGGACGCGGCCACCCCGTTGGCCACCGTCGCCGGCACCGGTGTCCCCCGGTTCACCGGGGAGGGCCGGCCGCTCGCCCGGTACGCCACGGACCGGCACGACGAGCTGGTGACGGCGCTCGCCGCCCTGCCGCTGCGAGCCGGATCACTACGCGGTGGAATCACCTTCGGGTACCGAGATCCACATTCGTGGGCGCCGGCCGAACGGGCACTGCTTTCGGCCGTCGCCGAACTGGTCACCCAGGCGGCCGAGCGAGCCCGGCGGTTCGAGACCCAGCATGGTACGGCTCAACTGCTGCAGCGCAGCATGCTGCCGGAGCAGTTGCCGGACCTGCCGCTGCTGCGGTTGGCCGCACGCTACGACCCGGGGGTGGACGGCAATTCGGCCGGCGGCGACTTCTACGACGCGTTCCGGCTTCCCGATGGCGGGCTGGCCGTGGTGCTCGGCGATGTCGTCGGGCACGATGTGCGGGCAGCGGCGCTGATGGGCCAGGTCCGGGCCGCGCTGCGCGGGCTCGCGCTGGCCGAACCGGAGCCGACGGCGGTGCTGAACGGGCTGGACCGGCTGGTGCACAGCCTTGGCGCGGAGAGCCGCAACGAGGAACTGTTCGTGACCGTGCTGTACGGGGTGCTCGATCCGGCGACCGGCGGGTTGACCGTGTCCAGCGCTGGTCATCCCGCTCCGCTGATACGACGCTGGTCGTCGACCACCGCGAGCGCCGAGTTCGTCCCGGTGCCGCCCGGGCCGCCACTCGGTCTGGCCGGGCCACGGCGACCGACCCGGGTCGAGCTGCGCCCCGGCGACACGCTGCTGATGTTCAGTGACGGCGTGGTGGAACGACGCGGTCAGGATCTCGGCGACGGGATGTCCGCTCTGGCCGCAGCCGTCGCCGAGACCAGCACCAGCGATCCGCGCAATCTCTGCGCGGTGGCCAGTGCGGCGGTGCCCGGTACCACCGACGACGACGTGGCGGTACTCGCGGTGGAGCATGCGGCCGCGCCGAGCCGGTCGGCGGGGTTGCTGGTTCCTGCCGAGCCGATCGCACCGAGCCGAGTACGGCACTGGTTGGCCGGCCAACTGGCCGGGTGGCAGGTTCCCGAGTCGGTGATCGGGCCGGCGGTGCTCTGTGCCAGCGAGTTGACCACGAACGCCCTGCTGCACGCCGGCACCGAGGCACGGGTCGAGATCGATCTCAGCCAGGAGCGGCTACTCGTCTCGGTAGCTGACAGTGGCACCCGGGGCACGGTCAGTCGGGCGCACATCGACACATTGAGTAGCCGCGGCCGGGGTCTGGGTCTGATCGAGCAGTTGAGCGACACCTGGGGCACGGACCCCTCGGTACGCGGTTCAACCGTGTGGTTCGAGATCATGTTGCCGATCGACTCGTAACTCCGATGTTTACCCAAAGTGACATCAATTGGGCCATTCAGCCGAGTCGCAGCGGGCGTCTCCGTGGCGTAGGGTAACTGACTACGCCAATCGGATAAACGACGCGAAGAGGTACAAAGCGGTGCGAATCAGAGGCTACGCCACGGGAACCCCCTGCTGGTCCGAACTACGCACCAGCGACACCGCGGGTTCGAGCGACTTCTACCACGGACTGTTCGGGTGGAAGCCGGTTGACGAGCCGAACAGCACCGGTGTCGAGTTCCACCTGCGAGACATGGCCGTCGCTGGGCTCGCCCCGCCCCTCGCCACAGGCCAGCCGGCGGCCTGGCTGACCTACCTCGCCTCGGACGATCTGGCCGCGACAGTCGAAAGCGTGGCCCGGGCCGCCGGATCGACACTCTCACCGCCCGCCCCGGTTGCCGAGCGGGGCCACTTCGCCCTGATCGCCGATCCGCAGGGTGCCGTGTTCGGGCTCTGGCAGCGGAGGGCCTTCCCGGGCGCGCAGGTGACCGGCGAGCCCGGCGCTACCTGCTGGAACGAACTCGCCACCCGGGACGTGGCCGGTGCCGGGGCCTTCTACGGCTCGGTTTTCGGGTGGACCACGCGACCCAGCATCTACAGCGAAGGGTCCGGATACCAGGAGTGGTTGCGGGAGACCAGTGAGGTGGCCGGGCTGATCGAGATGGGCGAGATGTACCCGCCGCAGGTTCCGGCGCACTGGCGGACGACCTTCGAGGTCGACGACTGCGAGGCGGCGGTGCAGCGCTGCCAGGCGCTCGGCGGAACGGTCTCCTTTGGTCCGTACCAGGCTGGTCCGGGTACCTACGCACAGTTGACCGACCCGTTCGGTGCCGCGTTCGGGATCATCGCCGTGCGTCCGGAGTTCCGCACGCCGCTCGACTGACCCGACTGCCGGCCGCGTCTGATATTTCACTTTATACCGCCTTTGGGGCAGTTGGCGTCACAAGCTCTTCACATATCAGCAACATCCCCGTACGGTGGTCGATATCCATGGGAGCGCTTCCACTGAACGCTCTCAATATATCGTCCCTATCCGGAGGGAGCACGCATGCGCAGAAGATCTGCGCTCACCGCAGTTGGCGCCGCCGCCGTCATGGCGTTCACAGCGGCCACCGCGGTCGGTGTCGGGCTGCTGCAGCCCACGGCAGCCCAGGCCGCCGACTCCGCCTTCTACGTCGACCCGGACACCTCGGCCGCTCGCTGGGTGGCGGCGAACCCCGGTGACTACCGGGCGAATGTCATCCGCGACCGGATCGCCTCGGTGCCCCAGGGCCGCTGGTTAACCCAGTACAACCCAAGCGAGGTACGCGGCCAGGTCGACGCCTTCGTGGGTGCCGCCGCCGCGGCCGGCAAGATCCCGATCATGGTGGTCTACAACATCCCCAACCGCGACTGCAGCAACCACAGCAGCGGTGGCGCGCCCAACCACAGCGCCTACCGGCAGTGGGTCGACCAGGTCGCGGCCGGGCTCGGCAACCGGCCCGCATACATCGTGCTCGAGCCCGACGTGCTCGCCCTCATGGGCACCTGCATGAGCCAGTCGGAGCAGGCCGAGGTACGCGCCTCGATGGCCTACGCCGGCAGGGCGCTCAAGGCGGGATCGTCCCAGGCCAAGGTGTTCTTCGACGCCGGACACTCGGCCTGGCACGCCCCGTCGACGATGGCGGGCCTGCTGGTCGGTGCGGACGTGGCGAACAGCGCGGACGGCATCTCCAGCAACGTGTCCAATTACCGCAGCACCAGCGAGGCAGTCAACTACGTCAAGGCGGTCATCAGCGCCACCGGTGCCAACCACCTCACCGCGGTCATCGACACCAGCCGTAACGGCAACGGCCCGCTCGGCTCCGAGTGGTGCGACCCGGAAGGTCGGGCCATCGGCACGGCGAGCACCACCAACACCGGCGACAGCAAGATCGAGGCATACCTCTGGGTGAAACTGCCCGGCGAAGCTGACGGCTGCATCGCAAACGCGGGCCAGTTCGTACCGCAACGGGCGTACGACCTGGCGATTGCGGCCGGCCCTGTGCCGACCACCGCACCGCCGACGACCGCACCGCCCACCACGGCTCCGCCGCCCACCACGGCACCCCCGCCCACCACGGCACCCCCGCCCACCACGGCACCCCCGCCCACCACCGCTCCGCCGCCCACCACGAACCCGCCGGCCGGCGCCTGCAGCGTCAGCTACACCACGAACCAGTGGCCTGGCGGCTTCACCCGGGATGTCCGGATCACCAACACCGGTGGCTCGGTCAGCAGTTGGACCCTCGCCTTCACCGCAGGATCCAACGTCAGCCTGAGCAACGGCTGGAACGGCGACTGGTCCCAGTCCGGCAGCCAGATCACGGTCCGCAACGCTGCCTGGAACGGCTCACTGGCCTCCGGTGCCACCGTCAGCATCGGCTTCCAGGGGACCTTCTCCGGCAGCACCCTGCCGCCGCTGAGCAACATCACCCTCAACGGCGCGGCCTGCGCGAGCTGACGCCCAAGTCAGGATCCCCAGGTACACTTCGGCCCCTCCCGGCATCGGGAGGGGCCGAAGTCCGTGCGGGGACCGGGTTACCCGGGCGGCTCACCGGGCACTCCTGCCGAGGAGAGGAGGCCAAACATGACCAGATCCACGACCCGTACGGATAATCCGTCGCCGGGCATGTTCGGCGACACCGCCAACTTCCCGGCCAGCAACCTGCCGGCCGGACCAGCCGGACCAGCCACCGCACCCGGTGCCGCGCCACAGAACGGCGGTCCCGCACGGACCAGTGTGACCGTCGCCAGCCATCCGGACTACGCCTCCGCGCAGCGCGCCGTCGACCGGCTGTCGGACAACCGGTTCCCGGTGGAACGCACCGCCATCGTCGGCACCAACCTGCGGCTGGTGGAAGAGGTCACCGGCCGACTCACCACCGGCCGGGCAGCGTTGGCCGGCGCGGGCACCGGCGCCTGGTTCGGACTGTTCATCGGCCTGCTGATCGGCATCTTCGCGGTGGTGAACTGGCTGGGCATCATCGTCACCGCCGTGGTGATCGGTGCGGTCTGGGGTGCCGTGTTCGGTGCGGTGGCGCACGCGATGACCGGAGGCCGGCGGGACTTCTCCTCCCGCAGCCTGCTACAGGCCAGCCAGTACGGCGTGACGGTCGACGCCGAATACGCCGACCGGGCCCACCAGGTGCTACGGGAGTCGACCCAGCAGGCCGGACGCACATCCCGTTGACGAGGGCCGGCCCCAGCCGGCAATCACGAGTGGCGGGGCGGGACGGCACCCCGGGTGTTGTCCCGCGCCGCTCCGGCACCCCACCACCTGCCGGCACCTCCGGCACCCCACCACCTGCCCGTGCCTCCGGCACCCGTCACTTTGCTATTCCCAGGAGGGTGTTTGGGCGGGGCCGGCCGGGTACCCGGTTGCTGCGGCGACACCCACAGATGGCACAGCTCCGGGATTCACGGACGCGGCCTGGCGCCTACCGTCATTGTCGAGATGCCAGGGCAGCACGCTGAGGAGGCACGATGAGCACCGAGATCGTAACCCCGGATCCCCAGCAGACCTACTCGAACCGGACCGTCCAGAGTGAACAGGGACTGCTCCTCGCGGTCCTGGTGATGGTGGTGCTGGGCGTACTCGGGGTGTTCCTGGTGTCCTGACCGCCCAGTCCGGCTGTCAGCACGTCGGTGAACTCAACGTGGCAGCTGCTGACCGGTGCCGTGCGGGACGTCGACCGCCGGCACCACCCCCAGTCGACCTGCCTGGTAGTCCTCGAACGCGGCGAGCAGCTCCGCCCGGGTGTTCATCACGAACGGTCCGTACCGCGCGACAGGTTCCCGGATCGGCCGACCGCCCATGACGTACACGTCGAGCTGCGGTACGCGGCTGTCCTGTCGGACGTCGGCGGCGATCCGCAGCGTGTCGCCGGGCCCGTGGACAGCCAGTTGACCGGTGTGCACGGGCCGCAGATCGGGGCCGACGGATCCCCGACCACCCAGGACGTACACCAACGCGTTGAAGTCGGCCCGCCAGGGCAGGTCCACCTGCGCCCCCGGCTGCACCGTCAGATGGCTGATGGTGATCGGGGTGTGGGTGGAGCCGGGACCGTCGTTCCCGGCGACCGAGCCGGAGATCACCCGGATCAGCGCTCCTCCGTCCGGGGTGCTGAGCAGGGCGACCTGGTCGCCCCGAATGTCCTGGTACCGGGGCGAAGCCAACTTCTTCGACCGGGGCAGGTTGACCCACAGCTGGAGACCGTGGAAGAGCCCGCCGCTGGCGACCAGGTGTTCCGGTGGTGCCTCGATGTGCAACAGTCCGGAACCGGCGGTCATCCACTGGGTGTCCCCGTCGGTGATCGTGCCCCCACCACCGTGCGAGTCCTGATGGTCGAAGATCCCGTCGATGATGTACGTGACAGTCTCGAAGCCGCGGTGCGGGTGCCAGGCGGTGCCCTTCGGCTCACCCGGCGCGTACTCCACCTCGCCCATCTGGTCCAGGTGCAGGAACGGGTCGAGCTCGCCGACCGGCACGCCGGCGAACGCCCGGCGGACGGGGAAACCCTCGCCCTCGAAGCCGCTGGGGGCGGTGGTGACCCGGTGGACCGGCCGGATCGTGCCGGCGGCCGGATCGTGGGCCGGCAGGCGCGGCAGTACGAGTACGTCGTCGACGGTGATGGCTGGCATCGGAGTCCTCATTTCCGGACGATATGCGCTTTGCGCTGGTTTTCCGGGCGATGTGCGCGTTGCGCTGGCGGCCGCGTCATCGACTCCGACCAGACATCCACCGGTTGCAGCGTACGCTCTGATCAAGGGTTCAACCATCCACCGGACGTGACGGGGTCGCTCCCGGCAGCCGGTGCGACGATTGCGTCCGACGGGTACCAATGGGCGATAGGTGACCATCGGACGACTCCGGCTACAGGAGAGATTGGCTGCCGGCTCAGCTACCACATCGAAGCGCCGGCCACACTGGTACTGCAGGTCACTGCGTACCGGCCGGCCCCGCCGGCCCGGTTGGTGGCGAGCACCGCGGACGGCGACGACGTTGCCGTGACGGAGATCGACGGGAGCTGGGCCGCCGGCGGCCGTCAGCATCTGGTAAGTGCACCGGTCGGAGATCTCACGGTCTCGTACCGCGTGACCACTCTGCCGCCTCCGGCGTCGGACCAGGCCCCGGCAGCGGCCGGGTCAGCGGTCAGTCAACTGGATCGCGTCATCTACACCCGGCCGAGCCGCTACTGTCCGTCGGACCGGATGACGGGATTCGCGGCCGCCCGGTTCGCCGGCTACCCCGACTCCGTCGACTCCCTCCGGGCGATCTGTGACTACGTCCACAGCCGGACCTCGTACACGGCCGGGGCGAGCGGGCCCGGCACCGACGCCGCCGAGACGTTGCTGAGCGGGGTCGGCGTCTGCCGCGACTACGCACACCTGACGGTGGCGCTCTGCCGGGCCGTCGACATCCCGGCGCGAGTGGTCGCGGTCTACGCACCCGGCCTGGCTCCGATGGATTTCCATCTGGTCGCCGAGGCCGCCGTCGGTGACCGGTGGTACGTGTGGGACGCGACCCGGCTGGCACCCCGGCCCAGCATGGTGCGGATCGCGACCGGCCGGGACGCGGCGGATGTCGCCTTCGCGACCGCCCTCGACGGCGTGTCGGAGCTGACCGGGATGTCCGTCCTCGCGGTCGCCCCAGGCGACCTACCGGTCGACGAGCACGAGGCGCTGGTGGCGCTTCATTGACCCTGAACGGGGTAACCGGGGCCCGGAAGCGGTGCGAGTGCACAGCGAAATGCCCGACTTGATCTGTCATGGGCGATAAATACATCGTACTTTCGGCTAGCTTTTGATTGACCGACCGGGTTAGTGTTGGAGGCCGAAAGACCCTAGCGGACACAGCAGAACGCACCACTTTCCATATCCGCGGACGAGGTGCAGGGAGGACCACCATGACCGCGACACTGACCGGACACCGCACGGTGACCGAGCCGACGACACTTGCCGAGCCGAATACAGTGGACCGGACGATGACACCGGACCGGACGATCACAGCGCCGGCCACACTGGACCGGCGGGTGACCGCACCGGAGGACAGCGCAGCCGATCTGCTGGCCGCGATGGCGGCGCTGCCGCCCGGTCACCCGTCCCGGGAGGCACTGCGCGACCGAGCCATCGAGGCATGGCTTCCGCTGGCTCAGCACCTCGCCCAGCGCTACAGCGGCCGGGGTGAGCCAACCGACGACCTCGCTCAGACCGCAGCCGTCGGCCTGATCAAGGCCATCGACAAGTTCGACCCCGCGCGCGGCGTCGACTTCGCCGGCTACGCGATCCCGACGATCATCGGTGAACTGAAGCGGCACTTCCGGGACCGGACCTGGGACATCCGGGTGCCCCGCCGGCTGCAGGAGCTACGGCTGAGCATCTCGGAGGCGAACAGCACCCTGCTGCAGACGCTGGGCCGGTCACCGACGGTCGCCGACATCGCCGCACACCTGCGGATCACCGAGGAGGAGGTGCTCGAAGGCCTGGAAGGTGCCCGCGCGTACAACGCGGTGTCGCTGTCCACACCGACCGGCGACGGCGAGCGCGCCACCGAGTTGGCCGACATGCTCGGTGCCGAGGACCGCGAGTACGAGCTGGCGGAGCTGCGGGTCGCGCTCGGCCCAGCGCTGGCCACCCTCGACGAACGCGAGCAGCGCATCCTCACCCTGCGCTTCTACGGCAACCTGACCCAGTCGCAGATCGCCGATCAGATCGGCGTGTCCCAGATGCACGTGTCGCGGTTGCTCGCCAGGGCACTGACCAAGCTCCGCGGGCAGTTGCAGTCGACGTACTGATCGGCCCGATCGGTGGGTCCGACGGTGCCCGCCGCCTGGTTGCGACCCACGCTGAAGGCTCCCACCGGCTGCGGCCGGCCCCGACCTCCCGGGCCGGCCGCAGCCGGCGTCTCGGCGACCGTTACCCGGTGATGTCGCCGGTGACTTCGGTGATGTCGCCGATGACCACGGTGATGTTGTCCGGCCCGCCGGCCCGGATCGCCAGGTCGACCAGCCGCTGCGCGCCCGCCTGCGGGTCGGCGTAGGTGGCCAGGACCTCGGCGATGCTCTCCGCCCGCACCACGTTCGACAGCCCGTCGCTGCACAGCAGCCAACGGTCGCCGGTCTGCGGTTCGAAGACCTGGTAGGCGGGGTTGACGTTCTCCCCCTGTAACGCCTGGGTGACCACCGCTCGGCGCGGATGGCTGGCGGCCTGCTCGGCAGTGATGACGCCCTCGTCGACCAGCATCTGCACGAACGTGTCGTCCCGGGTGACCTGCTCCAGCGCGCCGCCCCGCAGCAGGTACGCCCGCGAATCGCCGATATGTGCCAGTGCGATCGCCACGCCGGACCCGGCGAAGAGCAGGGCGGTCAGGGTCGTTCCCATCCCCTCCCGCGCCGGATCCTCGGCTATCGCCTGCCGGATTCCGGCGCTGGCGGTCTCGACCGCCGACTGCAGCCTCGGTACCAGTTCATCGTCCGCGACGGCCGCATCGAGCGGGGCGATCGCCTCGATCGCGATCTTGCTCGCCAGATCCCCGGCGGCCATCCCACCCATGCCGTCGGCGACGGCGACGAGCCAGTCGCCGGCGTGCACGGAGTCCTGGTTCCCGCTCCGGATCAGGCCGCGGTCGGTCACCGCCGCGGAACGCAGCTTCAGGGTCATGGCTGGCAGCCTGCCAGGAACAGGGCCGAAATGTCTCTAGTAGATCAGCATGCAGATGTTAAAGATCATGGAGAATCACAGCCGCCCGCTGGGCATAAACTACTAAATACCGCATAACGGACACCTAGCACCGGTCGCGCGACCCGCCACACATGACGTGATTGACACGCCGGTAACGCCCTGGCAACATCGTCTCAGATCAATGGGAGCGCTCCCAGTCCCCCGCGCGGAAGGAACCCCGTGACCCGATCCAGACGACGCCGGACGGTCGCGCTGCTCGCCGGCACCAGTGCCAGCGTCCTGGCGTTGACCACCCTGACCGTGACGACGGCGTACGCCGAGGAACGCGAACATATCGTCAACGGCACCTTCGACGACGGAACAGCCCCCTGGTGGGGCACCGAGAACGTCACCCTGGCCGCCACCGACGGCCAACTGTGCGCCAGCGTGCCCGGCGGCACCACCAACCCGTGGGACGCCAGCATCGGACACAACGGCATCGAACTCATCGACGGTGCCGCGTACCGACTGGCCTTCACGGCCGCCAGCGACGTTCCCGCGTCCGTACGGGCAAACGTTCAGCTCAACGCGGAGCCCTACACCACCGTGCTCAGCCGCGAGCTCGACCTCGGGCCAGACGCCGAGACGTTCACCTACGAGTTCACCGCCAACCTCGACTCCCCCGACGGCACCCTCACCTTCCAACTCGGCGGCGGCGCCGCCGACTACACCCTCTGCCTGGACGACGTCTCGCTGCTCAGCGACGACACTGTCGGTCCCCCACCCGGCGGGCCGGAGCAGATCACCAACGGCGACTTCAGCAACGGCACCGACAGCTGGATCAGCTACGGCACCACCAGCCCCCGGGTGGTCGACGGACGGCTCTGCGCCACCGTCCCGACCGGGCTGGCCAACCCGTGGGACGCCGGCATCCTGCAGGAGGGCCTGCCGCTGATCACCGGCGAGGAGTACACCATCGGCTTCACGGCGTCCGCCGAACCGGCCGCCGCCGTACGGGCGGTGGTCCAGCTCGGTGCCGACCCGTACACCGGCTACTTCGGCCGCGACCTGGCGTTGACCGCCGAACCCTCGCGGGTCGAGGCGACCTTCGTCGCCAGCGAGGACACCGAACGGGCCCAGCTCGCCTTCCAGGTCGGCGGCAACGCCGACGAATACACCTTCTGCCTGGACGACGTCTCGCTGCGCGGCGGCGAGGAGGAGCCGCCGTACATGCCGGACACCGGGCCACGGGTACGGGTGAACCAGGTCGGCTACCTGCCCGGCGGACCCAAGAACGCCACCGTCGTCACCGACGCCACCGAGCCGCTCGACTGGCAACTGCACGACGCCGACGGGACGGTCGTGGCCAGCGGCACCAGCACCGTACGTGGGCTGGACAGCGCCTCCGGCGAGCAGACGCACAGCATCGACTTCTCCGCGTACCGGGGCACCGGCACCGGGTTCACCCTGGTCACCGACGGCGAGACCAGCTACCCGTTCGCCATCTCCGGCGACATCTACCACCAGCTGCGCTCCGACGCGCTGCAGTTCTTCTACATCCAGCGCAGCGGCATCGCCATCGACGCGGACCTGGTCGGCGAGGAGTACGCCCGCCCCGCCGGCCATGTCGGCGTCGCGCCCAACCAGGGCGACATCGACGTGCCGTGCCAGCCCGGCGTCTGCGACTACCGACTCGACGTACGCGGCGGCTGGTACGACGCCGGCGACCACGGCAAGTACGTGGTCAACGGTGGCATCGCCACCTACCAGCTGCTCAGCGCGTTCGAGCGGACCAAGACCGCGCCCAGCGCCGACGGCGGGGCCGGGCTCGGCGACGGCACCTTGCGGGTGCCCGAGCGGGACAACGGCGTGCCGGACATCCTCGACGAGGCCCGCTGGGAGCTGGAGTTCCTGATGCGGATGCAGGTGCCGGCCGGTGAACCGCTCGCCGGGATGGCGCACCACAAGATCCACGACCGGAACTGGACCGGCCTGCCGCTGCAGCCGGAGGACGACCCGGAGCTGCGGGAGCTGCACCCGCCGTCGACCGCAGCCACGCTGAACCTGGCGGCCGTCACCGCCCAGTGCGCCCGGCTGTACGCCCCGTACGACACCGCGTTCGCCGACCAGTGCCGGACTGCGGCGACGACGGCCTACGCGGCTGCCAAGGCCAACCCGGCCCGGCTCGCCGACCCGGCCGACGGCAACGGTGGTGGCGCCTACAGCGACGGTGACGTCAGCGACGAGTTCTACTGGGCGGCGGCCGAGATGTACCTGACCACCGGCGAGCAGAGCTACCTCGACGACGTCACCGCCTCGCCGCACCACACCCGGGACGTCTTCGACGCGACCGGCTTCGGCTGGGGCTCCACCGCCGCGCTCGGCCGGCTCGACCTGGCCACCGTGCCGAACGGGCTCGCCCCGCAGGAGCGGGACCGGATCCGTGCCTCGGTGGTGGCCGCCGCCGACTCCTACCTCGATACTGGGGACAGTCAGGCGTACGGGTTGCCGATGCCGGGCCACCGGGGTGCCTACTTCTGGGGTGCCAACAGCAACATCATCAACAATGCGGTGGTGCTCGCCACGGCGTACGACATGACCGGGGACACCGGGTACCGCGACGGTGCCGTGCAGGCGATGGACTACATCTTCGGTCGCAACGCGCTGAACCACTCGTACGTTACCGGCTGGGGCTCGGTGTACCCGCGCAACCAGCACAGCCGGATCTTCGGCAACCAGCTCGACCCCGACCTGCCGATCCCGCCGGCCGGGTCGATCGCCGGCGGCGCCAACGCCGGCCTGGACGACCCGTTCGCCCGGGACCTGCTGGAAGGCTGCGCGCCGATGTTCTGCTACGTCGACGACATCGAGTCGTACGCGACGAACGAAGTGGCGATCAACTGGAACTCGGCGTTGAGCTGGATCGCCTCCTTCCTGGCCGACCAGGGCGACGCGGTGCCGGCACCGGCGCCGTTGAGCTGCCGGGCCGAGTACATCAACTACGGCAAATGGGCCGGCGGCGGAGGCTTCACCGCCCAGGTCGACATCACCAACACCGGGGACGCCACAGTCGACGGCTGGACGGTCCGCTTCGCGTTCACCGGTGACCAGCGGCTCCGGGAGGCGTGGATGGCCAAGGTCAGCCAGAGCGGGGCGACGGTGACGGCCCGCAGCGAGACCTACAACGGCCGGCTGGAGCCCGGCGAGACGGCAATGTTCGGGCTGAACGCCACCACCGCCGGCGGAGCCAACCCGGCACCGGAGCTGATCACCGTCAACGGGGTGGCCTGCTTCTAAACCTGTGCTGTTGGCCGACCCGCCGCTGCGCCGCGAGCGGCGGGTCGGCCACCAGCCGGCCGGCCCACCGCTCGCCCGGCCGACCGGCGGACGGACCCACCCGTCCCCGTCGCCCTCGGGTGGCCGACGGAGACCCGCCCGAGGGCCGGACAGATCGTCGACAGCGGACGGTGGCCATCGGACGGCTGCGGGTCAGCTCCTGCATCGCCTGCGCCAACAGCTCCTCCAGCGCGACGCCGAGCGCCCGGCAGATCGACGCCAACATCTCCGAGGACGGTTCCTTGCGTCCACGCTCCAGCTCCGACAGGTACGCCGTGGACAGGCCGGCGGCGCGGGCGACGTCCTGCAGGGTGCGACCCTGGTCCTGCCGGAGCCGGCGCAGCACCCGCCCGATGACCTGTCGCAGCAGCATCGAAAGTCTCCGTCCTGGCTCGCCCGGTCAGCTGGAGACGCCAACGGCGGACAGCTGCGCAGTGGTGGCGATCACCTGGTCGATGATGCCGTACTCGCGGGCCTGCTCTGCGGTGAACCACCGGTCCCGGTCGGAGTCCTGCTCGATCTCCTCGCGGGTGCGCCCGGTGTGGAACGCGATCCGCTCGATCGTCGTCCGCTTGATGTGCAGCATGTTCTCCGCCTGGATGGCGATGTCGGCGGCGCTGCCGCCCATCCCGCCGGACAACTGGTGCATCATGATCCGGGTGTGCGGCAGGGCGTACCGTTTGCCGGGCGCGCCGGCACAGAGCAGGAACTGTCCCATCGACCCGGCGAGACCGAGGCCGACGGTCGCCACGTCGTTTCCTATGTAGTGCATCGTGTCGTAGACCGCCATGCCGGCACTGATCACGCCGCCCGGCGAATTGATGTAGAGAAAGATGTCGCGCTCGCTGTCCTCGGCCGCCAGCAGCAACATCTGCGCACAGATCGTGTTGGCCGAGGTGTCGTCGACCTGGGTGCCGAGAAAGATCACCCGCTCCTTGAGCAGCTGTTGGAAGACCTGGTCGCCGAAGCCGGTGGTCGCGCCGTCCGCAGCCATCGCGGGACTGGTGTGCCGCATCAGTGACGCCCCTCTCGATCACGGTGATGTGGCTACCAGCTTCGACTGGCGACGGTCCGGACCGCTGCCCTTTCTGCTGACAGGAGATCTGCTGTGAGCAGAAGGCGATCCGAGCGCCGTCCACGGGGTACGGCCCTCCGGCCGGGCCGGAGGGCCGTACCCCGTGGCTCAGTCGAGCAGCTCGGCCACCGTGCCGGCAGCCACCGTACGGCCGCCCTCACGGACCGCGAAGCCGAGCCCGACGTCCATCGCGACCGGCCTACCCAGCTCCACCGTCACTCCGACGGTGTCGCCCGGCATGGCCATCGCGCCGTCGGCGAGCCGCACCGACCCGACCACGTCCGTAGTACGGAAATAGAACTGCGGCCGGTAGTTCGCGAAAAACGGCGTGTGCCGGCCGCCCTCAGCGGTGGTCAGCACGTACAGCCGGGCCCGGAACCGTTGGTGCGGCGTGACGGTGCCGGGCACCGCCACCACCTGGCCCCGCTGCACCTGGTCCCGCTTGACCCCGCGCAGCAGTACGGCGGCGTTGTCGCCGGCCTCGGCGGTGTCCAGCGACTTGCCGAACGTCTCCAGCCCGGTCGCCACGGTCGACAGCGTCGGACCGAGCCCGACCACCTCCACCGGGTCGCCGATCCGCAGGGCGCCCCGCTCGACCGCGCCGGTCACCACGGTGCCCCGACCGGAGATGGTCAGCACGTTCTCGATCGGCATCAGGAACGGCTCGCCCAGCTCGCGGGGCGGCACCGGGACGTACCGGTCGACCGCGTCGAGCAGCTCCACGATGGAGTCAACCCAGCGCGGGTCGCCCTCCAGCGCCCGCAGCGCCGACACCCGTACCACCGGCACCTGCTCACCGGGGAACCCGTACTCGGCGACGAGGTCGCGGACCTCGAGCTCGACCAGGTCGAGCAGCTCCGGGTCGTCGACCGCGTCGGCCTTGTTCATCGCCACCACCAGGTACGGCACCCCGACCCGACGGGCCAGCAGCACGTGCTCGCGGGTCTGCGGCATCGCCCCGCCGAGCGCGGAGACGACCAGGATGGCCCCGTCCACCTGTGCCGCACCCGTGATCATGTTCTTCACGAAGTCGGCGTGGCCCGGCATGTCCACGTGGGCGTAGTGCCGGGTCGCGGTCTCGTACTCGACGTGCGAGATGTTGATGGTGATGCCCCGCGAGACCTCCTCCGGCGCCCGGTCGATGCCGTCGAAGGACACGAACCGGTTGGCCGCCGGGTCCCGGTCGGCGAGGACCTTGGTGATCGCGGCGGTCAGGGTGGTCTTGCCGTGGTCGACGTGACCCATGGTGCCGATGTTGAGGTGCGGCTTCGCCCGCACGAACTGACTCTTGGCCATGATGATCTTCCAGGTTGGTAACGAGCTGGCGGACGACGAACGCGGGCGGGTGCCAGACCGCCCGACCGCGTCAGAACCACGCCGCCCGGCGCACCCGTCGACGGGCGGCGCCGGAGGGACCGGGCCACCCTCCTCCGTGGTTCTGCCGCAGCGGGAGGAGGGTCAGCCTCGGGTATCAGCCAGCCACGCGCACACGACGGCGGCGCCCGGCAGGTGAAGACCTGCGGGCCGCACAGCGCCGACGGTGCCGAACATGGCGGTCACGCTAGCCAGTAACGCCGGGCCGGGCCATCGAATTCCGGCTCACCCGAACGGCGAGACCCCGGGTCGCGCGGACGGCGCGAACCCCGCATCACTCGAACAGCGAATGCCGTACGCCCGGTTGCTCCCGCCGGCGGGCCCGGCGGCGACGCTGCACGACGACCAGGTCGACCACGGCGATCACGGCCAGCACCCACAGCACGACCGCGCCGGCGGTGAGGTCGGCCCGCCAGGCGAGCGCCCCGAGCACGGTGCAGAAGACCAGCCCGAAACCGGCCATCGCCAGCCGCAGATTCAACGCGCTGTAGGCGTGACCGACGGTACCCCGGGCCCTGTTGGGCTGCGACTTCGTGGCCATCCCCGGGCTGTACCCGGCAGACACCGGGCCGTAACCTCGCGAACGCGCCCGTTGAGGCTCGACGACGAGCTACCGACGTCGGCCCGTACCACCAGGTCGGGCTGAGCACCCCTACTCATCCGGACCGGCCGGTCCGGCAGGAAGCTGAGCCGATGAACGTTTCGTCGCGACCGGAGTGGCCCGTCCCCCGGGTCGGCATCACCGGGGTCGGCGTCAGCCTCCCCGACCGTACCCTCACCACCGCCGACCTGCAGGACCGGATCGCCGCCGCCAGTGACGTCGCACTGCCACCCGGCCTGTTCGCCACGATGACCGGCATCGGACAGCGCCGGGTCGCCGCCGACGACGAGTACGCCTCGACGTTCGCGGTGCGGGCCGCCCGGCGAGCGCTCGACACCGCCGGACGCACCGCCGACGACGTCGACCTGCTGCTGTTCGCCTCGGCCAGCCGGGACATGGTCGAGCCGGCGACCGCGCACATCGTCCAGGCCGAGCTGGGTGGATCGGCGCACGCGGTCGACGTCAGCAACGCCTGCAACAGCTTCATCAACGGCATCGACCTGGCCCGGTCGATGATCGTGGCCGGACGGGCGCGGCGGGCGCTGGTCGTCACCGGTGAGACCCCGACCCGGGTCATGCGTCCCCGGCTGGACAGCATGGCGCAGGCCCGGTCGTCGTTCGCCGGCTACACGTTCGGCGACGGCGGGGCGGCGGTGCTGGTCGAGCCGGTGTCAAACGGCGGGATCGTCGACGTCGACACCGAGACCCGGTCCGGGCACTGGGCGGTCGGTGGCATCTTCGGCGGTGGCTCCCGGCATCCGCGCGGTGACGAGCACACCTACTTCCACGGCGACGGGCACGCCCTGCGGTCGGTCTTCGAGCGGATCGGCACCGACATCCTGGACCGGGTTCGGCGGCGCACCGGCTGGGACTGGGTCGACTACGAACGCGTCCTGGTGCACCAGGTCAGCGTGCCGTACCTGGAACGCTTCATCGAGGTCACCGGGGTGCCGAAGGAGAAGCTGGAGGTGACGGTCACCGAGTTCGGCAACCTGGCCAGCGCCACCCTCGGCGTGCAGCTGGCCCGGATCGACGCCGGACTGCGCAGCGGCGACCGGGTGCTGGCGGTCGGCCTCGGTGGCGGGGTCAGTGTGATGACGATGGTCTGGGAGAAGCCGTGACCCGGGCGGTCGAGCAGCCACCCGCCGCACCGGCGGCGGCCGGTGCGGGGCCGCTGTGGGTGGTGGTGCCGGCGTACCAGGAGCAGGCCCGGATCGGTGCCACGCTGGCCGCGCTAGCCGACCAGACCGACCGGGACTTCACCCTGGTCGTGGTCGACAACGGCTCCACGGACGGCACCGCCGCCGTGGTCGAACGGTTCGCCGCGGCCGCGCCGTTTCCAGTCCGGCTGCTGCAGGAACCGCAGAAGGGCGTCGGCGCCGCGGTCGACACCGGTTTCCGGTACGCCATCGCGCACGGCGCCCGGTGGCTGGCCCGCACCGACGCCGACTGTCTGCCGCACCCCGGTTGGGTGGCGGCGGCCCGGGCCGGGCTGGCCGGCGGTGCCGGGCTGGTCTGCGGCGCGATCCGGGCCCGCCGCGACGAGCACGGCCCGCTGGGTCGGGCCGGGTTCCGGCTGCTGGTGCTCCTCGCCGCGGCGTTCGGTCGGCTGCGGCCGGCACACCGACGCGGCGACGGCTACCTGGCGCCGTACCGGATGCACGCCGGCAACAACATGGCGGTCACCACCGAGCTGTACCAGGCGTGCGGCGGCATGCCGCGCCGGCCGTCACCGACCGACCGGACCTTCCTCAACCGGGTACGCAGCAACACGTCGGCGATCATCCACCGCCGGGACATGGTGGTGGAGAACTCGACCCGGCGGCTGCGGGCGTACGGCCTGCGGCGCACCGCCGCCTGGTACCTGGACCGGGGTGCCGGCCCGTTGACCGAGGATCCCCGGTGACCGCACGCCGGGACGGAGGCCGCTGATGCTGGACCGACTCGCGGCCACGTTGCGCGCCGACCCGCACCGGCCGGCGGTGCTGACCGCCACGGCACTGACCGGCCGCTGCCGGGTCCGGGCCACCACCGGTGACCTGACCGGTCTCACCGACCGGTACGCCGCCACGCTGGCCCGGCACGGGCTCGCCGCCGGGGACACCCTGGGCTTGGCGGTACGCCCGGGCCTCCGCTCGCTGGCGGTACTGCTGGCCGCGTACCACCTGGGGGTGCGGGTGGCGGTGCTGGACCCGACGGCCGGTCCGGATGTGCTGACCGCCCGGCTCGCCGTGGCCGAGCCAGCGTTGGTGCTGGCCGACTCGGTGGCGCAGGCGGTGGCCGGCTGGGCCGGTCCGCTGGCCCGCCGCGCGCACCTGGCGCTGCCGGATCTGACCCGGATCGCCCCGGTCCGTACGGTCGGGCGCCGGTTGCCGGGCTGCGCGCCGGCGCTGCCGGCGGGCACCGGCCCGCTACCAGCGGCGTTCGACGGCGACGGTGACGCGGTGATCGTCTTCACCTCGGGGACGACCAGCCGGCCACGGGCGGTGGTGCACACCCGGGCCGGGTTGTCCGCCGGGATGCGGGCGGTGACCGGGCTGGTCGGCCCGCAGCCCGATGTGCCGGTGCTGGGCGGCACGTTCTTCGTGCTGGTGCCGGCGTTGGCGGCCGGCGCGCCGGTGGCGTTGCCGGCCCGGTCGCCGTCGCTGCTGGCCCGGCAGCTGATCCGGCTGCGGCCGCAGGCGACGTACCTGACACCACCGCAACTGCGCGCGGTGCTGGAGCACTCGCCCCGACTGACCGGGCGGGTGTTCAGCGGCTCGGCCCCGGTCAGCGCCGCCCTGCTGGGCCGGGTCAAGCGGGCCGGCGCGGACCGGGCGTACGGGGTGTACGCGCTGACCGAACTGTTCCCGGCCGCAGCCGTTGAGGAGGCCGACAAGCGCGGGTACGCCGCCGACGGGGACCTGGTGGGCCGGCCGCTGGCGGGGGTGACCGCCCGGGTCGACGACACCGGGCAGGTGCGACTGTCCGGTCCGGGGCAGGCCGACCGGTACCTCGGCGAACCGCCGATGGCCGAGGTGGCCACCGGCGACGTCGGCCGGCTCGACGGCGACCGGCTGGTGCTCGCCGGCCGGTGCAAGGACATGGTGCTGCGGGCGGCGGAGAACATCTACCCGGGCCTGTACGAGCCGGCGTTGCACGTGCCGGGGGTGGCGTTGGCGGTGCTGGTCGGCGTGCCGGCCGACGACGGGGACGAACGGCTGGTGGCCGTGGTGCAGCCGGAGCCGGGCGCCGACCGGGCCCGGCTGCGGGTCGCGTTGCGGCCGGTGCTGGACCGGATGGGATCGGCCCGGCCGGACCGGGTGGTGTTCGCCCGGGTTCCGCTGGCCGGGCGGTCCCGCAAGCCGGACCGGCAGGCGGCGGCTCAGGTGGCGGCGCAGGTAACGGCGCGAGCTGCGGCGCGGGTGGCCGGCGATGGATGAACAGCGACCGACCCGGCGGGGCCGCCGCCGGGACCGGCTGGTCTACCTGGGTAGCCATCCGGTGCTGTTCGCCCTGTTGGCGGCGACCCGACGCGCGCCGGTGCGCCGGATCGGCCGGACCGTTCTGGTGCACGACGCCGCGCCGTTCGCCCAAGCGCTGCGTCGGGTCCCGTTGGACCGCTCGGCCGAGCGGACCACCGCCGGGACGGCACGCCGGGCCACCGGCGGCGATGGGTTCCTGTTCGACCAGGACGGCGCCGGGCACCGGCGGACCCGCCGGGCCGCCGCGTCGGTGTACGGCGCCGACGGGGTCGTCCGGCTACGCCCGGTCTGGCTGGACGTGCTGCGGCGGCGGCTGGTACCACTGGGCGACGGGGCCGAGGTGGATGTCGTCGATCTGGTGGCCGAGCTGGCCGGGGCGAGTACCGCCGCGATGCTGGACGTGTCGGTGTCGGCGCACGCGTTGACCGCCGCGGCCAGGTCCGCTGCGGCGCACGCAGCCCGAGAGCATCTGCCCGGGCTGCGCTGGCCGGGCCGGGCCGCCCGGGACCGCGCCGCCACGGCGTCGGCCGCCGCCGAGCTGGCCCGGCTGCTCGGCGGTCCGGCGGACGAGGCGGCCCGGGCCGGCATGTTGGCCGTCGCCTCGGTCAACACCACGGTGGCGGCGATCCCCCGGGCCGTCGCCTGGTGTGCCGACGACCGGCTGTGGCCGGCGGCGGACCGCGCCGACTCGCGGGCCGTGCTGGTGTCGGAGCTGCTGCGGGTGACCGCGCCGAGCCCGGTGCTGCCCCGGGTGGTGGCGGGTGCCGCCGAGCTGGCCGGCACCGCCGGACGGGCCGGCAGCCGGTTGCGCTCGGGTACCCGGCTGCGGGCCGGCGACCGGCTGTTGCTGGTCGCCCGGCACGCGGCCCGCGCCGATGCGCCGCACCCGAATCCGGATGTGCCGGTGCCGGTGGCGGTCGGGCATCTGGTGTTCGGCACCGGGGCGCACCACTGCCCCGGTGCCCGGCTGGCCCACGCCCAGCTCGACGATGTGCTCGCCGCGCTGGCCCCGTACCGGCCGGTGGTGACGGGGGCGCGGGTGGACCGGCGTTCGGCGCTGCCGGGCTGGGCCCGGCTGACGGTCCGGGCGACCCGGTGGTGAGCATCCGGCTGGCCGGGCTGCGGGTCGCGGTGACCGGTGCCAGTGGCTTCTGCGGATCGGCGGTGGCACGGGCCGCCGCAGCGGCCGGTGCCGAGGTGGTGGCGGTGGGCCGTCGACCCGGCCCGGTGGGTCGGCACGTGCCGTGGGACGCCGCCCGGGAGGTTCCAGACCTGCGGGGCGTCGACGTCGTGGTGCATCTGGCGGCGGCGGTCGGGGATCCGCCGCCGGGCGCGGCGGCGGAGGCCGCGTACCACGCGGTGAACGTGGCGGGCACCGCCCGGCTGCTGCGGGCGGCGGCCGACCGGCCGGTGGTCTGGGTGAGCAGCGCCAGCGTCTACCGGCCGGGTCGGCACGGCGTCGCGATCCGGGAGGATCACCCGACCGACGGCCAGCCCACCGGGTACGGGCGGACCAAGGCCGCCGGGGAGCGGCTGGCGCTGGCGGCCGACGCGGTGGTGCTGCGGCCCCGGGCCGTGTACGGAGCCGGCGACCCGCATCTGCTGCCCCGGTTGCTGGCCGCGGTCCGGCGGGGTCGGGTGCCGGTGCCCGGTCCGGACGTGGCGCTGAGCCTGACGGCGGTGGAGAACCTGGCCGACGCCTGCCTGGCGGCGCTGCGCTGGCCACCGGGACCGTACAACGTGGCCGACGCGACGCCGTACTCCCGCGACGCCGTGGTCACCCGGGTGCTGGCGGCGGCTGGGCGACCGGCGCGGCCGCTGCGGGTGCCGGTTCCGGTGGCGCTGGGCGCTGCGGCGCTGGCCGGCGGCGTGACCCGGCTGGGGGTGCCGGGCACCGGGCGGCTGACCCGGTACGCGGTGGAGCAGCTGGCGTACGGCACGGTGCTGGATCTGGGTCGGGCGTACGCCCAGGGGTGGGTGCCCCGGCGGACCCTGCCCGAGTTCCTGGCGGAGCTGTCGACCCACCGGGGCCGGTGGGTGTCGCCAGATCCACGCCGACGCATATAGTTACCCTTCCGTCGCTTTCCGTCTCGCTGGAGGTCCGGATGCACCGACGTTGGGTGGCCGGCGCCGCCGCTGTCTGCGCCCTCGTGGCGCTGGCCTGCGAAGCCGGCGAGGACGGCGACGGGCCGGGCACGCCGGCACCGCCGCCACCTGGCACCGACCTGCCGTCGTCGATGGCGGCGCTCGGCGACTCGATCACCGCCGGGTACGGCTCCTGCATCGTACTGACCAGTTGCCGGCGCAACTCGTGGTCCACCGGCGACGGTTTCCGGGTGGAGAGCCTCTACCAACGGATCGCCGAGATCAATCCCGCTATGGAGGGGCAGGAGCACGACTTCTCGGTGCCGGGGGCCCGGGCGGCGGCGCTGGCCGACCAGGCCGCGTCGGCGGTGGACGTCTCGGCCCAGTACGTGACGGTGCTGATCGGCGCGAACGACGTGTGCCGGGCGACACCGCAGGACATGACCTCGGCGGCGGCGTTCCGGGACGACGTCGACCGGGCCCTACGGGTGCTGGGCGACGGGCTACCGCAGGCGAAGGTCCTGGTGTTGAGCATCCCCGACCTGTACCGGCTGTGGGAGATCGGGCACGGCGAGGAGCGGGTGGTGCGGGCCTGGGACCGTGGCGTGTGTCCGTCGCTGCTGGCCGACGCCACAGCGACCGACGAGGCCGCGACACAGCGCCGGGCGGCGGTACGCGACCGGGTCGCGGCGTACAACCGGGAGCTGGCCGGGGTCTGCCGGGCGTACGGCGACCGGTGCCGGTTCGACGACGGAGCGGTGCACGACACCCGGTTCACCGTGGACCAGCTGAACCGGCTGGACTACTTCCACCCCGACACCGACGGACAGAACCTGCTGGCCGAAGTGGCGTACGCCGCCAGCGGCCTGGCCGGGTGACCAAGGGCCGCTGGCGGCGTACGCCGCCGAAGGGCGTGACCGGTGTTCCGGTCGGTCCGTGGGACGGGCGGAACGGGACAGGCGGTACTCAGCGGGCCGCGAGCACCGCGGTGACCACGGCGTCGGCAGCGGCCTCGTGCTGGGCGTAGTGCCCCGGGTACGCCGAGACCTGCACCGCCTGGGCGGCGACGGTCAACGGCAGCTGTTCCCAACCGGCCACCCGCTGCAGGGCCAGATAGAACTGGGTCGCCGAGTAGGTCGGGTTCATCAGGTCTGCCACCGCCCCCCAGCCAGTGCTGGTGCGCTGCTGGAACAGTCCGACCGAGTCGTGGTCCCAGCCGGTGCCCTGATGCGGGTAGTTCTTGGACTCCGGCAGCACCTCGCTGGCCCGGTTGAGCAGGGTCGACTCCTGCATCGCGGTGGCCACCGCGATCACCATGGCCCGGCGCGGCAGTTGCAACGCCAGGCCGGCGTCGACGATGGCCGTGGCATTGTCCATCTGCACCTGGGACAGCCCGGCGACCGGGGCGACGGTGGTCGAGGTCGGTTCCGGGGCGGGCTCGGCGGTCTCGGTGGGCTCCGCAGCGGCGACGTCCGGGTCGGCCGGTGCTTCGGTGGTCTCAGCGGCCTGGGCTGCGGCGGCGGCCGCCGGTTCCCCTTCGCCGGGCTCGGGGCGCTGGGCCCGGGACGCGGCGTCGGCCGCGTCGGCCCGGCGCTGCAGGTCGGCCTCGGCAGCGGCCGGAGCCGGCCCGGTCGCCGCCGGCGAATCGGCGGTCGACTCGACCGCCGCGACTACGCCGAGGGCGCAGACGACGGCGGCGGCCAGCGCCGTCCGGGCATTGGGGCGGTGACGCAGGGTAGCTCCGAGCGATGGGAGGGTTGGTCGGGCGGAGTGTGGGTATGACAGGGCGGGCAGCCGGTTGCGAAGGCGCTCCCACCGGGCGACGGCCCGGGCCGCGCCGGTCGGCGTGGTGTCCGAGGGGACATCAGCCGAACGGTCATCGCGACTCAGGGTGGTGTCCTCGCTCCTTGTGGTGTCGTCATCAGGCATTCGACGAGGCTAGGCAGACCGCAGCTCGATCACCCAGGGTGATTTTGTGATGGACACCACAATTCTTCACCAGGTAATCGGGCGATCCCTCAGCGACATCGGCATGACACGTCGATCACGGCAAACCGCCGGTAAACGATATTTCGCCCATCATTGTTTACTACAGCCTGCATCACCTGTTAACTGACCACCTCCCGCCACCACCCCGCCACTCCCCCGTCCGACCGGCGGGCATCACCCGTCCCGCCGAATGCGGCATCCCCCGGACAGGCAGGAGCCGACCAGCGACTGCCGACTTGTCGTGTCCGCTACCGGACCGTGAGTAGTCCGCCGCGTCGGATCGACGCCCGGAAACCGGAATGCGCCGGCATGGGACTAGCGTTGCCGCAATTGGAGATGCCGTACCCGCCGTACCGTTCTGAGGAGGTTGCGCCCGGTGCTCGACCCACACGAGCTCTACGACGTCGTCGACGAGGTGCCCGAGCTCGGTCAGCCGGTGCTGATCCAGGCGATGACGGGTTTCGTCGACGCCGGCAACGCGACCCGACTCGCCCGTGAACACCTGCTCGCCTCCCTCGAGCACGAGGTCGTGGCCACCTTCGACATCGACCAGCTGCTCGACTACCGGTCCCGCCGGCCGGTGATGCTCTTCGTCGAGGACCACTGGGAGCACTACGAGGAGCCCCGGCTCGAAGTCCACCTGATGCGTGACGACGCCGGCACGCCGTTCCTGCTGCTCGGTGGCCCCGAGCCTGACCTGCAGTGGGAACGGTTCACCGCTGCGGCGATCGCGGTGCACCGCCAGTTCAACGTCGGCACCACGATCGGGCTGAACGCCATCCCGATGGCGGTGCCGCACACCCGGCCGACCGGGGTCACCGCGCACGCCAGCCGTCGCGAGCTGATCAGCGGCTACGAACCCTGGCTGCAGCGGGTCCAGGTGCCAGGCAGCGCTGGGCACCTGCTGGAGTACCGCCTCGGTCAGCAGGGCCACGACGCGGTGGGCTTCGCCGTGCACGTCCCGCACTACGTGGCCCAGGCCGAGTATCCGGCCGCCGCCGAGCTACTGCTCAACTCCGTCTCGCGGACCACGGGTCTGCTGCTGCCCACCGAGCAGCTGCACAGCGCTGCCGAGGCGGTCCGGGAGGACATCGACCGGCAGGTCGCCCAGACCGAAGAGGCCGGATCCCTGGTCAGTGCGCTGGAGGAGCAGTACGACAGCTTCACCCGGGGTCGGTCCGGCACCAACCTGCTCGCCGAGTCCAGCGGGCCGCTGCCGACCGCCGACGAGCTCGGCGCGGAGCTGGAGCGCTTCCTCGCCGAGCAGACCCGGCCCGGGGACCTGCCCGGCTGACCGGCCCGGGGGCGGCCCTCCCCCGGGTCACCCGGCCGGTACTGTGGCACGCTGGCCGGGTGCGGATCGCCACCTGGAACGTCAACTCGGTCAAGGCCCGGCTGAACCGGCTGCTCAGCTGGCTGGCCGACACCACCCCGGACGTGGTGTGTCTGCAGGAGACCAAGTGCGCGGCGGCCGCGTTCCCGACCGCCGAGGTCGGTGACCTCGGCTACGCGGTGGCAGCGCACGGCGACGGACGCTGGAACGGCGTCGCGGTGCTGTCCCGGGTCGGGCTCGACGACGTCCGGTCCGGGTTCGACGCCGAGCCCGGCTTCCCGCTGCCGGAGGCCAGATCCGTCGCGGCGACCTGCGCCGGGGTCCGGGTCTGGTCGGTGTACGTGCCGAACGGGCGCAGCCCCGACTCGGCGCACTACACCTACAAGCTGGACTGGCTGGCCGGGCTGCGCCGCGCGCTCGCCGCAGAGGCCGCCACCGATCTGCTGATCTGCGGCGACTTCAACGTCGCGCCCACCGACGCCGACGTATGGGACCCGACGGTCTTCGCCGGCTCCACCCACGTCACCCCGGCCGAACGGGCCGCGCTGGCCGACCTGCTCGCCCTCGGCCTGGTCGACGTGGTGCCGCAGCCGATGAAGGGCCCGCACCCGTACACCTACTGGGACTACCGGGCCGGGATGTTCCCGAAGAACATGGGCATGCGGATCGACCTGGTCTACGCCAGCGGCACCGTCAACCGACGGGTCCGGGCGGCCTACGTGGACCGCGACGCCCGCAAGGGCCCGACCCCGTCCGACCATGCCCCGGTCGTCGTCGACCTGGACTGAGCCCGCGGTGCCGGGGCACTGACACCGGGGTCGCTGACACCGGCCGCCGGTGCCGGTCGCCGTGGCTGACGGGGCACGCCCGCCACGGCGAACCGGACGGCCGGGTCGGATCAGCGGGATTCGACCTGGCTGCGGTCGTCGGCCCACAGCACGTGGAAGCTGCCCTCGGCGTCGACCCGGCGATAGGTGTGCGCGCCGAAGAAGTCCCGCTGCCCCTGGATCAGGGCGGCCGGCAACCGGGGCGCGCGCAGCCCGTCGTAGTAGGCCAACGCGGAGGCGAACCCGGGAGCCGGCACCCCGACCTGCGCCGCCGTGGCAACCACCCGACGCCAGCCCAGCTGGGCACCGGTTAGGGCCTCGGCGAAGTACCCGTCGGTCAGCAGCGTCGGCAGCTGCGGCGCCGCGTCGTAGGCCGCCCGGATCTTGTCCAGGAACGCGGCCCGGATGATGCAGCCGCCGCGCCAGATCCGGGCCACCGCGCCAAGGTCGATGTCCCAGTCGTACTCGGCGCTGCCGGCCTGGATCTGGTGGAAACCCTGCGCGTACGCGACGATCTTCGACGCGTACAGCGCCTGCTCGACATCGGCGATCAGCTCGTCGGCCGACCCGGCCCAGCTCTCCACCGGGCCCGGCAGGTCGGCGGCGGCGGCCCGGATGTCGGCGTGGCCGGACAGCGACCGGGCGAAGACCGCCTCGGAGATGCCGCTCACCGGCACCCCGAGGTCGAGGGCGCCCTGCACGGTCCACCGGCCGGTGCCCTTTTGGCCGGCCTGGTCGAGCACGACGTCGACGAACGGCTTGCCGGTGACGGCGTCGGTGTGGCCGAGCACCTCGGCGGTGATCTCGATCAGGTACGAGGAGAGCCGACCGGAGTTCCAGCTGCGGAACACGTCGGCGATCTGCGCCGGGGTGAGCCCGCCGGCGCGGCGCAGCAGGTCGTACGCCTCACCGATCAGCTGCATGTCGGCGTACTCGATGCCGTTGTGGACCATCTTGACGAAGTGGCCGGCACCGTCCGGGCCGATCCGCACGCAGCACGGCGTACCGTCGACCTTGGCCGAGATGTCCTCCAGCAGCGGGCCGAGCGCGGCGTACGACTCGGCCGAACCACCGGGCATGATGCTCGGCCCGTGCAGGGCGCCCTCCTCGCCGCCGGAGACGCCGGTGCCGACGAAGTGCAGCCCGCGCTCGCGCAGCTCCGCCTCCCGCCGACGGGTGTCCAGAAAGTGGGCGTTGCCGCCGTCGATGATCATGTCGTCCGGCTCCAGCAGGGGCGCGAACTCGTTGATCACCGCGTCGGTGGCGGCACCCGCGTTGACCATGATCACCACGCGGCGGGGGCGTTCCAACGAGGCGACGAACTCGGCCGGGCTCTCCGCCGGCAGGAAGGTGCCCTCGTGGCCGAACTCGGCCATCATCTCCTTGGTCCGGCCGGCCGACCGGTTGTGGACCGCCACCACATGGCCGTGCCGCGCGAGGTTGCGGGCCAGGTTACGGCCCATCACCCCCAGACCGGTGACCCCGATCTGCGCCGTCTGGCTCATGAATCCTCCTCGGTGCTGCTGGGTGTGCTGACCATCTTTCCGCCTTCCGGATGGCGGGACACTCCGGGGCAGCCGGTGGCGACGGGGGCACGCTCCACCGGCCGCCCCGGAGGTCGGCCGGGGCGGCCTACAGCCGGCCAGCTCCCGCCCCGGCGGTCACCAGCGCCTCGATCTCCGAGGCTGGATCAAGCTGGTACGCGTACGGGATGTCAGCGACGTCGCCACCGGCCTCTCCGGTGCCCGAATCGAGTAGCAGGTTGTCCCGGGCGATCAAGGTGCCGGGGCCGGATGCTGCCTCGGCCAGGTGGAACGGGTCGTCGACGCCGACGAACACGTTGCCTTCGACCAGCACCCCCGCGTCCTCGGTGGACGCCACGCCGTAGCCGGACACGTCCTGGTAGAGGTTGTTGAACACGTGTACCGGATTGCCGAATCGCACACGAGGGTTGCGCTGCACAGTGCCCTCGAAAAAATTGTGGTGGTACGTCACCCGCAGTTTGCCGATGTCCTGCGCGCCGTTGTTGTCCGAGTGGCCCAGCAGCATCACCTTGTTGTGGCCGGTCACGCGGTTCCAGGACACCGTGATGAAGTCCGAGCCGCGCTTGATGTCGACCGCGCCGTCGAAGCCGACACCGAAGCTGTTGTGATCGACCCAGACATTGGTCGACTCGTCCTCTATGTTGATCGCGTCGTCGTTCCAGTCGTCGAAGGTCAGATTCTGAATGATGACGTTGGTCGACTCACTCAGGGTAAGGCCGCCGCCGGTGATGGTCGCATCGCCGCCGACCCCCACTATCGTCTTGTTCGACCCCACGGGCGTCATGTCGGGCAGCGCGAGCGCTCCAGTCACCTCAACCACCCGTGCCTGCCCGTCGGTCACCGCCTCGGTGAACGCCGCCACGCTGTCCACCTGAACGGTCTCGCCGCCGGCGCCACCGGTGGTACCACCGTTCTGTGTCGCCCATCCGACGAGCTCGGCCGCGAAAGTGCTAGCCGGTTCACCGGCTGCCGGTGACGTCGTTTCCGCTCCGGCCATTGCGGTCACCGCCAGCATGATCCCAGCGGTAGCGGCAGCGCCAGCGACCAGGACGGGTTTACGAGCGACTCGGGACGGTCTGGGCTTGGCTGTTGAGGTCATGTCTGCGAACACGTACCCCGACCACCGCTCAGTTCATCACTGTTCGTAGTGGCACCTCAGGCCTTCCTCGTCGACACCAGAGAGGCGGACACCACGATGTTGTCCGCGTACCCGATGCCGTCGCCCAGCCACTCGCCACCGCAGGTGATCATCCGTAGGCCGGGTCGGGCGTAGTCGCCGTACACCTGCTCGACCGGCAACTCGTCCTTGCCGAAGTGCTCGACCGAGTTGACCTCGAAGACGGCCACCACCCGGTCCCGCCGGGTCACTTCGACGGTCGCCCCCGGCTCGATGTCGGCCAGATCATGGAAGACCGACGGCCCGTCCCGGGTGTCGGCATGCCCGACGATGATCGCCGGCCCGAACTGACCGGGCGTCGGTCCCCCGTCGTACCAGCCGGCCTGGTTGTGCCGGTGCAGCGCCGGTACGGCGATCGACCCGTCGTTGGCGAGCCCGACCGAGTGCACCGGGGCGCGGATGTCGAGCGACGGGACGGCGATCCGGATCGGCCGGCTCGGCTCCAGCACCGGGAACTCCCGGGGCGGCGGATTGTTGCCACCGGCCAGGATGTCCCGCCAGTCGCCGTCGCCGCCGGACCCGATCGCGAAGAGCCCGACCAGCACCAGCACGATCGCAGCCGGCCCGGTCCAGCCCCGGCCACCGCCCTTCGCCACGGCCCGTCCCCTCCCCTGCCGCGCCTGGTCAGGCCGACCGGCGCCGACGCAGGGTCAGTACGCCGAGCACCGCACCGGCGGCCAGAGCGATCACGCCGACCCCGGTCAGCAGGCCGCCGGCACCGTCGTCACCGGCGGTGCCACCGAAGCCGGTGGCCGGGCCACGACTGGGCCGGGTCGGGTCCAGCACGTACAGCGTGGTGGCTGCCGACCGGTCGTCCGGGCAGGTCAACCGCACCCGGTAGCTGCCCGCCTCCGTCTCGGCCGGCACGGTCACCGCCGCGGTGAGCTCCTCGAACTGCGGCCGCACCTCGACCGTGCCGAACGCGTCGGACTCGACGGTGGCCGGCGCGGTGTTGTCGGTACAACTGGCCCGGATGCCCACCAGGTAACCGGACTCCACCGTGCTCGGATTGAGATCGACGAACACGTCGGCGGCCCGGGCCGGGGCCGCGCCGAGCAGCCCGGCGACGACCGCGAGGGTCACGCCGAGCCCTGCGGTGGCCAGTGAACGGCGTACGGGCATCGGTCACCATCCTCTCCGCGACGCTGCCGGGATCCTCTCACCACGCAGCCCTGGATGACACCCCGGACACGCTCGGTGTCGGATATAGGCTGTCGCCACGTGAGCATCCGCACCTACCACCCGCGCCGGGGACGGCTCAGCGGCCGACACCACGACGCGCTCGACCGGCTGTCCGCCGCATACCGGACCGTCGTTGACGACCTGCCGGCGCCGCTGGACCCGGCGGCGTTGTTCGGCCGGACGGCACCGGTGGTGCTCGACATCGGTTTCGGCATGGGCGACGCCACCGCGACGATGGCGGCGGCCGACCGCGGTCGCGACTACCTGGCCGTCGAGGTGCACACCCCGGGCATCGCGAACCTGCTGGCGCTGATCGAACAGCACGCGCTGACCAACGTCCGGGTCGCCACCGGCGACGCCCTCGACCTGGCCCGCCGCTGCCTGCCCGAACGCAGCCTGGACGCGGTGCACGCGTTCTTCCCCGACCCGTGGCCGAAGGCCCGCCACCACAAGCGGCGGCTGGTGCGGCCCGAGCACGTGGCGCTGCTGCGCTCCCGGCTGCGGCCCGGCGGGCGGCTGCACTGCGCCACCGACTGGGCGCCGTACGCCCAGGCGATGCTGGCCACCCTGACCGCCGACCCGCAGCTGCGCAACCTGCACGACGGGTATGCGCCCCGGCCGGCGTACCGGCCGGAGACGAAGTTCGAACGGCGCGGGGTCCGCGCCGGCCGACCGGCGCTGGACCTGGTCTTCGAACGCGTCGGGGGTACGCCCGACGGCTGACGACGGTCACCCACGTTGGCGGCCGGCGGCGGCGACAGGCAGGATTGACCGACATGACACAGACCGCCCCGACCCTGACCGACCTGCTGCCGCGCGGCGCGGACCCGGACGCCGTCTACGAGGCGTTCGCCGGCTGGGCGGCCGGCCGTGGCCTGGAGCTGTACCCGCACCAGGACGAGGCGCTCATCGAGATCGTCTCCGGGGCGAACGTCATCCTGAACACCCCGACCGGCTCCGGCAAGAGCCTGGTCGCCACCGGCGCGCACTTCGCGGCCCTGGCCGATGACCGGGTCACCTTCTACACCGCGCCGATCAAGGCGCTGGTGTCGGAGAAGTTCTTCGCGCTCTGCGAGATCTTCGGCGCGTCCGAGGTGGGGATGCTCACCGGCGACGCCAGCGTCAACGCCGACGCGCCGATCATCTGCTGTACCGCCGAGATCCTGGCCAACCTGGCGTTGCGCGACGGGTCCGCGGCCGACGTCGGCCAGGTGGTGATGGACGAGTTCCACTTCTACGCCGAGCCGGACCGGGGCTGGGCGTGGCAGGTGCCGCTAATCGAGCTGCCGCAGGCCCAGTTCGTGCTGATGTCGGCGACGCTCGGCGACGTGACCCGGTTCGTCGACGACCTGACCCGGCGGACCGGACGGGCCACCGCCGTGGTCTCCTCGGCGCAGCGGCCGGTGCCGCTGATGTTCACCTACGCGACGACACCGCTGCACGAGACCCTGGAAGAGCTGCTCAGCACCCACCAGGCCCCGGTTTACGTGGTCCACTTCACCCAGGCGGCGGCACTGGAACGGGCCCAGGCGCTGATGAGCATCAACGTGTGCACCCGGGCGGAGAAGGACGCGATCGCTGCGGCGATCGGCAACTTCCGGTTCTCCTCCGGCTTCGGACGCACCCTGTCCCGGCTGGTCCGCCACGGCATCGGGGTGCACCACGCCGGCATGCTGCCCAAGTACCGCCGGCTGGTGGAGACCCTCGCCCAGGCCGGGCTGCTCAAGGTCATCTGCGGCACCGACACCCTCGGCGTCGGGATCAACGTGCCGATCCGCACGGTGCTGTTCACCGGCCTGTCCAAGTACGACGGGGTACGCACCAGGCTGCTCAAGGCCCGCGAGTTCCACCAGATCGCCGGGCGGGCCGGCCGGGCCGGATTCGACACCCTGGGCACCGTCGTCGTGCAGGCCCCGGAGCACGTCATCGAGAACGAGAAGGCCCTCGCCAAGGCCGGTGACGACCCGAAGAAGCGGCGCAAGGTGGTCCGCAAGAAGCCGCCGGAGGGGTCGATCGGCTGGGGCAAGCCGACCTTCGAACGGCTGGTCGAGGCCGAGCCGGAGCCGTTGACCTCCAGCTTCCGGGTCAGCCACGCGATGCTGCTCAACGTGATCAGCCGGCCCGGCGACGCGTTCACCGCGATGCGCCACCTGCTGACCGACAACCACGAGGACCGGGCGGCGCAGCGCCGGCACATCCGCCGGGCGATCGCCATCTACCGGGCGCTGCGCGCCGGCGGGGTGGTCGAGCAGCTGCCCGGGCCGGACGCCGAGGGCCGCCGGGTCCGACTCACCGTGGACCTGCAACTCGACTTCGCGCTCAACCAGCCGCTGTCGCCGTTCGCGCTGGCCGCGATCGAACTGCTCGACGTGGAGTCGCCGACGTACCCGCTCGACGTGCTGTCGATCATCGAGGCGACGTTGGACGACCCCCGGCAGATCCTTTCCGCGCAGCAGCACAAGGCCCGCGGCGAGGCGGTCGCGCAGATGAAGGCCGACGGCATCGAGTACGAGGCCCGCCTGGAACTGCTCGACGAGGTCACCCACCCGAAGCCGCTGGCCGAGCTGCTGGAGATGGCGTACGAGACGTACCGGCAGGGGCATCCGTGGGTGGCCGACTACGAGCTGGCGCCCAAGTCGGTGGTCCGCGACCTGTACGAGCGGGCGATGACCTTCGTCGAGTACGTCAACTTCTACGGGCTGTCCCGGTCGGAGGGTCTGGTGCTGCGGTACCTGGCCGACGCGTACCGGGCGCTGCGCCAGACGGTGCCCGACGACGCCAAGACCGAGGAGCTGATCGACCTCATCGAGTGGCTGGGTGAGCTGGTCCGCCAGGTCGACTCCAGCCTGATCGACGAGTGGGAGCGGTTGCGCAATCCGACCGATGACCCCGAGGCCGCCGTGGTTGCCGACGACCGGCCACCGGCGGTCACCGGCAACCCGCGGGCGTTCCGGGTGCTGGTCCGCAACGCGCTGTTCCGCCGGGTGGAGCTGGCCGCGTTGCGCCGCTACGACGAGCTCGGCGAGCTGGACGCCGACTCCGGCTGGGACGCCGACGCCTGGGCCGACGCGCTGGAGCCGTACTTCGACGAGTACGACGAGATCGGCACCGGACCGGACGCCCGTGGACCGGCGCTGCTGCTGATCACGCAGGAGCGGGAGCGGTGGCTGGTCCGGCAGATCTTCGCCGACCCGGCCGAGGACCACGACTGGGGGATCAGCGCCGAGGTGGACCTCGCCGCCTCGGACGAGGCGGGCAGCGCGGTGCTGCACGTCACCGCCGTCGGTCAGCTCTGACCGTCCGCCGTCGGTCAGCTCTGACGGTCGGCGTCGCTATCCCGCGCCGCCTCCGGCAGGTGGCTGTCCGGCCACAGTCCCGCGTACTCCAGCACCGACCTGACCCGCCGGGCCCGAACCGGATCCCAACGGTCCAGGACCGCGATCGCCTTGGCGAACGGTTCGCACATCGCGACGCCGCCGCACACCCGGCACTCGCCGACGCGGCTCGGCAGGTGGGTGGTGACGATGTCGCGGGCCCGGAGCACGACCGACTCGGTCGTGCTGCGGCGCACCGACGGCGAGCGGTTCGGGTTCGGCCCGGTCAGTCGGCCGCGCGGCGGCGTACCGATCGAGGTGTACCGGGCCAGGCGCGGCGTTCCGCCGATGCCGTCGTTTCGCATTTCCGTTCCTCCTGGGTGGAATTGTCGCCCTGATCGGACCTGATCTGCTTCCACCCTGGACTGTTTGGACCGACGAGCGGAAGATGATCGGCGACCGAGCGTAGCTATTCGATGACTGACACAAGATCAGATGGGTCAGTCGCGGCAAATTGAGGGATGTGAAGGTATTGTGAGCGGGAGCGAGTATCTGGTAGGTGAGCTGCGGCGCGTCCGCGAAATGCTCGGCCTCACCCAGGAAGCGTGGGGCGAGCGCATCCACTTTTCGACGTCACACGTCGGCTCGATAGAACGCGGCGAACGGCCCGCACTGCCCGACTATCTGGGCGCGGTGGACCGGGCATTCGGCACCGCGTTCGTGAAGTTCTATCGCGAATTCGTCGTCGGTGAACGCGCCCCGGTCTGGTACCGGCCGTTCATCGAGCAGGAGGGCAAGGCAACGCTCATCCGGGTCTTCCAACCCCTCGCGCTGCCCGGACTGCTGCAGACCGAGGCGTACGCCCGTGCGGTGCTGCTCGCATACGGCGAGCGCGGCGAGGCGATGGACGTCGCGTTGGCCACCCGGCTCGGCCGTAAGGAGATCCTCTACCGGCAGCCCGACTCCTGCCAGCTCGTCGCGGTCATCGACGAGAGCGTCCTGCACCGGCGGGTCGGCGACCCGTGCGTGATGCACGAACAGTTGACAGCGGTGGTGGCCGCCTGCGAGCAGCCGAACATCCGGGTCCAGGTGGTGCCGGCCGACGCCGGGGCGTACCCCGGGCTGGACGGACCGTTCGTCATCGCCACCGTCGACGGCAGATCCGTCGGCTACCTGGAGGGGTACCTGCAGGGGCGAGTGGTGGAAAATCCGGACGACGCGTCCAGCCTTGAACGTACCTGGGAGAGCATCCGCGACTACGCTCTATCTGGCCCGCAGAGCCTAGAACTGATCATGAGGACGGCTGAGAGATGGATGTAAGCACCGCGCCCCGGTGGCACAAGAGCACGCACAGCGACAGCACAAGCTGCGTGGAGGTCGCCGAGAACCTGCCTGGGCGGGTGCTGGTCCGGGACACCAAGGACCGCGACGGCGGCACCCTGACCTTCGCGCCTGCCGCCTGGTCGGCCTTCCTCGACCTGGCGACGGCCGACCGGTCGGACGCACGTTAGCCGTGGCGTGCCGCGCCGCGCCTCGACCAGAGCTGAGTGATCACTTGCGCAAAATTCGGCCGACACGCCGGTAGCTGACCTGCAGCACGTCAAGTGATCATGACGGTGACCTCACTGGGCACGCCCGGCGATCGGGACGGACGCCTCGGCGGCAAGAACGGCGTCGGCCGGGCCCAGTGAGGTCACCAGCAACCCCCGATCGTCCGACACACCTCGGCGACGGTGAACTGATCACCCCCGCCCCCGGCGCCGGTGAATGCCTCGTGCTCGCCGTCGACCAGGCGCTGCACGTACCAGCTGCCCGGTTTCACCCAGAGCCGCAACGCGCGGTCGTCACCGAGGTCGACGGTGTCCACGACGACGTGACCGGCGGGTGGCCGCCACGACTCAGCCGGCTCCGGCTCGTCGCGCGGCACCAGGCTGACGACCACAGCCAGTGCCAGCGCGACACCGGCGAGACCGGCGACGGTACGGATGTTGCCCCGGGTCGAGCTTTCCATCTGTCGATACTGTCATCCGGCACTGTCTGGTGAAGACCCGTCAGGGCCGGCCCTCGGCACCGGCCGTCTCGGCCAGGAACGGGAGCATGAGCGCGACCACCTGGTCGGGGAACTGGGTGTGCGGGTAGTGCCCGGCTCCGTCGAGCATCGCCACCGTACCCAGGCCGGCGGGCAGCGCCGCGACGATCGCCTCGCCTTCGGCACGCGGGTCAGCCCAGTCCGGGTCCAGCGTCCCTTCGATGATCAGTACGGGGCAGCGGACATTGCCGAGTTGCGCACCGGCGTCGGCCGGGCTGGACTGGCCCATCTTCTGCAGCACCTTCATCCGGCCGGGCTCGCGCAGGCGCGCCTCGGTCCTAGCCAGCTGCTCGGCCCAGTCGGCGGGCCGCTGCCCGGGGAAGGCGACGTCGAGGTAGCCGAGCCACTGTTTGACGCTGCCGAACATGCCGGCGCCCAGCAGTCGGGTCATGCCCTGCCGGTACCGCTTGACGCGCAGGTCACCGAGGCTGATCGACTGTCTACGGGTGAACGGCGCGAGCTCGACCACGGCGGTGACCAGCTCGGCGGCGGTGGCAGCGGCGATGGTGGCTGCCCCGCCGGAGATCGAGTGCCCGACCAGCACGGCCGGACCGCCCAGGTGCCGAATCAGCGCGACCAGGTCACCGGCGATGTCGGTACGGGAGTACGACGGCCAGCCGATGCTGGACTCGCCGGTGCCCCGCAGGTCGGTGGCGGCGACCCGGTAGCCGGCCGCGACCAGCTGCGGGGCGACGAAACGGTACGCCGCACGGCTCTCGCCCATGCCGGGCGCGAGGACCACGAGCGGGCCGTCGCCGGTCCCGGTGACCTCGTAGGCGATGCGCCCGCCGTCGAGGGACAGGTACGCGGTCATCACGACCTCCAGACCGGGAGCTAATTCTTGTATCTCTTAAGCTAATGGTATTAGCTAGAACTGTCAACCGAAGGACGAAGAGGTGCCAGCAGAGCGGTGCCCGCCGGGGACGACCATCACCCGGTACTGATCCAGGACGTCGTCGAGGTGAGGCTGGCGCACGTCATTCCGCGATATGACGTGCGCCAGCCTCACCTCGCGAGCGTACGCACGGTATCGCTGGCCGCCGTGGAGACGGAGACGGGCCACACCGTTGACCAACTGCGATCGGACCGGCCGTCTCTTGACAGGCCAGACAGTGCGTCGGAGCGTGATCAAACACTGGGCGCAGCGTCACTTCTCGATTAGAATGGGTGTACTAATCCGGCTCCTGACCTGGGAAGGAACGCCGTGATCGCACCCCCTCCTGCCACCGCCTCGACCCCCACTGCAGCACCGACCAGCCCCGCCCCGGTCCCGTACGCGACCCTGCTCGGTTTCACCCGCTATGTCGGGCAGTCCGGGCCGGCCAAGGCAACCTTCGTCGGCGGGCTGCGCCGGCAGCGGGTCAGCCGCTCCGGGTTCAACCCGCACGGGCAGCTGGTCAAGGCGCTCAAGGCCGACATCCGGTTCCGCACCGGCGGCAGCCACCTGGCGGCCGTGGTCGGGCAGGTCGCCCAGCGCTGGCAGCCGCTGTACGCGACCCTCACCCCAGGCGCGCAGCGCTACCTGGAGTCGCTGGGGGATCTGACCCAGGTGGAGCTGGCGCAGACCCACGACGCGCTCGGCATGGTCGGCAACCTCCCCGTCAAGATCAACCCACACTTCGGCCTGCGGTACCCCGACGGGCACGCCGAAGCGGTCCGGATCCACTTCGACGACCAGCCACCCAGCCCCGACGCGTACACCGCGACCCTGCACCTGATGGCCCGGCACATGGACCAGGTGCTGCCGCACGCCGAGCCGGTCCTGGTCGACCTGCGGCGCGGCGTCACCTTCCGCCGCCCGGACGTCACGTCCCGCCCCGACCAGGTGGAGCGCTGGCTGGCCGGTGAGGCCGCCGCGTTCACCGCCATCTGGTCCGCCGCCGGCTGAGCCGTCCGGCGCATCGCCTCTTGATGCGAGCACAGGGTGCGCCGGGGGTACGCCGCCACGTGCGGCGTATCCTCGGCCACCGGTGAACCTGTGGACCGAACTTCGCGCCGGTGCCGTCCTGTTCGAGGACGACACCGCCCTGGTGCTGAACAAACCTCCCGGTGTGTCGGTGATGGGCGAACGGCACGGCACCGACCTGGCCCGCCTCGCCGAAGAGGCCGGTGAGCCGGTCTTCCCGGTGCACCGCATCGACAAGAACACCTCCGGGGCGATCCTGTTCGCCAAACAGCTGCGCCACCACGGCGACCTGACCCGGCAGTTCAACCGCCGTACCGTGGAAAAGGTCTATCTGGCCGTGGTGTCGGCCGCCGCAACCGATGCCGATGCCGCTCGCGCGCCGCTGCCCGACGTCGGCGTCGTCGACCTGCCGCTGAGCGTGGGCCGCAAGAACCGGGTCCGGGTCGCCGGTAACCGAGCCGACATCGGCTTCGACGCCGCCACCGCGCGCTGGTCGCTCGCCGCCGGAACCGAGTTCGACCACGTCAAGAGCTATCCGTCGCAGAGCCGGATCACCGCCGTCACCGCCGGGTCCGACGGGGTCACCACCGGATCCGGTACGCCAGTAGCCGACGCCACGCACCGGCTGCTCGCTGTCGCGCCGCTCACCGGCCGCCGGCATCAGATCCGGGTGCACCTGGCCTGGATCGGGCACCCGATCGTCGGTGACCCACTGTTCGACCGCACCGCCGCCGCCAGCGGGGTACGCACCTATCTGCACGCCTGGCGGCTCGGCTTCGACACGGCCGGCGGCAGGCGGGTCGACGTGACGGCGTCGCCGGACCCCGACTTCTGGCAGCCGGTGTCCGGCGACGCTCCCCTGCCGGATGATCTGGGCCGGGCGTACCAGCGGTTGCACGGGTCCGGCTGACCTGGCGGATATCCGCGCCCCGCTGGCCCGGCAGCGCGGCCGTCGGCTGCGGCAAGCCGTCCGGCGGCGCTGCCTCCAACGGCGGGTCAGCTGGTCCAGCCGCCGTCCGAGGTGATGACGGCGGCGTGTCCGGCGGCGGCAAGCAGCTTGCCGGTGCCGTCCAGCCCATCGGTGTCGACGTCGCAGCCGACCATCGCCGCTCCCTCGGCGGCCAGCCGCAGCGCCACCGCCCGGCCGATGCCGGATCCGGCGCCGGCGGGTGCCCTCGACCGTGGCCACTCGACGCAAACTCGCGCTGCCACGACCACCGCCAAGATCAGCTACGTGGGGCGCCTGGTCGAGGTGACGAAGCGGGACCAGGCCGACGGGGCGAAGGTCAACGTCCCGCCGGCACGGTCCTTGCTGTCCCGGACCAGGACCCGGCCGGGAAGGTTGTCGGCGACCTCGACACAGGCGCCGCCGTTGCTGCTGCTACGGGTGGACGTGCGCCACACCGGCTCGCTCATGCTCATCGATCACTCTCAGGATCAGATCACGGGACTGGTCACAGGGCAGTGCCCGCGCGCAGACCATCTCCCACGCGAGCACCAGGTGGCGGAGCTTGTCGGCGGTCTCGCAGACCCGCCCTGCCATCTGGTCGTCAATGTACGCCGCCGTTCCGCCGTCCGGCAGGGTCGCCAACACGAACGCACCGGCCAGCCCCGGGTGCAGCCCGGCGGAGAACGGCAGGACGCGCACGTGCACGGTCTGCCGGTGGCCGATGTCGACCAGATGCTCCAGCTGGTCCTTCATCAGCGCCGACGGCCCGACCCGCAGCGCGGCCTCGCCGATGATGGCGGTCAACGGCACCGGGTACGGATTCACCCGCTCCAGCGCCGCCGTCTGCCGCTCCATGCGCTCCCGGGTCATCTCCTCGATCTGCACCTCGGTGTGCGTGCCGGCGGAGATGACCTCCCGGGCGTACGCCTCGGTCTGCAGCAGCCCCGGGATGAGCGAGTGCTCGAACCAGCGCAGCTGCACCGCCCGGGACTCGTTCAGCTTCCACGGGCGCATCCATGGGGCGACCGCCTCGCCGCGCGCCTGCTCGGCCAACCGGCGCAGCTCGTCGCCGGTGCCGAGCACCCGGTCCAGGCTGACCGCCAGGTCGTCGGGCGGCAGTGAGCGCCCCGTCTCGTAGTGGCCGATCTGCGATCCGGTCACGTGCACCTGTGAGCCGAGCGCGTCCTGCGACAGTCCTTTCTCGGTCCGCCGCAACCGCAGGATATGCCGAAACTCATTCACGTTCGCCATCTGTTCCCCCACGCTGATGAAGTAGTGATCCTATTACCGCCACACATCTTCCCGGCCGGGCGACGGATAGTCCAGGGTGGAAGTCAGACCCGGAGGGAATGACCGGCAAGCGTTCCCTCCGGGGCACCCGAATCGCACTCTCCACGTAGGGGGAACAGTGCCCAGGAACGACGGAATCGGCGGGACGCCCCGGCTCGCCCGGTACACCTCGATCAGTACGCCACGCGATGTCGACTTGACACCGAACCGGCCTCCGCTGCCGAAGCGAACCCCTGGGCAGGTCGACCCGGACCGCGACTGGCCATTCCAGCTCAAGGGCGCTCAGCCACGCTCCGCCGCGCTGGAGGCGGCGATCCGGCAGGCGAACGAGACGGCTCGTACGCATATTCCGAATCGGACCACCGGCGAGTGCCACCGGTGCGGCGGGGTGGTCGCGCCGTGCCGGCCGTCGCTGCGCGCCCTCGCCATCCTGGACCGGTGGGACCCGAGCTCGGCGCGACGGGTCCGAGCGGTGTTGCAACTGTCCGGTCTGATGCCGGCCGGCTATCCGCACGACAACGCAGGCAACGACCAGGGTGACGACGTCAACGACGAGTGACCAGCCCCCGTAGACACCCGGGGTGCTCCGCTCCCCCGCTCGCCGCGACCGGTCCCATGGCGGTCCTCTCCCCAGCCCCCGTCCGGGAGGGTCCGCCACGACGGCCGGTCCAGCGCGGCCGACCGGCCGCATTCCCTGCCCGGGAGGCACCACCGAATGGGCGGGCGACGGAGCACTCCGGGCCATTCCCGACGTCCACACGGGTCCTGACGCATCGATGTGAGGCTGAGATACCTATTCCGCGCCAGATAACGTATCTCAGCCTCACATCGCGGAGCGGCCGGGCGGGGAAGCGGCGGGGGGCGGGAAGCGGGGAGCGGCGGGCAGAAAGCGACGGACAGCGCGCGGGGCAGTCGACGGCAGCGCCGTGGCCGGTTAAGCTCACCGGCAGCGCGTCGGGGATCGCGCCGAGACTCGCCGGAAGGCTCGAAGCCACCCCAGGTCCGAGGTTCGAGCGACGGACGCCGGAGCTCTGAATCCGCCCGTGCGAGTCCGGGCGCAGAGCGAGGTTTCCCGTGAAGACGCTCCCCGACAATCCGCACCTGGACCACCTGCGGCAACAGGCCAAGGAGCTGCTGGCCGGGCTGCGTGACGTCGTTCCGACCACGACCCTGGCCGACGCGCAGGCGGCGCTGGCCGGTCAGTACGGCTTCCGCACCTGGCCGGAGCTCAAGGCCGAGGTCGACCGGATGCACGGGCGGGCCGACACCGCCGACCCGTCGCTTGCCCAGGCGATCGCGGACCGCTTCGACCTGGGCAGCGTCGCCGGCCCGATGCGTTCACTGGCCCGGCCCGACGACATGGGCCGCCGCTGGTCGATCGACACCGACCGAGGGCGTTTCACCGTCCGTACGGTGGACACCTGGCTGCCGACCGTCGACGCCGACACTGACGTCGCCCTGCAGCTGGCCGCCGCAGCGGCCGGTGTGCTGCTGCCGACCCCGGTACGCAGCCGCGACAGCGAGGTCGTCGAGTCCGTCGGTGGGCACCGGTGGCGGGCGTACCAGCATCTGCCGGCCGGACCGCCGCTCGCGGCCCCGGTGAGCGCGGCGGTCGCCGGTGCGGTCGGCGACGTGCTCGCCACGCTGCACGGCCTGGCGTTGCCGGTCGGTCGGGTCAGCCCGTGGCACGCCAGACAGATCGGTCCGGCCAGTTGGGCCGGGCTGGCGGCCACCGCAACCGCTCGGCAGGCGCCCTGGGCCGGGCAACTGGCGGCGGCGGTGCCGGCCCTGGAGGACCTGGCGGCGGTCGGCCGCGACGTGCCGGTGCCGGATCCGGTGCTGACCCACAACACGCTCGGGCCGGCGCAGACCCGGCTCGCTCCCGACGGTCGCCTCGTCGTCGTCGGCTGGGAGCACGCCGGTGGACAGCCGCCGGCCTGGGAGTTGGCGAACGCCCTGCTGGACTGGGCAGTCGCACCGCACGGTCGGGTCGACGCCGTCGGTGCGCGGGCGCTGGTCGACGGCTACCGTCGGCGGGCCGGTGGCGTGCCGACACGGTGCCTGGCCGATTTCCGGGGCGCGGCGACCGGTCTGGTCAACTACGTGTCCGAGCAGGTCGAGGCAGCGTTGGCTGCGCGGACGACCGAGGATCGGCGGTACGCCGAGCGCAGTGTGCGACACGTGCTGTCCCGGCTTCCGACGCGTACGACGTTGGAGAGGCTGCTGAACGCGGTGGCCTGAACCAGGGACAGGTGGCCGGAAACCCGGGCGACCGGGCGAGGGGCGGCGGGTATCGTGGTCAGCGCCATGAACCCGCCCTCCGCCGCGCGCTCCGCCTCTGAACTGCTGAAACTCCTCCCCGAGCTGACTCTTCGTGACGAACGGCGGCTGCACCGACGCCTCGACGGGGTACGCAAGGTCCGGGATCCGCAGGCCCGGCAGGCGGCGCTCGACGAGATCGCCACCGCGGTCGCGTCGGCGCAGCAGGCGGTGCAGCGGCGGCGGGACGCGGTGCCGCAGATCCGCTACCCGGACGGGCTGCCGGTCAGCGAACGCGCCGGCGACATCGCGGCGGCGATCCGCGACCACCAGGTGGTGATCGTGGCCGGCGAGACCGGCTCGGGTAAGACCACCCAGATCCCGAAGATCTGCCTGGAGCTGGGTCGTGGGGTGCGCGGGCTGATCGGGCACACTCAGCCGCGTCGGCTGGCCGCCCGTACCGTCGCCGACCGGATCGCCGACGAGCTCGGCACCACCCTGGGCGACGTGGTCGGCTACAAGGTCCGATTCACCGATCAGGTCGGCGGCCAGACCCTGGTGAAGCTGATGACCGACGGGATCCTGCTGGCCGAGTTGCAGCACGACAAGATGCTGCGCCAGTACGACACGTTGATCATCGACGAGGCGCACGAACGCAGTCTCAATATCGACTTCATCCTCGGCTACCTCAAACAGCTGCTGCCCCGCCGCCCCGACCTGAAAGTGGTCATCACGTCGGCGACGATCGACCCGCAGCGCTTCGCCGACCATTTCAGCGAGCCGGGCCGGCCACCGGCGCCGGTGGTCGAGGTTTCCGGGCGTACCTATCCGGTGGAGGTGCGCTACCGGCCGCTGCTGCGGGAGACCGTCGACCCGGACGACCCCGACGCGACGCCGGGCACCGTCACCCTCGACCAGGTCGACGGGATCGGCGCGGCGGTCGAGGAACTGGCCGGCGAAGGTCCCGGCGACATCCTGGTCTTCCTCAGCGGCGAACGGGAGATCCGCGACGCCGCCGACGCGCTGGGCAAGCTGGTCGCCAACCGGCCCCGGCTGCGCGACACCGAGATCCTGCCGCTGTACGCCCGGTTGTCCGCCGCCGAGCAGCACCGGATCTTCCAGTCGCATCCGGGCCGGCGGGTGGTGCTGGCCACGAACGTCGCCGAGACGTCGCTGACCGTGCCGGGCATCAAGTACGTCATCGACCCGGGTACGGCACGGATCTCCCGCTACAGCAACCGGCTCAAGGTGCAGCGGCTGCCGATCGAGCCGGTGTCGCAGGCGTCGGCCAACCAGCGTAAGGGCCGCTGCGGGCGCACCTCGGACGGCATCTGCATCCGGCTGTACGACGAGGCCGACTTCGAGTCGAGACCGGAGTTCACCGATCCGGAGATCCTGCGCACGAACCTGGCCTCGGTGATCCTGCAGATGACGTCGATCGGGCTGGGCGACATCGCCGCGTTCCCGTTCGTCGAGCCGCCGGACCGCCGGCAGATCACCGACGGCGTCGCCCTGCTGCACGAGCTGGGCGCGATCGAGCCGCCGTCGCCGGGCCTGCCGCCCCGGCTGACCCAGGTAGGTCGGCGGCTGGCGCAGCTGCCGGTGGATCCCCGGCTGGGCCGGATGGTCCTCGCGGCCGAGAGTAACGGCTGCGTCGACGAGGTCGCGGTGATCGCCGCCGCGCTGTCCATCCAGGACCCCAGGGAGCGGCCGGCGGAGCACAAACCCCAGGCCGACCAGGCGCACGCCCGGTTCGCCGACCCGGAGTCCGACTTCGTCGCGCTGCTGAACCTGTGGCGCTACCTGCGGGAGCAGCAGCGGGAACGCTCCGGCAGCGCGTTCCGGCGGATGTGCCGCGCCGAGTTCCTCAACTATCTGCGGGTCCGCGAATGGCAGGACATCCACAGCCAGATCCGACAGGTGCTGCGATCAATGAACGTACCGGTCGACCGGGGCGGTGAGCCGGCCGCGCCGGCCGCCGTACACCAGTCGTTGCTGGCCGGCCTGCTGTCGCACGTCGGGGTGAAGGACCCGGCCAAGCCGGAGTACCTGGGCGCCCGGGGGGCCAAGTTCGCGGTCTTCCCCGGCTCGGCGCTGGCCCGCAGACCGCCGCGCTGGGTGATGGCCGCCGAGCTGGTCGAGACGTCCCGGCTGTGGGCCCGCACGGTCGCCAGGATCGAACCGGAGTGGGTCGAGGCGCTCGCCGGCCACCTGGTGAAACGCTCGTACAGCGAGCCGCACTGGGAGAAGAAGCAGGCGGCGGTGATGGCCTACGAGAAGGTCACCCTGTACGGCGTACCGCTGGTTGCCGGCCGCAAGGTGACCTTCGGCCGGGTCGATCCGGTGCTGAGCCGGGAGCTGTTCATCCGGCACGCCCTGGTCGAGGGCGACTGGCACACCCCGCACCGGTTCTTCCATGACAACCGGGCGCTGCTCGATGAGGTCGGCGAGCTGGAGGAACGGGTCCGCCGCCGGGACATCGTGGTCGACGACGAGACCCTGTTCGAGTTCTACGACCAGCGGCTGCCCGCCGAGGTGGTCTCCGGCCGGCACTTCGACTCCTGGTGGAAGAAGACCCGCCGGGACCGGCCCGACCTGCTCACCTTCGACCGGGACATGCTGGTCAACCAGGGCAAGGGCCGCATCGACCCGGCGGACTTCCCCGACGAGTGGCACTCCGACGGGATGGCCCTGCCGCTGACGTACCGGTTCGAGCCCGGCACCGGAACCGACGGGGTGACCGTCGACGTGCCGTTGGCGATGCTCAACCAGGTGTCCGACGACAGCTTTGGCTGGCACGTGCCCGGGCTGCGCGAGGAGCTGGTCGTGGCCCTGATCCGGTCGCTACCGAAGCAACTGCGCCGCAACTTCGTGCCGGTGCCGGACTTCGCCCGCGCGGTGCTGGCCGCGATCACCCCCGGCTCCGAACCGCTGCTGGACGCGCTGGGTCGGGAGCTGCGTCGGCTGACCGGGGTGATGGTGCCGCACGACGCCTGGGACCTGACCAAGGTGCCCCAGCATCTACGGGTCACCTTCCGGGTGGTCGACGAGAACGACAAGCCGCTGGCCGAGGGGAAGGACCTGGCCGCGCTGCGCCGCGAGCTGACCACTGAGGTACGCAAGGTGGTGGCGGCCGCCGCGCCGGACGTGGAACGCCGCGGGTTGCGCGACTGGAGCATCGGCGCGCTGCCGCGCAGCGTCGAGCAGGACCGGGTCGGATACCGGGTCACCGCGTACCCGGGTCTGGTCGACGAGGGGGCGAGCGTCGCGGTCCGGGTGTTCGACAGCGCTGCCGTGCGGGACCGGTCGATGTGGGCCGGCACCCGGCGGCTGCTGCTGCTCACCCTGCCGTCCCCGGCGAAGTTCGTCTCCGGCCGGTTGTCCAACCAGGACAAGCTGGCGTTGAGCCGCAACCCGTACCGCAACGTCGTCGAGCTGCTGGACGACTGCGCCGGGGCGGCGGTGGACCTGCTGATGACGCAGGCGGGCGGTCCGGCCTGGGACGCCGACGGCTTCACCGCGCTGCGCGAGCAGGTCCGCGCCGGGCTGGTCGACGTCACGGTCGAGATCGTTTCCCGGGTACGCCAGGTGCTGGCGGCGGCGTACGCGGTGCAGCAGCGGCTCGGCCGTACCACCGATCTCGCGCTGGTGGCGGCGCTCAGCGACGTCCGCGAGCAGCTCGCCGCCCTGGTCTACCCGGGGTTCGTGACCGCCACCGGGTACGCCCGGCTGGCGGACCTGCCGCGCTATCTGACCGCGATCGAACGCCGGTTGGAGAAGCTGCCGCAGAATCCGCGCCGGGACCGCGACCAACAGGCCAGGATCGACACGGTACGCCGGGAGTACCAGCAGATGCTCGACGGGTTGCCGCCGGCCCGGCACAACACCGAAGCCGCCCGGCGGATCCGCTGGATGATCGAGGAGCTGCGGGTGAACGTATTCGCCCAGGCGCTGGGTACCCCGTACCCGGTGTCGGAGCAGCGGATCTACCGGGCGATGGACGAGGCCGAGCAGGCCGAGTGAGCCGGTCGGTCCCGCCGCCGACCGGGTCGGTCCGGTCGGGCTGAGCGGTGCCGGTCAGTTGCGTTGCAGGGTGAGCACGGACAGTCCGGCGACGGCGTCGATGTCGTACCGGTCGGTCGCACCCGCCCAGCCCTGGCCGGTGAAGACCGCACCGGGGGCGATGCCGTCGTGGCTGCGGGTGTCGATGGTGGCGCTGGCCGCCCCGGACCCGAACCGGACCTGGGCCGGGGGCCCATCCGGAGCGTTGATCAGGAACTGGTTGGCGCCGCCGGTCATCCGCACCGGCAGGGTGCCGTCCGGCGCGGGCAGGGACAGCTCGATGCGGGCCGCCCCGCCGACGATGTCCACTCCGCTCAGCTCGGCACCGGTCAGGTCGATCAGGTGTTCCGCGACGCCGCCGGTGAGCCGCAACTGCCAGCGCACCGACGAGTGCAGCTCGATGTCGACGACACCGGGTCCGGACTGGTCGTTCGGCACCAGGTGCAGCTTGATCCGGTTGTCGTCGGCGATCACCCGTGGTTGCACGTCCGCGTCGATCGGGGTCCGGACCCGGTACAGGTCGCCGCCGAGGTCGGCGGCCCGGATGTTGACCGTCGTGGTACCACTGACCAGGTCGAACTCGGCCTGCTGTAGTTCGCCGAGCGGGCCGGTCACCAGGCGTTCGGTGGCGGGTTCCGGATCGACGGCGGCCGGGTCGACCACTGCGGGACCGTCGGCCGGCGGCGGCGAGTCGGCGACCGTGGTGTCCGATGTGGTCCGTAGCGCGTCGACGACGCCGGCCCCGACCAGCGCGGCGAGCACGAACAGTGCCACCAGCCCGGTGACGACCATCGCGAGTCGGCGTGGTCGGCCGTCGGCCGGCCCGGTCATGTCGGGTTCCGGGTCGAAGAACGGGACCGCCGGGGCGACCGGTTCCGGTCGGTCCAGTTCCCGGGCCAGCCACGGCGGCGGCGGCAACAGACGTGGCGACACGGTCACCGGCTCGTCGTCGAGGCGCTGCGGGTGGTGAGCCGGTTCAGGTGGATACCCGGCCGTGGGACCATGCCAGGCAGGACCGGATCGCCGCACCGGACTGGTTTCCCGCGCAGGTGCCGGAGCCTGCACCTCGCCGAGTTCGATCGCGGCTGGTTCGCCCCCCTGTGCCGGTCGCTGCATGGCTGCCCCTCCTCGGCGTTCGCGGGCACGGCGCACCGTTGTGCCCGTACAGCAGTACGCAGCCGGACGTTCGGCGGATCGATGCCGCTGCCGGAAAGTTTCGGATGCCGGCCGCAGCCTGACCTTGGGCTCAGCGGTCACTCATACTCGGTGTCAGGGCTCGCGTCCACCCCCGCCTACCCGCCGCGAGCCCCGGAGGACAGTGATGCGCATTCAGGTCGAAACGAGCATACCACCCGAATTGTCCGAACCGACCTGGCAGTTGTACACCACCGCGTTCGACGAACTCCGGGTCACCGCGGTCCAACGGCACGTGATGGACCGGGTCGAGTTCGACCAGGTGCTGAGCGACGCCCGGGTGCTGAAGTATCTGGGGCGCGACGACCGGTCCCCCGATCTGCTTACCGCGCTCGCCACCTTCACCAACGAGCTGGATTCGATGCCGCTGATCTCCCCGGACTACTTCGCCCACCGCTGGCCGGACCTGTACGCGCAACGCCGGATCTGGTACATCGGCTTCTTCGCCGTCCATCCGCAGTACCGCGGCAGCGGCATCTTCGAATCGGTGATCGCCGACATGTGGCAACGCGTGCAGGACAGCGACGGTGTCGCGGCGTTGGACATCTGCCGCCGCAACGACCAGATCGGGCTCGGCCGGGCCATCCATCAGACCCTGGGGACGTTGACCGAGGGAGCGCGGGCGACCCGGCTGGACGAGCAGACGTACTGGCTCTACGAGTTGCCGCCGCGCCCCTGAACCTGCCTGGCAGCCGGCACCGCCGGCCCGTCCACCGGGTCGGCGGGTCGGCTCGCCCACCGTCGGGCGAACTCAGCCGGGCCGACCGGCTCTCCCCAGAGCCTGCCCTGTCCGAACAGCACGCCGAGGACGGCCAGCACGCCCTGCTGCAGCGGGGTCTCCACCCCCTCGGCGACCACGGTCAGGTGCAGGGCGCTGCTCATCGCCACCACCGCCCGGACGATCTCCTCGTCCTTGGCGCTCTGGCCGAGGCCGGCGACGAACGCCCGGTCCACCTTGACCCCGGTCACCGGATGCTTGCGCAGATAGCCCAATGCGGAGAACCCGGTGCCGAAGTCGTCGACGACGATCCGGATCCCCCGCTGCCGCAGGTCAGCCAGCACCTGGCCGGTGACGCTGGTCGGGTCGATCATCACCGACTCGGTGATCTCCAGGACGACGACGGAGGCCGGCACCCGGTGCCGGTCGAGCGCGTCGTCCAGCGCCCGGATCAGACCCGGGTCACGCAACTGGCGGGGCGACACGTTGACCGACATCCAGAAATCCGCCGTCACCGTGCCGTCCGCCCGCCACTGCGCCAGCTGCCGCACCGACCGGTCGAGCACCCAGCGTCCGATCGGGCCGATCAGCCCGGTGTCCTCGGCGATCGGGATGAACACCGCCGGTGAGATGTTGCCCCGGCCCGGATGTTCCCAGCGCAGCAGCGCCTCGGCACCGATCAGGCTGCCGCTTTCCAGGTCGACGATCGGTTGAAAGGCGATCCGCAGATCGTCCTCGCCGAGGGCGATCCGCAGGGCCTGCTCGATCTCCACCCGCTCGCGGACCCGCTCGTGCATCGACGCGTCGAACACCACCCAGCGGCCGCGACCGTCGGCCTTCGCCTGGTACATGGCCGTGTCGGCGTCGCGCAGCAACGCGTCGGCGGTCACCGGCGGATCGTTGCCCGCGCCACCGTCGTCGAGCTGGGTCCCGGCGATCCCGACCGAGGCGGTGATCACCGCCTCGACCTGCCTGATCCGCAGCGGTTCGTGCACACAGTCGATGATCCGGTCGGCCAGCGCCACGGCCTGCGCGCGGCTTCCCAGCTGGACCACGACGAACTCGTCCCCACCGACCCGGGCGACCGTCGCCGCAGCCGGCAGCGCCGCCCGCAGTCGGGCCGCCACCTGGGCGATCAGCTGATCACCCGCGTGGTGCCCCCACGAGTCGTTGACCAGTTTGAACCCGTCGAGGTCGAGGAAGAACACCCAGACCCCGGCGTCCGCTGGCCGCCGACCGGCGGTGAGCAACCGGCGCACCTCGGCGGCGAGCATCAACCGGTTCGGCAGGCCGGTCAGTGGGTCGTGGGTGGCGCGGTGCTCGTAGCGGCGTTGCGCGGCAGCGTACCCCTGGACGGCGGAGACCGCCCGCATCATCAGCAGCACCACCATGGCAGCACCGCCCACGCCGAGCACCAGCCGGTCGGCCGTCGATCGCCCGGAGACGAAGACGGTGAGCACGAACGGCGCGGCCAGCGCCGGGCCGATCAGCAGCAGCCGCTGCCACGACCAGGCCTGCACCGGCAGCCGGGCCGCCTGACCGAGGTCGACCACGGAGGGGTGCAGGGCGGCGGCGCCGATCAGCAGGAAGCCGAGCATGAAGGGCAGATCCAGCAGCCGGGATCCGGTGAGCTGACCGGAGACTCCGATGATGGCGTACAGCACGTCGCCGACCACCAGCAGACTCATGGAGGCGACCAGCAGCAGGTAGCTCGGCCGCCGAACGGCGGTGGTGAAGGCCAGGCTGACCAGCAGCAGGATCAGGATCACGTCGAAGATCGGATACAGCGCGGCGAGGGCGGAGACCAGGGCCGGCCGGTCGGTGATGCTGCCCGCCGGCACCGCCAGCAGCAGTACGGAGCACAGCGCCGCACCGATGAAGACGATCAGACCGTCGATCACCGCGTGTGACGGCAGCCGGCCCCGGGTGCGCAGCAGCCCGGCCAGGCCGAGCAGCATGAACAGGTAACCCGGCACGGTGGCGGCGTCGGCGGCCAATGCGTACGGCCCGTCCTGCTCGACCGCCCACGGCCGGGCCAGCGCCCCGGTGAGGAAGCACACGCAGGCGACAGCGAGCAGCCACCAGGCCCAGCGGGGCTGGGCCCGGTGCCAACGGGGGCCCAGGGTCACGGCGAGCGCGCCACCGACCCCGGCGACGGTGAAGGCCGGTCCGGCGATCATCGGCGTGTCGAACGCCGCGTAGAGCACGGCGGCGACAACGCCGAAGGCCAGGAACACCAGTGCCGGCAACGATGACGACAAGGCTTGTCCCGTCCCCGGCGCCGCGGGTCGCGTCACGATGGCCCCTGCGCACATGTCATTCACCGGCTGATTCGTCGAACAGGCCGACACCTTACCAAGGTGACGGGGCGGTCAGCCTGGTCAGGCCGGGCCCGCCACGGTGGGGCCGATCGGTCGCGGCTGATGGTCGCTGCCGCACCGCCGACCAATCGTCCGTTTGGCGTATGGCTCGGTCGGATATCGCCGGTTTGACGTGCGAAGTCGGTGGATATGTTGACCCGGTGCCTGCCACCCCTCCCTCGCCGGGCCGGCTGCCGTCGCTGACCGGGCTGCGGTTCGCCGCTGCGCTACTGGTCTTCGGCGTGCACGCCTACTCGTTCATCCCGTTGGCTGACCCGCCGGCCGACCGGGTCGCCGGCATCCTGTTCAACGGCGGTGACCTGGGCGTTTCGTTCTTCTTTGTGCTGTCCGGTTTCGTCCTCACCTGGTCGGTCCGCCCCGGCTACCGGCCGGGTCGGTTCTGGTGGGGACGCCTGGCGCGGGTCTACCCGGCGCATCTGGTCGCCCTGGTGCCGGCCGTCGTCGGCCTGATGCTGACAGCACGACTGCCGGACATCTGGCCGCGGCTGCTGGCCTTCTCAGCACCGCTGGTCCAGGCCTGGCATCCGTCGGACGTGTACTACCTGGGGATCAACCCGGTCACCTGGTCGCTGTCCTGCGAAATGGCGTTCTACCTGGCGTTCCCCCTGTTGTACGCGGGACTGCGCCGGCTCGGCACGACGGCGCTGCGGGTCGCCGCCGTCGCCCTGCCGGCCGCCGTCTGGCTGATGCCGGTGGTGGCCGACCTGCTGATCGCGGCGGAACACCGCCGCTGGTTCGTCTACATCTTCCCGCCGGTACGGATGTTGGAGTTCCTGCTCGGCATCGTGCTGGCGCTGCTGGTGCGGCGGGGCGCCTGGCGGGGTCCGGGACTGCGGGTGGCCACCGCTCTGTGGGTGGTGAACTATCTCGCCGTCGAGTGGCTGCCGGCGCAGGCCCGCGACACCGCAGCGACGATCGTGACGATCGGTCTGCTGGTCCCGGCGGCGGCACTGGCCGACCTGCACGGCCGGCGGTCCTGGTGGCGCCACCGGGTCGCGGTCCACCTGGGCGAGGTGTCATACGCGTTCTTCCTGCTTCATCTCGTGGTGATCGTGACCGTGATGCACCTCGTCGGCCGGGACCGGGAGTGGGCCACCGGGCAGGCGGTCGGGTTGACGCTGGCGTTCCTGGTCGGGTCCTACCTGTTGGCGGTGCCGCTACACCGGTGGGTCGAGCTGCCGGCGATGCGTCGACTCAGGCCGACTCCGCCGGCAACTCCGCCCGGACCACCCGAACCGCCGACGCGGGACCGGCGGCAGACCGGGCCGGATCCCCGGCGGGACGCTCTCACCGGTTGACTACGCTCGCCGACGGGGCGGCACCGCCCTCCGACGGGAGGCACCATGGACAGGCGAGTTGGTGGGTTCGACGCACAGCTCGGCGTACGGGCCGAAGAGATCTCCGCGGAGCGGGTGGAGCTGCGGCTGCCGGTGACCCCGGCGCTGCACCAACCGTTCGGGATCGTGCACGGCGGGGCGTACTGCGCGCTGGTGGAGAGCGCGGCGAGCATCGGCGCGGCGACCTGGCTCGGTGACGAGGGCCGGGTGGTGGGGGTGGCCAATCAGACCGACTTCCTGAAGGCGGTCTCCGGCGGGGAACTGATCGCCGTCGGTACTGCGGTCCACCGCGGCTACAGCCAACAGCTGTGGCAGGTTCATATCACCGACGGTGACGGACAACTGGTCGCCCGGGGTCAGGTGCGGCTGCAGAACCTCCGGCCGGGAGGCGGCCGCCGCTCCTGACGCCGTCGGTGGCCCGCCCGATGCGCGACAGCCCGCCCATTGCTGCGGCGATCCGGCGAACCGGACAGCTCTCCGGTCCGTACACACTGGCAGGAGGCGATGAGACATGGGCATCATGGTCAACCCTGCACGCCGTGATACGACCGGTTCCGACCTCTACATCCTGCGCGGTCTGCTGTGGTGCGGTGACCGCCTGTTGATTCCGGCCAGCACCGACGACGGCACCCGCCACTATGCCTGCCCCGACACGGAATGTGACCGTTCCCTGATCAACGCCGAGGAGATCGAACAGCAAGTGTGGCAGCGGTACGTACAGCTGAACGCCGACGCCGCCGACGTGGTCAGTCGCGACCAGCGGCGGGCGGCGCTGGTCGGCGTACTGGCCCGGGTCACCGTCGGCACCAGCCTGGTGGGGCTGGACTACGGCTGGCGGGACTGACCGCCGCCAGGACCGGCACTCACCACCCGAACGGGCCGGTCACCGCACGAACGCTTGCTCACAGCACGAACGCGTCGGTCCACAGCTGCCCGGACCGGCCGGTCAACGCGCCCAGCAACGCGACCGCCTGGCCGTCGGTGAGTGAGGCAACGTAGTCGACGATCGCCCGACCCTGAGCGGCGGCGACCAGGCTGCCGCCCGGGGCGCCGCTCACCCCGGGGACGGCACCGGTGCCGGTGGTCGCCGCCAGCTCCGCCTCGGCCAGCTCGACCAGGTCGTGCAGTCGGCGGGGCAGCCGCCCCTGCTCGTCCGGGTCGGTCACCCAGGCGTGCAGCGCGTCGACCAGGGTGGCCAGCAGATCGGCCTGACCGCGCTGATGCAGCGCCAGGTCCGGCCGGGCGAGGACGAACCGGTGGTGCACGAACTTGAGCACCTGCACCTCGTGCCACTGGGCGGTCGCCAGCAGCACGTGGCCGGAGCGTACCGGCGGGTTGGCAGTGACGCCGATCGCGCCGACCAGTCGCCGGGTCCACCGCGCGGAGAACGTGCTGATGCTTCCCTCCGCTTCGATCGACCCGTCGAACGGCACCATCAGCAGGCCGTCCACCAGCTCCTGACGGACGTGTTCGACGGCGGCGGCGAACGCCTCGTCGGAGGCGATCCAACTGTCCTTGCGGTGCAGCTGGCGGCGGAGCCGCTCGATGGACCGGCCGGGGCGGTGCGCGCTGGCGGCGATCTCCGCGTCGGTGAACTCCCGCAGCTCGGCGGCGGAGCGCTGCCAGGTGACGAGTTCACCGGCGACCGGGCCCTGCTGCAGTACGCCGACCCGGTGGAAGTCCTCCACGTCGTGGATGGCGTACGCGATGTCGTCGGCGGTGTCCATTATCGAGGCTTCGACGGTCTGTTGCCACGGATCGAGCACCCCGGCGAACGGCGCCCGGGCCTGCCGCAGGTCGGCCGCCTCGGTGGTGTAGGCGCCGAACTTGACCGACCCGACCGCCGGATCGTCGGGCGCGACCGCGGCGCCACGGGGCGCCGGGCGCAGCAGGCTCGGATGCGGCTGCGGATAGGTGCGCCGGGTCCACGGGTACTTGAGCATGGCGGCCCGCACCGCTGCGGTCAGGTCCAGACCGACGGCCGCCTCGCCCCGGATCTCGGTGCTGGTCACGATCCGGTAGGACTGCGCGTTTCCCTCGAAACCGTCCGGCAGACCGAGCCGGTGCCGGGTCACCCGGTCCAACACCCGTTCACCAAGGTGCCCGAACGGCGGGTGGCCCAGGTCGTGGGCGAGCGCTGCCGCCTCGACCACGTCCGGGTCGCAGCCGCCGAGCTCGTCGAGCAGGGTCCGGTACCGCTCGTCGGCGGCCAGTCGCTCGGCGACGGCCCGGCCCACCTGGGCCACCTTGAGGCTGTGGGTGAGCCGGTTGTGCACCAGCAGGCCGGAGCCGCCCGGGCTGATCACCTGGGTCACGCCGCCCAGCCGGGCAAAGAACGGTGAGGAGACGATCCGGTCGCGGTCGGCCCGGAACGGACTCGCCGCCAGATCGCTGGCGGCGGCGGCCCGTCGGCCGAACAGGCGGCGGGCGCGGAGGTCCCCGGCCGGCTCGGTGGCCGACCGGACTGCTGGTGCCGGGTCCACCAGCAGACGCTAACCCGGTGCCGGTGCCGTACCTGGTCCGGGGTGGCATTTCGGCGCTGTCGAAGGACCATTCACCGGTCTCCAACAAAGGAATGGCTTGAGCTGATTGGTCCGGCGTCGTAAGGTTCCGCTTCAGCAAGGTCAACCATCCTTGCCGGGCCGCGCCCGCGGCCCTGCTCGGCTCGCGCACCAGAAACCGCCGCAGGGGACGACTCGATGCGCCGTGCTCGAACTCCGACGGAGTTGACGCTGACCGAGGAGTTCTTCCTGGTTGCGCTCGACGACAGCACCGGCCGGCCGATGGTCGGCCGGGATCTGCTCGGTGCCGGGCTCGCCGGCACCGCGATCGCCACGCTGATCCTCGCCGGTCGTGCCGAGGTCCGCGACGGCCTGCTGGTGCCGGTCGACGGGCAGCCGCTCGGTGACCCGGTCGCCGACCCGCTGCTGGCCGAACTGCGGCTGGAACAGCGCCAACCGGTGCCGGACTGGATCGCCCTGATGCGACCAGGGCTGCCCGGGGTGGTCGCCGAGGATCTGGAGACCCTCGGCGTGCTGCGCACCGAACAGGTCCGCCATCCGGTGACCCGCCGCATGACGACCCGGTTCCCGGCGATGGATCCGGTCCGCGCGGTCGGCCCCCGGGTCCGGCTCGGGCACGCCCTCGGCCGGGTCGTCGCGGTGGACGCCCGGACCGCCGCGCTGGCCCAGATCGTCCGTGCCACCGGCACCGAAGGCTGGTTCGTGACTATGTACGGGGCGACGGTGCGTCGACAACTGACGGCTATCGCGAGCCGGCTCGATCCGCAGCTGACGGCGGTGGTCGACGCGATCAACCACCCGGTGCCACGGTCCCGGCTGGCGGTACGGCTGTGGCCGCAGCGGGACACGTCGATCGCCTGGTGACCTGCGCCGCGGACCGGGTCGCGTGGTGGCGCGACACCGACGGTCGATAGCCGGCAGAATGCTTCCCGGACCACCCACCGTGGTCCCCGGCACCGGCCGCACGACGGGTGCCGGGCCACAGGCATCGGGCCGGACGGGAGCACCCCCGCCCGGCAGCCGGGGAGTTGGAGCGGGGCACGCGACGTGACCACAGGGATTGATCAGCGGATCGCCGAAGAACTGGGAGTACGGGCCGGGCAGGTGGCGTCCGCCGTCGAACTGCTCGATGGCGGCGCGACGGTGCCGTTCATCGCCCGGTACCGCAAGGAAGCCACCGGGATGCTCGACGACGCCCAGCTGCGTACCCTCGAGGAGCGGCTGCGCTACCTGCGCGAGCTGGACGAGCGCCGCGACGCGATCCTGGAGTCGATCCGCAGCCAGGGCAAGCTCGACGAGGCGCTGACCGCGCAGATCATGGCGGCCGACTCGAAGGCCCGGCTGGAGGACATCTACCTGCCGTACAAGCCGAAACGGCGGACCAAGGCGCAGATTGCCCGCGAGGCAGGCCTGGAGCCGCTCGCGGATCTGCTGCTCGGCGATCCGGGTCAGGACCCGCGGACCGCGGCCGCCGGCTACGTCGACGCCGACAAGGGTGTGGCCGACGCGGCGGCGGCGCTCGACGGCGCGCGGGCGATCCTCGTGGAACGCTTCGCCGAGGACGCCGACCTGATTGGTGGGCTGCGGGAGCGGATGTGGTCGCGGGGCCGGCTCACCGCCCGGGTACGCGAGGGACGCCAGACCGAGGGGGCCAAGTTCGCCGACTACTTCGACTTCGCCGAACCGTTCACCAAGCTGCCGTCGCACCGGGTGCTGGCCATGTTCCGGGGTGAGAAGGAGCAGGTCCTCGACCTGACCATGGAGCCGGAGGAGGTGCCGGCCGACGCGGTCGCCGGGCCGAGCAGCTACGAGCCGATCATCGCCGGCCGCTTCGGCGTCAGCGACCAGGGTCGGCCCGCGGACAAGTGGCTGGCCGACACGGTCCGCTGGGCGTGGCGTACCCGGATCCTGATCCACCTCGGCGCTGACCTGCGGATGCGGCTGTGGCAGGCGGCCGAGGACGAGGCGGTCCGGGTGTTCGCGGCCAACCTGCGGGACCTGCTGCTGGCCGCGCCGGCCGGCAGCCGGGCCACGATGGGTCTGGACCCGGGCGTACGCACCGGGGTGAAGGTGGCCGTCGTCGACGCCACCGGCAAGGTGGTGGCCACCGAGACGGTATACCCGCACGAGCCGCGCCGGCAGTGGGACGCCTCCATCGACACGCTGGCAAAGTTGGCCGCCGCGCACCGGGTGGACCTGGTGGCGATCGGCAACGGCACCGCGTCGCGGGAGACCGACAAGCTGGTCGCCGACCTGATGGCTCGGCACCCCGAATTGCAGCTGACCAAGGTGATGGTCTCCGAGGCCGGCGCGTCGGTCTACTCGGCTTCGGCGTACGCCTCCCAGGAGCTGCCGGACCTCGACGTGTCGTTGCGGGGCGCGGTCTCCATCGCCCGCCGGCTGCAGGACCCGCTCGCCGAGCTGGTCAAGATCGACCCTCGGTCGATCGGCGTCGGGCAGTACCAGCATGACATCTCCGAGACGAAGCTGTCCCGGTCACTCGACGCGGTGGTCGAGGACTGCGTCAACGGGGTCGGGGTGGACGTGAACACCGCGTCGGCACCGCTGCTGACCCGGGTCTCCGGCATCGGTGCCGGGCTGGCCGAGAACATCGTGCTGCACCGCGACGCGCACGGGCCGTTCCGGTCCCGGGAGGCGCTGCGGACCGTGGCCCGGCTGGGGCCGAAGGCGTTCGAACAGTGTGCCGGCTTCCTGCGCATCCGCGACGGCGACGACCCGCTCGATTCGTCCAGTGTGCACCCGGAAGCCTACCCGGTGGTCCGTCGGATCCTCACCGAGACCGGCAGCGACCTGCGGACGTTGATCGGCGACACGAAGTCGTTGCGCCGGATCAGGCCGGAGAAGTTCGTTGACGCCGTGTTCGGTCTGCCGACGGTCACCGACATCCTCGCCGAGTTGGAGAAGCCGGGCCGCGACCCGCGTCCGGCGTTCCGTACCGCCACCTTCGCCGACGGCGTGGAGACCCTCGCCGACCTGCGGCCCGGCATGGTCCTGGAGGGCGCGGTGACCAATGTGGCCGCGTTCGGCGCGTTCGTGGACGTCGGGGTGCATCAGGACGGTCTGGTGCACGTGTCGGCGATGTCGAAGACCTTCGTCAAGGATCCCCGCGACGTGGCCAAGCCCGGTGACATCGTCCGGGTGAAGGTGCTCGACGTGGACGTCGCCCGCAAACGTATCTCGTTGACGCTGCGGCTGGACGACGAGCCGGGTGCCGGGCGAGCGCCGGGGCAACGAAACGGTGCGGACGGTGGCCGGGGCGGCCCCGGCCGGGGCGGGCAGCCCCGGCAGCAGAGTCGCGACGGCAAGGGCGGCCGCGGTGACCGGGATGGCCGCGGCGGCAGGGACGGTCGGGGCGGGCAGCGCGGCGGGGGCCAGCCCGAGGGTGCGCTCGCCGACGCGCTGCGCCGGGCGGGTCTAGCCTGACCGGTCGGTCTGTACGCGAGGGGTCGGGACGGTTGCCGTCCCGACCCCTCACCGGTCAGGTGCTCGACGAATAGGTGAGGAAGAAGTTGTTCGGTGCCTGCGAACCTCCGGCGTTGAAGCAGATCACGTTGCGAACCAGCGCCGTGTTGGCGGACAGCACCCACGGTGTCTGCAGGTTGCAGTAGTCCGGGCTGGTGCCGAGCGCGGTGACCTGCACGGTGCTCGCCGGGACACCCACCGACGGCAGTGTCACCAGGTACTGCCCGACGCCGGAGACCGCGATGCTGTTGGCCCCACCGGCGGAGTTGAAGTTGGTCGACCCGCCGAAGGGCGAACTCAGCAGGTAGGCGAACCGGGTCGGCGGCACCGAGCCGAAGATCGGCCGCTCCCGGTGGTAGGTCAGGTTGAAGTAGCTGTCGATGAACGACCCGGCTGGGTCGAAGCAGAACACGTACGCCAGGATCGCGCCGCCGCTGGGGGACCACTGGGCGATCTTGCACCGCCGAGGACCGAACGGGTGCTCGGCGGTGGCCTGCAGGTTGCCGTCCAGCAGGGCGGTGCCGAGTCCGTTGAGCTTCACCTCGTAGAAGCCGGTGCCGAGCTGGGTGACCGTGTTGCCGGCACCCATCGAGTTGTAGGACGACAGCATCGCCCCGGCCGGGTTCGCCCTGACGTAGCCGAACGCGTCCGACCCCGGCGGCAGCATCCCGGAGGCGGAGGTGTAGTCGACGACGAACCGGGCGTTGTCCGGTACGCCACCGGGCCGGTAGCACTGCACGATCACCATGTGGTCAGGTCCGGCGGGGGCGTTCGAGACCACCTGGCACCATCGTGGTGCGTTGTCGACCGTGGTGACGTGAACGACACCGTTGGGTGAGGCAGCCAGCGGGAACCGCACCTGGTAGCGCCCGACACCGACCTGGTCGACGGTCGCCCAGAGCGCGGGTGCGGTGGCCTTCCAGCTGCCCCACTGCCGGGTGGTGTCGAGGATGGTGCCGGGTGCCGGGGTCGGCGTGTGCAGGTAGGCGAAACCCCAGCGGTCAGCGACGGCCGCCTGAGCCGGCGCGGCGGCTCCTACCACGGCGGCGGTGGCGGTCAGTAGCCCGGTGGCGAGCAGGGCGATGCCACGGCGGACCAAGCCGCGGCCGTTGTCGGATCCAGTGCGGACAGACACCGGTCCACCTCCATTCACAAGGAGCGATATCTAGCCAACCTAATGAACACACCACGTGCCCGTACAGTTATTGACCGTGATCTGATTTGATGCGGCATCCGGTCCGGCTCACAATCCGGGAATCACCCGCCAGCAGCGACTTTTACCTGATCCGTACCGGAAACTGATGCGGTCGTTTACCGGTCACGTCAAGATGGGCGGGTGACCGCAGCACCGCAACCAGACCGGGGACTGGTGCTCGTCGTCGAGGACGAACAGCCGATCGCCGACCTGATCCGGCTCTACCTCACCCGCGACGGGTTCGGCGTACACGTGTGCGCCGACGGTGACAGCGGGCTGGCCGCCGCCCGACGGCTGCGCCCGGTGCTGGCCGTGCTGGACATCGCGCTGCCCGGCATCACCGGCACCGAGATCTGCCAGCGGCTGCGCGCCGACGACGACTGGACCCCGGTCATCTTCCTCACCGCCCGCGACGACGAGATCGACCGGGTCGTCGGCCTCGAGCTGGGCGCCGACGACTACGTCACCAAACCGTTCAGCCCTCGCGAACTGGTCGCCCGGGTGCGGGCCATCCGCCGCCGCAGCCTCGGCCCGCCCGGCGGTCGACCGGTCCGTACCGTCGGTGGCGTCACCCTCGATCCGGCCCGGCGCACCGTCACCGCCGACTCCCACCCGGTCGTCCTCACCTCCACCGAGTTCGACCTGCTGGACCACCTGATGCGACGGCCCGGACGGGTCTACACCCGGGAGGAGCTGCTCTCCGCCGTCTGGGGTTACGCCGCCCAAGCCGGCACCCGCACCGTCGACGTGCACGTCGCCCAGGTCCGGGCCAAGCTCGGCACCGCCGCCACCGTGATCCGCACGGTACGCGGCGTCGGCTACACCGCCGATGGTTGAGCCGGAACAGACCTGGCAGCGGTCCGGCTGGCGCCAGCTCACCGGCACAATCACCGCCCGTACCGTCGGGGTCGCCTGCGCGGTCGCCCTACTGTCGGTGCTGGTCACCGCAGCGGTCGCCATCCCGCTCGGGGTCCGGGGCACGGAACGCGGCGCCCGCGCCTCGCTGGCCGCCAAGGCCGACCTGGTCGCGGCGGCCGTCACCGACGCCCCGACCGGCACGCGGACGGCTCTCGCCGGCCGGCTGACCGGCGAACTCACCGACCAGGGCATCGAAGTGCTGCTCGTCCGGCCAGGCGAGACGGTGCCTCGGCAGCTGCCCGGCCAGGTGGTCCGCCGGCTCGCCACCGGTGCGCCGGTGACCAGCCGCCGGCCGGCCCGCGTCGACGGCCAGCCGACCCTGATCGAAGGACGGCCCACCGGCGACGGCACGGCGGTGGTGCTGCTCCAGCCGGTACGACCAGGAGTCGGCCGGCTGGTCTGGAGCAACCTGTGGCTGGCGTTGGCCGCCGGGCTCACCGCCGGCCTGATCGCCGGGGTGCTGCTCGCCGCCCGGCTGTCCCGGCCGATCCGGGCCGCCGCACACGCGGCGCAGCGGCTGCGCGCTGGGGACCGCACCATCCGGGTACCGCTGGATCCGCCCGTCGAGGCCGAGCAGTTGGCCCGCGCGCTCAACGACCTCGCCGCCGCGCTCGCCGTCAGCGAGGCACGGCAACGGGACTTCCTGCTGTCCATCTCGCACGAGCTGCGCACCCCGCTGACCACCCTGCGCGGGTACGCCGAGGCGATCGCCGACGGGGTGGTGGACCCCGACGGAGCCGTGCGTACCGGGCAGATCATGCTCGGTGAGGCGCAGCGGCTGGACCGCCTGGTCGGCGACCTGCTGGCGCTGGCCCGGCTGGAGGCCTCCGACTTCGCCCTGGAACTGGTCGACGTCGACCTCGGCGCGCTGCTCACCGACGCCGTCGATGCCTGGCGGCCCCGGTTCACCGGCAACGGGGTGACGGTCGACCTGACCCCACCGGCCGCGCCGGTGACCGTCCACACCGACCCGGGGCGGCTCCGGCAGGTCGTCGACATCCTGCTGGACAACGCGCTGCGGGTGGTGCCGGCCGGCGGCACCGTGCGGCTCGGCGTACCGCCGGAACCGGCGACCGGGCAGGCTGGATCCGCCGCCGGGCAGCCGGACTTCGTCGCGGTGCAGGTGCACGACGACGGCCCGGGGTTCACCGACGACGACCTCGCGGTGATCTTCGAACGCGGTGCGCTGCACCGCCGCTACCGGGGCGGACGGTCGGTCGGCACCGGGATCGGGCTGGCCCTGGCCGCCGGGCTGGCCCACCGTCTGGGCGGGCGGATCAGAGCCGGCCACTCCCCCGGCGGCGGTGCCGTGTTCACCGTACGGTTGCCGCGCAGGACGGCCCGGTAGCTCGGCTGCCTCCGTCGGACCGACGGCGCCTTACCTGATCCGAACATCGACCTGACGGTGGCTTCGTGTCGGTGGCCGATGCTGACCACATGAGAAGTTCAGTTGGCACGAAGGCATTCACCGGTGCTGCGGCGGGGGCGGTCGCGATCCTGGCCCTCACCGGCTGCGGGTCCGGCGGCTCCCACACCGCTGCGGATCCACTCCCGGTCGCCGCGGTCGACACCGTCGACTACAGCGACTTCGGTCTCTCCAGCGACGACCGGCCCGGCTGGTGGGACGGCCGCCGTGGCCCGTGGGGGCGACCCGGCCCACGCGTCGGCTGGCTACGCGGCCTCGGGGCGGGCGGTGCCGGTCTGCACGGCGAGATGACCGTACAGACCGACGGCGGGCCGCGCACGCTCGTCGTGCAGCGCGGCACGGTCGACTCCATCGACGGCAGCACGATCAGCGTCGAGTCGGCGGACGGCTTCGTCCTCGACTGGACCTGCGCCGACGAGTGCCGGGTGATCGACGACGGCGACGAGGTCAAGCTGTCCAGTCTCGACGTCGATGCCGAGGTCGGCGTCCGCGGACTCCGTGACGGCGAGGAACTGCTCGCCCGGATCGTGCTGCGACCCGAGACGGACTGACCCGCACGTCGCAGTGACCTGTAGTGACCCGTAGTGACCCGCACCGCCGGGCACGCGGCCCGCGCGGTGGACTCCGGTCCCACGACAGCCGCGTGGGCCGCGGTCGATCCGGGCGTCGAGTGCCTTGCCGCGCCGGTCCGGCACCCGGATCGCCGACCCTCCTACAGCGTGATCTGCCAATTCTGCTGCAGGAACTGACGCAGCGCCGCGACGCCCGGTTCCACCGCCGCCCGATACGCTCCGGACCTCGCTTCCAGAACGTTCCGAATTTCCTCGTCGTCCAGCACATCTACGCCATTGGTCAGACTCGTGACCTCGTACAGGTAGACGTTTCCGTTTTCGGTCTTACCGTGCAGGACATGCCCGTGCTCGTGCCAGATCACCGCTGAACGGTAGGCCATGGTACCGTCGAAGACCGCTTCCTGGATCACCAGCGTGTCGAGCGCGACGGTGCCGATGATCCCGTCCCAGGCCACATCGTCCTCGACGTACTTGCGGACCTCCGGTGCGGCCATCTGCTTCTTCACCCAGTTCACCTGGATCGCCGACTTCAGACAGATGGCCGGGTTCTCGGCCGTGCCGACGGACATCGACTGCGGAACGACGACGACGTTCACGCCGTCGGCGACCTGCGCCAAAATGGCGCTTGCCTGCTGCAGCATGGCATCGCTGATCATGTGCCGTACTCCTGTCTCGACGGATGTGGAGATTGCGGTCAGCCCACGGCGATCACTCACCCGTCGCATGTCGGAGAGGGCGCGCTGAGCAAACAGACCGGACAGACTCGAATAGCGGTCGCCCGAATGCCGGGAGAACTTCGAATCCATTTCGACACTAGTCGGGCGACACCCGTGGCCACCAGACTCAGTACGGTCCGGATCACGACAAGGCGGGGACGCGAGGACCGGTGGATGCGACGGCGACGGCCTGCCAACTGCCCCGAACTGCGGGATACGCTCCGACGATGCGGGTGAGCGGGCACGCTGCGGCGGCGGGCACAGCGGTGCCGATAGCGGCGCCACGGCTGGTGGGACGGTCCGGTGAGGTGGCGGCGGTGGCCACGGCGCTCACCCGTCCCCCGGCGGTGGTCCTGCTGGAGGGTGAGGCGGGGATCGGCAAGAGCCGCCTGGTCCGGGAGACGTCGACCACTGAGACCGGTCCACGCCCCGGCACTCTGCTGGCGGTCTGCCCACCGCTACGCGAATCGCTCACCCTCGCGCCCATCGTGGACGCGCTGCGCGATGTCCGGCCACGGCTGACCGGGATACGGCTGAGCGCGTTGGCCGGGGCGCTGCGCCCACTCCTGCCGGAATGGTCGGCCGAGCTGCCGCCGCCACTGGACCCGGTGGACGACGCAACCGCCGCCCGGCACCGGCTGTTCCGGGCATTGGACGAGCTGATCCGCGCGCTCGACATCGACCTGCTCGTCGTCGAGGACGCGCACTGGGCCGACGAGGTCACCCAGGAGTTCCTGGTGTTCCTCGCCGCCCGCGCGGCACCTGGCGGGCCGAGCCTGCTGGTCACCTACCGCCCCGAGGAGGTCGACGACCACTCGCTGCTGCTGCGGCTGTCCCGGCCGGCGTCCGGAGGCGGCGCCCGGCTGCGGATCACCCTGGCGCCGCTGGACGTCGCCGACACGGCGGCGATGGTCTCGTCGATGCTGGACGGCAATCCCATGTCGACTGAGTTCGCCACCTTCCTGCACCAGCGCACCAGCGGCGTGCCGCTGATGGTCGAGGAGTCGGTACGCCTGCTGTGTGACCGGGCCGACGTGGTGTTCCGGGACGGACGCTGGGTGCGGTTGAGCCTGAGTGAGCTGCAGGTGCCGGCGTCGGTACGGGACTCGACCCGGGAACGGGTCGGGCGGCTGACCCAGGCCGCACAGCGGGTGCTGCGCGCCGCCGCCGTCCTCGGCGAACCCGCCGACGAGGCCACCCTGGCGGCCACCGCCGGCCTGCTGACCCGGGCCTGCCGGGCCGGACTGGCCGAGGCGGCCACCGCCGGCCTGCTGGACAGCGACGAACGTGACCACCCCGGCGGCGGCCGGTGGCGGTTCCGGCACGTCCTCGCCGCCACCGCCGTCTACGAGGCCATCGCGCACCCCGAACGGCGTACGCTGCATCTGCTGGCCGGACAGGCGGTCGAGGGTCTGAATCCGCCGCCGGTCGCCCAGCTGGCCCGACACTTCCGCGAGGCCGGTGACGTGGCGCGCTGGGCCCGGTACGCAGAGGCCGCCGCCGATCGGATGATCGCCTCCGGCGACCACACCACCGCCGCAGTCACCCTCGACGAGCTGCTGACCGTGGCGGAACTGGCGGCACCGGACCGGGCCCGGATCGCCCGTACCGCCGCCGTCGCCGCGCTCGGCCGCCGCGAACCGGTCGACGACGTCTACCACCGGGTGGTCGCCACCCTCCGGGCCGTACTGGAGTCGACCGAGCTGACCGCACGGCAGCAGGCCGACATCCGCAACCCGCTGGGCCGGCTGCTGATCATCGGCGGTGAGGCACAGGCCGCGCTCACCGAACTCGGCCGGGCGGTGGAGCACCTGGCCGACCCGGTGGAGGCGGCCCGTGCGATGACCTACCTCGGCTGGGCGTACGCCGGCCCGTGGCCGGCCGCCACCCATCTGCGGTGGCTGCACCGGGCCGCCGAGCTGATCCCGCGGATCCCGTCCGCCGCCGACCGGATGTCGCTGGCCGGCAACCGGGCGGCGGCGCTGCTGATGCTCGGCGAGCCGCAGGCCTGGGAGGTGGTGGCCGGGCTGCCGACCGATGGCGCGGCGCCGGCCGAACGACGTGACATCGCCCGGATCCACGCCAACGTCGGCACCGGGGCGCTGATCTGGGGCCGGTACGCCGACGCCGGGCGGCACCTGTCGGTGGCGCTGGCTCTCGCCGACGCCGAGGGTCTGGTCCGGCTGCGCTACAACGTCCTGGTCGAGCAGGCCAACCTGGACTGGTTCACCGGCCGGTGGGACGGCCTGGCCGACCGGGCCGCCCAACTGGCCGAGGCGGACCGGGACCGGCCGGGCGTCTATCTGGGGAGTCTGCGGCTGGCCGGCCGGCTGGCCGCGGCTACCGGTCAGCTACGCCACGCCGAGCAGCAGTTCCAGGTGGTGCTGGACGAGGCGGCCCGGCGCGGCGCGGTCGACGACACGGTGGAGCCGGCCGCCATGCTGGCCCGGCTGTGGCTCGACGACGGACAGGCCGATCGGGCGGTGCGGGTCACCGATGGTCCGATCGGGGCGGTCGCCGCCAAGCGGGTCTGGGTGTGGGCCACCGACATCGCCCCGGCGCGGGTGGCGGCGCTGCTCGCCGCCGGCCGGCCGGACGAGGCGGCCGAACTCGTGCGTCGATTCGCCGGCGGGCTACGCGGGAGGGCCGCGCCGGGCCCGGCGGCCGCGCTGGCGGTGTGCCGGGCCGCGCTGGCCGACGCAGCCGGTGACCATGACCGGGCGGCGGCCGGCTTCGACCGGGCCGCCCGCGCGTGGGCGGCGCTGCCGCGCCCGTACGACGCCCTACTCGCCCGGGAGCGGCAGGCCCTGGCGTTGCTGGCCGCCGAGCGGGCCGAGCCGGGACGGGCTCTGCTGGTCGAGGTGTACGACGGTCTGGCCGACCTCGGCGCGCGCGGTGCCGCCGACCGGGTGGCGCGACGGCTGCGCGAACACGGCGGGGAGGTGCCGCGCCGGTGGCGGGGCGGCCGCAAAGGGTACGGCGACCGGCTGTCCCCGCGCGAGCTGGACGTGGTCCGGTTGGTGGTGGCCGGGCACACCAACCGGGAGATCGGCCGGATCCTCGCCAAGTCGTCGGCCACAGTGGATCAGCAGCTGCGATCGGCGATGCGCAAGCTGCGGGTGTCCAGCCGTACCGCGCTGGCGGTCGCCGCCGTGGAGGCCGGCGTCCTCACGGCGGACGACTGAAACGGCCCGGCAACCCGGTTGAAACCGGATCGGGCACATCGACCGCGACCGGTCGATTCTTTGACGTATCTGCTGGATAGCTAACGATCCGCCGGCTCAGCAGCATGACTTGCATGCACGAGCCACCAGGGCGGTCAACGGATGAACCCGCGCCCGAATCCGACCCCGAATCCGAGCGACCCGTACCCGGCGGACCCGAGGCGGGCGCGGACGCGGCACCCGACGGTGGCACCGGTACCTGCGCGACCTGCAGCGCGGAACGCCGTGACCCGTACCAACCCCTGTGAGGGCACGGCGTGCCCACCCGCGTGGCCGATCCCACGGAAGGAACCCCCAATGAGACCCATCGCACGAGCGTTGTCGCTGGTGCTGCTGGCCGGTGTGGCGTTGGCCGCACCGAATCCGGCGGCGGCGGCACCCCGGCCCGGCCCGGATCCGGGCGGTGACCCGGCGCGCGGCGTCGCCGACAAGATCCAGCCCGAGCTGGAGCGGTCGCTGCAGTCCGACGGCGCCACCGACCTGTGGATCCGGTTCGCCGAACGGGCCGACCTGGCGCAGGCACGGCAGATCGACGACTGGACGGCGCGCGGCGAGGCGGTCGCCGAGGCGCTGCGAACCACCGCCGCCACCAGCCAGACCAGTGTCCGACACCTGCTCGACACCGAGGGCGTTACCTACCAGGCATTCTGGGCCAGCAACGCGATCTACGTACTGGACGGCTCGTCGATGCTGGCCCAGGAGCTGGCGGCCCGGCCCGACGTCGAAGGCCTCTACCAGCCGGTCGAGTACCAGCTGATCGAGCCGACCCCGGACGAGCCGGTCCGCGACGACGCCGACGGTGCGGGCGTGCGTGGCACCCAGGCCGAGGACGTCGAGTGGGGCATCGCCAACATCAACGCCGACGACGTGTGGGAGCAGTTCGGCACCAGGGGCGCCGGCATCACCGTCGCCAATCTGGACACCGGTGTCCAGTTCGACCACCCGGCGCTGGTCGCCCAGTACCGGGGCAACCTGGGCGACGGCACGTACGACCACAACTACAACTGGTTCGACGCGGACAGCAGGTGCGGCGCGGCCCCGTGCGACCGGGGCTCGCACGGCACCCACACGATGGGCACGATGGTCGGCGACGGCGGCACCGGCAACCGGATCGGCGTCGCGCCCGATGCGAACTGGATCGCGGCGAACGGCTGCTGCCCGACCGACGCGGCGCTGGTCGCCTCCGGCCAGTGGCTGCTGGCACCGACCGACCTCGACGGGCAGAACCCTGACGCCGGCAAACGTCCACACATCATCAACAACTCGTGGGGCAGTACGCAGCCCTCGCTGGACCCCTTCATGGAGGACGTGTCGCTGGCCTGGGACGCCGCCGGCATCCTCGGCATCTGGTCCAACGGCAACAGCGGCGCGCAGGGCTGCCAGTCCAGTGGGTCGCCCGGTAGCCGCTCCGTGAACTACTCGGTCGGCGCGTACGACGTCGACAACGAGATCGCCTACTTCTCCGGCCGCGGTCCGGGCCAGGACGGCGAGTTCAAGCCGAACATCTCCGCACCCGGGGTCGCGGTCCGCTCGTCCGGACCAGGCGACAGCTACTACAGCGAGAACGGGACCTCGATGGCCGCCCCGCACGTCGCCGGCACGGCGGCACTGCTGTGGTCCGCAGCCCCAGCACTGATCGGTGACACCGACGCGACCCGGGAGCTGTTCGACCGTACCGCGATCGACACCGCCGACCCGCAGTGCGGCGGCACCGGAGCGGACAACAACGTGTACGGCGAAGGCCGCCTCGACGCGCTGGCGCTGCTGGAAGCGGCTCCGGTCGGCGACACCGGGACCCTGTCCGGTGTGGTCACCGACGCGGCGACCGGCGCGCCGGTCGAGGGCGCGACGGTGACCATCGGCGGCGAGACGGTCCGGGAGCGGGTCACCGCGGCGGACGGCTCCTACTCGGTCCGGTTGACCGTCGGGACCTACCCGGTGACGGTCACCGCGTTCGGCTACGCCGAACGGAGCACCGAGGTGACCGTCACCCTGGGCGGGACGACGATCGAGGACGTCTCGCTGACCGCGCTGCCGACGATGGCACTGAGCGGGCTGGTCCGGGACGGTTCCGGGCACGGCTGGCCGCTGTACGCCAAGGTCAGCGTGGCCGGCACCGAGGTCAGCACCTTCACCAACCCGTTCAACGGCCGGTACCGGCTGGTCCTGCCGACCCACGCGACGTACACCCTGGTGGTGGAGCCGCAGTACGACGGCTACGGCACCGTCGAGCAGCCGGTGCAGGTGCACGGCGGCAACCGAACCATGGACGTGGCCGCGCCGGTGCAGCGGTGCGCGTCCGCGCCCGGCTACGCCTTCTCCGCCGGGATCGGGATCCTCGGCGACGAAGCCGGAAAGATCGGCACCTTCCTCGACGACCAGGGCGTCCCGACCACCGAGGTCGGCTGGGACACCGACGTGTCCGGCTACGACGCGATCATCGTCAACCGGCCCAGCAACCCCGGCGAGGAGACGTTCCTGCGGTTCCTGGCCGACACCGACGCGGCCGGCGTGGGTGTGCTGTTCCTGGACACCTGGTCCAACGTGGGCGGTAACGGCATCTACATGCTCAGCCAGTACACCGGTAACCCGGGGGCCCGCAGCAGCGGCATCGTCTACGATACCGAGGGTGACCTGTCGTACCAGGTGATGCAGGAACACCCGGTGGTGGAAGGGTTCCCGCTCGGCGGGCGGATCGCCTTCGACGAGACGGACAACTACTCCAAGTACTACGGCTTCTTCGACGCGTACGGCGGCGAGGGGCGGATGGTGATCGCCAACGCCGTCACCTCGGAGGTCGGTACCGTCGGAGTCGGCATCGGGGTGCAGCAGCGGACGAACAACCGGCACGTGCTGCTGTCGATGCACGCGGCCAGCTACAACACCGGGCCGCAGACCTGGCACGACGACAGCGCCCGGGTCTTCAGCAACGCGGTGGACTGGATCGCCGAGACCGAGTTCGAGTGTGTGAAGGTCGAAGGCGGGCTGGCCGTCGGCTTCGTCCGGGACGCCAACACCGGCACCGGGCTGGCCGACGCCGAGGTGACGCCGGTGGACGGCTCCGTCGGCACCCGTACCGTCGCGACGCCGCAGGACCCGGACCTCGACGACGGCTTCTACGCCCTGTTCTCCCCCGCCGGCCGGCACCGGATCACCGCTTCGGTGAACCAGTACGCGGAGCTGGCCCGATGGGCAGAGGTCACCGAGGACTGGGTCACCCGGCACAACTACAAGCTGGCGGCCGGACGACTGACGGTGACCGGCTCGCCGGTCGAGGCGACGGTGCCGCTCGGCGGAGCGACGACCGCCGAGGTCACGGTCACCAACACCGGCGGCGCGCCCGCCGAGGTGGAGCTGAGCGAACGAGCCGGTGAGTTCGAGATCCAGCGTGCCGACGGTTCGCGGGCGGCGTCGCGCCAGATCGCGGCGGCCGCCGGGGCACCGACCCGCCGGATTCCGCTGGACGCGCCGATCGAGCAGCTCGCCGGGGCCGCGTCGGCGACGGTGTTCGGACCGGGTGCCGCACCGGCGGCGACCCCTGCGGCTGAGCCGTGGCTCAGCCTGCCGGGGCTGCCCCGGACGGTGATGGACAACAGCGCGGTCACCGTCGACGGCAAGTTGTACTCGTTCGGCGGGTCCAGCGGATTGTCGTCGCTGGCGCAGGTGTACGTCTACGACCCGGTCACCCAGGCCTGGTCCCGGCTCGACGACATGCCGCACGGTGCCCGCAGCCAGGCCGCCGAAGGCGTCATCGGCGACAAGGTCTACCTGGTCAGCGGGTGGAGCACGTTGAACACCGACACGCTGATCTTCGACCCGGCCACCGGCGGGTGGAGCACGGGTGCCGACGTGCCGGCCGCGTCGGCCGCCGCCGGATCGGCGGTGCTCGACGGCGAGTTGTACGTGGTCGGCGGCTGCACCACGACCAGCTGCGCCCCGTACAGCGACCAGGTGTTCCGCTACGACCCCCGGGCCGACGCCTGGGACACCGTCGCGAGCTACCCGGTGCCGATCGCCTGGCAGTCCTGCGGCGCGGTCAGCGGCGGGATCGTCTGTGCCGGTGGACTGTCCGACAGCCAGCCGGTGACCGCCAGCTATTCCTACGACCCGGCCAGCGACTCCTGGACGCAGGTGGCGGACCTGCCGGTGAACCTGTGGGGTTCGGCGTACCACACCGCCGACAACCAGCTGCTGATCTCCGGTGGCGGCACCGGCACCCAGGCGATCACCAACGAGGGGTACGCCTACGACCCGGCGACCGACGCGTGGTCGCCCCTGCCGACGGCGAACAGCCCCAGCTTCCGGCCGGGCAGCGCCTGCGGGCTCTACCGGGTCGGCGGATCGGCGATCTCCGGATTCCAACCGACCAGCACAGTGGAACTGCTGCCCGGCTTCGACCAGTGCGGGTCGATGACGGACACCGAATGGTTGACGGTGGACCCGGGCACCGCCACGATCGCCCCCGGCGAAAGCCTCACGGTGACGCTGACCCTGACCGCCGAGGTGGCCCAGCCGGGCACCTACACCACCGGCGTCACCGTCTTCGAGGACACGCCGTACGCGGTGGACACGGTGCCGGTGACGATGACCGTCACCCCGCCGGACACCTGGGGCAAGATCACCGGTACGGTCTCCGCCGTGGGCTGTGACGGCGACCTGACCCCGATCACCGGGGCGACGGTGCAGCTGAGCACGTGGACGATGGAGCTGCCGTTGACCACCGACGCCGACGGCGGCTACGCCCACTGGCTCGACCACCGGCACAACCCGGTCACGATGATCGTGGCAAAGGACGGCTACATGCCGCAGACCCGCCAGACCCAGGTCACCGCCGGTGACGTACGGGTCGAGGACTGGGCACTGCGCCAGGTGTGCGGCCGATCGGCGGGAGCGCTGGAGACCAGCTGACCCGTGACCCGGCTCGCCGGTAGATGACCCGTCGACGGTGAGCCGCCCCGAGCGTACGCCCCGAGGTGACCCCTCGGGGCGTACGCCATTGTCGGCCGACTAAACGGCTCACCGGCTCACCGGCTTCCTGCTCGCGGGCCGGCGGCGGACCAGTGCGGGCAGCCACGGCAGCACCGCCACGAGGGACAACAGCGCCAGCAGCGGCAGCCGCCACGTCCAGGAGACACCGGCCGGCGGCGGATCAACGGCGGCGGCGACCCACGGCCGCGCGGACTTCGACCAGGCGAGGAACGCGTCACCGATCGGCATCAGCCCGAACGCGTACCGCCGGGTGTTCGGGGTGTCGACCGGTAGGCCGGCGAAATCGCCGTAGCTGGCCAGCGCGGCGGCCAACGCCGCGTCGCCGTGCACCTGGGCCGCGCCGAGGGTGACCACGGTGGCCGACAGGCTCACCCCCAGCGGCAGCGGCCCCGAGTCGACGTCGGCCGGGCCGCTGGTGCCGGCCCGGTACTCCAGCACCGCCGGGCCGAGCCGCAGCGGCGCGGCCACGAACCCGTCCCGGAAGGTCAGGTACTGCTCGCGGGCGAACGCCGGGTCGATCTCCGGCCGGAACCGGTGGATCAGGCTCTGTGAGGTGCCGCGGGCCACCTCGGCCGGTGCCCCGGTCACCGGGTCGACGCGGTGCGGCAGCAGGCCGGTGGCCGGGTCGAGACGCTGCCGTACGCCGGCCAGCCACCGCGCCACCGTACCGTCGAAGCGGCCCGGCAGCAGACTGTCGTGCAGCCGCAGCGACGCCACCGCCACCGTGGAGTCCACCGGCCAGGCCTGCCCGTGGTACGCCGGCAGGTACGGCGACCCGGTCGTGTCCAGGGTGGTGTCGAAGGTCGCGCCGAGGTCCGCCGCGGCCTCGGTGAACCGGGCCAGCTCGCCCCGGTCCCGACCGCCCGGCGGTTGCAGGCTGAGTACGCCGCCGCGCAGCCAGTTCGTCCAGCCCTGGTAGAACACGCCGTACGCCGGGGTGAGATCGGCGGGAAACGGCGCCCGGCCGGCGGGTGACTCCAGTCTGGTCAACGCCCACCGGGCCTCGGCCAGCGCCTCGGGTCGCGCACCGGCTGGAGAGGACTGGGCGATGGACAATGGCAAACGGATCCGCGACCTCCTGGACAACGGTGACCGATCGCACAGCCGCGGCGATGTCGACGCCGCCATCCGTGCCTACCTGGGCCGACCACCTCCCCGGCTGACGCCGGGACTGGAGGAGGTCAACGCTCGTAGTGGTACCGGCAGGCGACGATCTCGACGTCCTCCTTGGTGATCCGGTACACGAGTCGGTGTTCGCGATCGATCCGGCGGGACCAGAATCCGGACAGCTCGCCACGAAGGGGCTCCGACTTGCCGATGCCCTCGTAACCGTTACGCATCACGTCGGCGATGAGGTCGTTGATGCGTTTGATCAACTTTCGATCCGTATGGCTGAGGTACTGGGCCCATGCTGTCGCGGTGAAAACCAGTCTCACGCAACGTCCCGTCCGGCGGTTGGATCGACGAGCTGCTGCTCCTGCGCGTCGCCGTTTTCCAGCTCTGCGATCGATCGCCGCAGGGCTGCGGCGTTGCTCGGGTTACGGAGCAGGTACTCGGTCTCCTTCATCGACTCGTACTCGGCGAGCGGCACGATGACGACCGGCTCATGACCCAATGCCGTTAACTTAGTGTGGGGCGGTCTATGATCTCTGCTCGTGGCGAGGGCTGGTCAGGTCAAGGCGGGGTCGCGGGTTCGGTTGCCGGATCTGGTGGGGGTCGGGGTGTTGACGGCGGCGTTCCCGCCGGAGTCGGTGGATCTGGCGATCGAGGAGTGGGATGCGCGGGAGCAGCGGCATCGGCTGCTGCCGGCTCGGTTGATGGCGTACTACGTGATGGCGTGCGTGTTGTTTCTCGACAGCGCGTACGTGGAGGTGTGGAACAAGCTGCTGGGTGGGCTGTCGTGGGCCCGGCGGTACCGGATGCGGCGGCAGGTGGGGATGCAGCCGTCGGCGGCGGCGCTGGCCAAGGCCAGGGTGCGGTTGGGGCCGGAGGCGATGCAGGGGGTGTTGGCGACCTCGATGCGGCCGATGGTGACCGACGCGGCCGCGGCGCCGTGGGCGTACTTCCATGGGTTGCGGAAGCTGGCCGCCGACGGGTTCACCATGAACGTGGCTCGGACGCCGGAGAACGCGGCGCGTTTCGGGATGCCCTCGAACTCGGCCGGACCGGTGGGGTATCCGCAGGTCCGGGTGGTGGCGCTGGCCGAGGTCGGTACCCGCTGCCTGCAAGGCGCCGCCGTGGGCGTGCTGGCCACCGGGGAGCAGAACCTGGCCCGCACGTTGTGGCCACGGCTGGGAACCGGGGACGTGGTCGTGGCCGACCGTAACTTCCTGTCGTACGAGGACCTGACCGCGATCGTGGCCACCAACGCGCACGCGGTACTGCGAGTCAAGGCGGGGGTGGACCTGCCGGTGCTGCAGGTCCTGGCCGACGGCTCGTATGTGTCGAGGATCGCCGACCCGCAACAGGCACGACGGCTGCGCCGCCGCAAGACGAAGGTACCCCCTGAGCAGATCCCCGGCATCAGCGTCCGGGTGATCGGGTACACGGTGGAATCCGAGCCGGACGAGCACGGCAACCGTGAGGTCAGCGAACTGTTCTGCCTGGTGACCACCCTGCTCGACCCGGACGCCTACCCCCTGCGGGATTTCCCCGAGCTCTACCACGAGCGGTGGACCCTGGAGACCGCGATCGGTGACGTGGAGACCCGGCTGCGCGGCGGCGCCGAGGTCGTCCCGCGGTCCGGGCGCCCGGACCTGGTCTACCAGGAGGTCTACGCATTGCTCTGCGTCTACCAGGCCATCCGCGCGCTGATCGTCGCCGGTGCCGAACACGCCGACCTGGACCCCGACCGCATATCGTTCACCCGCACCGTGCAGGCAGCCGCGCGTCACGTCAGTGACGACGCGGCCTTTTCCCCCTGACGACCTGGCCGATCTGGTCGCCGACGTCATCTACGAGATCACCGACGAACGCAACCTCCTACCGGCCACGCCCCGCATCCGCAGCTTCGCCCGCCAACAACGCCAACCCGGACGCCGCTACCCCCGCCAGACAGACGACTACAAGAAACCCCTACCACCCCGCACCAAGATCAGGTTGTGGGTCCTGACCAGGCCAGACACGTTAAGTTGACGGTATTGGGCTCATGACCCGACCGGGTCACCACGACCTCCTCGGCGTCGTTGACGACGCTGTCGAGCTCGGCAGCCAGATTCTGCCTCAGCTGGGTGAAGTTCACCGTCCGCATGATCACCTCCGCACAGGTACAGAAAATTGTACCTGAAGCGGCGTTTTGCTCATGCCCGACGGTCGGGTCGGTCGCCCGTCGCGTCGGCGATCATGCGGTGGCCCTGGGCTTCGAACCGCTCGTCGCCCACCCGGTAGGCCCACGCGGCGGTGCCGATCGCCTCCCGGACCTGGGTGCGGTGCCATGCGTCGGCCGTACGCGGATCGGGGCCGTAGCCGTCGAGGAACGCCGCTTCGAGGCCCGGCGTACGGCGGAAGTCGTTGACGGCCAGCCGGGCGAGGTCGGTGTACGCGGGACGCAGCGCCGCGCGGCCGAAGTCGATCACACTGACCACGCCACCGTCGACGAGCCAGTTGCGCGGATGCCAGTCGCCGTGGGTGGGCACCAGGGTCGCCGACGGCGTCGGCCAGCTGGCGATCTCGGCGCGCAACCGCCGTACCGTGTCGTCGTCGATCCGGTGCGGGCTGGCAAGCCAGGACAGCGACTTGTCGTTCTCCCGCCGCTCGTGGTCATCGTCGGTGACGGCAATCTGGGCGTGCAGCATCGCCAGCAGTTCGCCGGCCTGCCGGTGGACGTCCGGGTCGTCGGCGTGCCCGCTGCCGAGCGCCAGCTCACCCGGCAGGAACCGGGTGACCAGCAGCTTCGCCTCGGCACTGCCGTACGCCAACGCCGGAGCGCGGCCGATCCTGGTCCACGGGCGCAGCCAGTGCCGGTGGGCGTGCAGTTCGCGGGCGAGGTGATGGTCACGGTCGCCGCCGGCCTTGACGATGAACCGCGACCCGGCATGCGTCACCTCCAGGACGGTGGTCGCCACCAGGCCCCAGCTGTGGTCCCGCTCGACGCTCACGCCGGGCAGCCAGCGGTCCAACAACGACCGCTGCTGCCCGGTGAGTGTGCCGAGCGCCGGGTCCACAGCCCCGGATCCTACGGGCGGGCGCGCTGATCTACGGACAGGCGGCCACGTCGACGGCGATGGGCTGACGACTGTCCAAGTGCGTTGCGCGTATGTCGCACCCGAGCCTGCCGAATGCCGAGGCTTGTCAGTTCGTGCAGAGAGCGCTGACCGTGACGTTGTAGACGTGCCAGGATCCGTCCGGCGCGGTGAACACATTGCTGGCATTCGTCGCCCAGTTCGCGCAGGCCACGCCGACGGCGAGAATGTCGGCGCGGGCAGCCTGGGCCCCGTTCTGGATCGCGCTGGTCGAGGTGGCACCGCTGCCCTGCCGGGTAGCCGAGCGGGCAACGGTGTACGACGGTGGCGGCGGGGCCGGTACGCAGTAGCCGGTGGCTGTCGCCTCGTAAACGTACGCCGAGCCGTCGGGCGCGGTGTAGAGGTGTCGCGGCGTAGAGACCGTGACATTGCTGCAGGTCTCGCCGAGGTTTGCGGCGAGCGAGGTGAGCGCCGCGCGGGCGTTGTTCGCCGCGTTCTGCTGGCCGGCGGCCGGGCTCGGCCCCCATCCGGTGGATGTCGCCGACCGCCACGTGGCAGCCTGCGCTGCTGTCGCCGGGAGCACGAAGAGCCCCACGGTGACAGCCAGAGCGACAACCGTCAGCCGACGGAGCGACCGGCTGATCGGTCCACCCATTCGCCTGTCGAATCCATTCATGCGTTTGCCCCTTTCTGACCGTTAATCATTGCTTTGTTTCGATGTCTACGACGCCATCTCTGTGATACTAGTCAATGTCTGGGAAATCTCGAACAGACGGAGATGACTCGTCTCGGCCAACCCTCCCGGCAACCTGGCCGACGGCTGGCACACCGATCACCTCGTAGGTGACCGAGCCGGTCCACGGTTGACCTCGAGCGCGCTCCAGGTGCAATCCTGAGTCGCAACAGGATCATCGGAAGGAGCACATGACGATGGAACAGCGACCTCTCGGCAGCGTCGGACCGGTCAGCGTCCTCACCCTCGGTGGGGGCGGGCTGGGCCAGGTGTGGGGCGTCACCGACCGGGACGAGGCGGTGGCGACCGTACGGGAGGGGGTCGACGCCGGCATCGACCTGCTCGACGTCGCTCCCGGCTACGGCGACGGCGAAGCGGAACGGGTGGTCGGCGCGGCCTTCGACGGCAACCTGCCGGCCGGCGTACGGGTCGTCACCAAATGCGGGCTGGGCAACCCGGCCGCCGGTGACGTCGCGGCCCTGCTGGAGAAGTCCCTCGACGACAGCCTGCAGCGGATGCGACTGTCGTTCGTTGACGCGCTACTGCTGCACAATCCGATCGTGGCACAGGCCGCCCCGGGCACCACCGGGGTCACCTCCGCCGATCTGTTCACCGAAGCCGTCCGGCCGGCGTTCGAGGACCTGGTCCGGCGCGGCCGGATCGGCGCCTGGGGGATCACCGCCGTCGAGGAGCCGGACGTGATCATCCGGGTGCTCGGCGATCAGCCGTCCCCGGCGGTCGCCCAGTGTGTGACGAACCTGCTGGACTCCCCCGGCGATCTCCTGATGCCCGGCAGCGGGGGCTCCCGGCCACGCGACATCCTGACGGCCGCCGGCCGGCACGGCGTCGGAGTGATGGGCATCCGGGCGGTTGCGGCCGGCGCGTTCACCGACGCCGTCGACCGGGACCTGCCGCCGGAGCATCCGACCATGGTCGACTTTCGGCGGGCCGCGCCGCTGCGCGAGCTGGCCGGCGAGCTGGGTGAGTCGGCCGCCTCGCTGGCCCACCGGTACACGCTGTCGATGCCCGGCGTCGACACCGTTGTCCTCGGCGTGAAGAACCGCACTGAGCTGCGCGAATGCCTGGCCGCGGCGTCCGCCGGTGTGCTGCCGGCCGACCTGATGGCGACCATCGGGGCCCGCGTCGGTGCTCAGATATCCAAGTAGCGGGGCGGCACCGCGTCGGTCAGCCACACCCCGTTGGCGCTGCGATAGAAGAGGTGACCGTCTCGGGCCATCGCCGCCGCGTCGACGGTGAGGATTACGACGCCACCGGCCCGCCGGGCACCGACCCGGCGGGCCGTGTCGGTGTCCGCCGACAGGTGTACGTGATGGCGTCGGGCCCGGTGCAGCCCGGTGGCCCGGATCGAGTCGAGCGCGGCGGCGGTGGTGCCGTGGTAGAGCCGTTGCGGCGGAGGCAGCGCGACCAGCCCCAGGTCGATCGGGACCGAGTGTCCCTGGTTCGCCCGGATCTGCTCGGTGCCGTCGGGGTCGCGGCGCAGCGCGAACCGTTGTTTGCCGTCCCGCTCGACGACGGTGTCCAACTCCAGCCGGGTGATCCGCAGCGCGTCGAGCAGGTCCGTCACCGGAATCCAGCCGGCCGGGTCCAGTTCGAGCGCGAACCGGTCGGGCGCGTGGCGCAGCGCCAGTGACATCCGTTTGCTCATTCTGACCAATACCTTGTCGTTCACACCGGCATTGTCGCCGTACGGCGCACCCGCCCGCATCGACATTGCCGCCAGCCGAGCACGCCCCACCAGAGCATCACCGGTAGATGCAGGGCATAGCCGAGCTGTTCCGCAGCTGCCGACGGGCCGTCGGTCCCGGTGGTCCAGGGCAGGACCACGCCGGCGGCACCGGACACTGCGACGGCCACCCCGGCACAGCGCAGCCCGGTCGGCAACGCGATGCCGGACGCGGCCGCCACGGTCGCAGCCACCCAGAGCAGCCCGGCCAGGTTGACCGTCCACTTCGCGGTGAGCAGCAGCCCTTCCGCCACCGCCACGGCAGCCGGTTGGTTGGGGTCGGCGGCGAGCTGGGTGACCGCCAGGTTTCCGGCGTCGTGCAGCAGCCCGGCCAGGCCGGCGCCGGTCAGCAGTCCGCCGGCCAGCACGGACAGGTGTGCGCGGGGACGGTCGGGACGCGCGGCCAGCACCAGACCGGCGGCGAGCAGGGCGAGCCAGCCGATCACGTCGAGGGCCAACTCGATCAGGTGCAGCTCGACCCGGGCGTGCACCGCCGTCAGCACGGCGGCCGGGTCGGCCGGGTTCAGGGTCAACCCGGATGGCACGGCGATGCCGACACCGGCGAGCATGGCAAGCAACGACCCCAGCAGCAGTACGCCCGTCAGCCGGGCGGCGGAATCGCGTTCAACGGCACTCATGGCGGCACGCTAGAACCCTGCCGCAGGGGCAGAGTCAACACTGGGGGGTTCACAACTGTTCACTCTTTCGTGATCAAATATGTGAATCTGTGAGTGTTAGTATCGTCTGGTGAAGCTTGCCGAGTGGGCGCGCCGTAACGATGTGCACCCGCAGACCGCGTACCGCTGGTTCCGTGAGGGGACCATGCCGGTGCCCGCTCGGCGTCTTCCGTCCGGCACGATCATGGTGGAGGTGACCGGCGACGCCCGGCAGGGTCAGGTCGCCGTCTACGCCCGGGTGTCGTCGGTCGATCAGCGGGCCGACCTGGACCGGCAGGTCGCTCGGGCGACAACCTGGGCCACCGAGCGGGACATGGCCGTCGCTCGGGTGGTGACCGAGGTCGGGTCCGCGTTGAACGGGCGGCGCAAGAAGTTCCTCGGGCTGCTGCGCGACCCGGCCGTGTCGACGATCGTGGTCGAGCACCGGGATCGGTTCGCGCGGTTCGGTGCCGAGTACATTGAGGCGGCGCTGGCCGCGCAGGGCCGCCAGTTGGTGGTGGTCGATCCGGCCGAGGTGGACGACGACCTCGTGCGGGACGTCACGGAGATCCTCACCAGTTTCTGCGCCCGGCTGTACGGCCGCCGCGCGGCGGCGAACCGGGCCAGCCGTGCCGTGGCCGCCGCCACCGCCGAGGACGGGTCGTGAAGCGGTACGAGCCGCCGGCTGGCTGGACCGTGCAGGCGTACCGGTTCGCCCTCGAACCGAGTGACGCACAGGTTGCCGGTCTGCGCCGGAACACCGGCGCGGCCCGGTTCGTGTACAACCACATGCTGCGGCGGGTAAGCGCGGTGAAGGCACAGCGCGCCGCCGAGGCCAGCTACGGAGTGGCCGAGGCGGACCTGACGCCGTGGCAGGGCTGGTCCCTGCCGGACCTGCGACGCACCTGGAACGAGATCAAGCAGTGGGTGGCGCCGTGGTGGGCGGAGTGTTCCAAGGAGGCGTTCAACACCGGCCTGGCGAACCTGTCCGCGGCGCTGGGCAACTGGCACGCGTCACGCACCGGCACCCGCAAGGGCCGCCGGGTGGGCTGGCCCCGTGCCAAGAAGAAACACGGCCGTAGGTCGGCCCGGTTCACCACGGGCGCGATCCGGGTCGACCCCGGCCACCGGCACGTGGTGCTGCCCCGCCTGGGTCGCGTCCGCACCCACGAGTCGACCCGCAAACTGGCCCGCCGGGTACGGGCGGGCACCGCGACGATCCTGTCCGCCACGGTCACCGAGACCGCCGGCAGGTGGTTCTGCTCGTTCCAGGTCGCGGTCGGACGCACGGTCGGACGGCGGCCGGCGCACGCGCCGAAAGCCGGCCGGGTCGTCGGCGTGGACGCCGGGATCCAACACCTGGCGGTGCTGTCCACCGGTGAGATGGTGCCGAACCCGGCGCCGTTCAAGGCCGCGTCGCGCAAACTCGGCAAGGCCCAACGCCGGGCCGCCCGGCGGATCGGCCCCTACGACCCGCGGACCAGACGCGAACGGACCGCGTCCAACCGGTGGCGGCGGGCACAGGACGCGGTGGCTCGACTGCACGCCACGGTCTCGGCCGTCCGCGCCGACTCGTGGCACCACCTCACCACCCGCCTGGCGCAGCGGTTCACCACGGTCGTGGTCGAGGACCTCCACGTGGCCGGGATGGTCCGCAACCGCAGGCTGGCCCGGTCCCTGACCGACGCCGCCCCGGCGACGCTGCGACGGCACCTCGGCTACAAGACCGGCTGGTACGGCAGCACGTTGTGCGTCGCCGACCGGTGGTACCCCAGCTCCAAGACGTGCTCCGCCTGCGAGACGGTGAAACCCAAGCTGTCGTTGGCCGAACGCGTGTTCCACTGCACCGCGTGCGGACTGTCCCTGGACCGGGACGTCAACGCGGCACGAAATCTTGCCGCACTCGTACGGCACGTCGACCTGGAGTTGCCGGGCGACGTAAAAACAGGACGTGGAGCCTACGTAAGACCCGTAAGGCCTGCATCCGCAGGCGGGGCGGCGGGCCGTGAAGCGTCAAGACCGGTTCATCCGGTCAACGTCGCCCGGCAACGGACGACTGCCAATCATGAGTCACGTTTACTCACTGAAAGGTAACGGCAGGAGGACACCAGCGTGTGGCGGATCGGTGAGCTGGCGCGCATGGTCGGGGTGTCTGAGCGCACCCTGCGGCACTACGACAAGGTCGGGCTGCTGCCGCCGGCCACGACGGACCAGCTCACCGGCTACCGGTGGTACGGCGCGGCCGAACTGACCCGGTTGGAACGCATCCGTGGCCTACAACGCCTCGGCCTGCCGCTGCGCCGGATCGCCGACCTGCTGGACGCCCCCGACGCCCAGCTGCGGCAGGCCCTGGTCGAGACCGTGACGGCGCTGCGCGACGATATCGCCGCCCGTATGGCGACGGTGGCCGCCGCCGAGGACCACCTCGCCGGTACGGCGTCGGTGCTGCCGCAGGTCGCCCGGGTCGGTGCCCGCCGGCTGCGGGTGCAGCACGTACGGGTGGCCGATCCCACCGAGTTGGCGGCGGTGTGTCCGCAACCGCCGACGGTGCTGCTGACCTGGCTTCGTGGCTGGCCTGCTGAGCCGGGTTTCCGGGCGGCGGTGGCGACCGAGGGTCCTGGCGAGCGGCTCGACCTGCCCGCCCGTACCGTCGTCCGGGCCGTCGTGCCGCCGACGACCGGCGTGGTCCGCGCCGGACTCGACCTGTTCGCCTGGCTGCCCCGCCACCACTTCACGGTCGCCGGTCCCACGACGGAGGATCACCTGGTCGACGGTGACGGTGCCGCTGTCACCCTCCTGGAGATCCCGGTCGTGGCTGCCCTGGCCGGCGAACGGAGCCGAAGTGTCAGCCGGGTGTGATTACCTACCGCTATGCCGCACCCGATCATGTTCGACGACGCCGACCCGCTGCTCGCCGAGGTACGCCGGCTCGCGCTGGCCTTCCCCGACGCCGCCGAGAAGATCTCGCATGGGCATCCGGCGTTCTACACCACCAAGGTGTTCGCCTACTACGGCGGCTCGGTGAAGGTCGAGGGCGTCTACCAGCAGCATGATCACTCCGTACTGGTGCTGGTGGACCCGGACGAGCGGGCGGCGCTGCTGGCCGAGCCGCGCTGTTACGCCCCGGCGTACCTGGCCAGCTCCGGCTGGGTGGGGGTGGATCTGGCCGACGACACCGACTGGGCGGAGATCGGCGAGCTGCTCGACGCCAGCTACCGGCGGACCGCCGGGCCTCGCCGGGTGGCCCGGCTCGACGCCCGGTAGGTCGACGCATCAACAGGTCGACAGAACCCCATCCGACGGCACGGCCCCGGCGTTGTTCCTCTATGTCTGACTTGATCATTGTTTGTCAGATGTCGTAGACGGCGAAGGTGTCGGCGCGGTCGTGGAGGTCACGGCGGGCGTGGGCGATGTTGGCGCGTCCGGCGAGGCGGAAGGTGTTCAGGGCCAGGTTGCGCATGGCGGCCAGGTTGCGGGGAGCCGCACCCGTCCTGAGCTGGGAGTCGTCCTCGTTGAAGGTGACGTCCCGGGTCCAGTGCAGGCGGGTTTCCACCGACCAGTGTCCTCTGACGTAGGCGTTGAGGTGTTGCGGTCCGGCCTGGGTGGCGTCGAGGCTGACGATGCCGTGGATGATCTGTTTGCTGGTGCGGATCCCGTCGAGTCCGCCGGTGTCGCGGCGTAGCCGGAAGACCTGGCGGGCTCCGGGGAACAGGGTGTCGTCGCAGCCGGTGACGCGGATCGTGCGGCGTTCGGTGCGTCCGTGTCCGCGATCGGCGTCGGCGTCGGTCCGGTCGGCGAACTCGGTGTCGGTGCCGGACAGCAACGTGTGGGCGGCGCGCAGGGCGAGCGGCTGGTTCCCCTTCAGGATCAGCATGTAGTGGGCGTTCAGGGTGTCGGTGATCAGCCGGGCGGTTTTCCTGGTGGTGTGCAGGGCGTCCAGGGTGAGGAGCATGCCGGCGACGTCGAGCTGTGTGAGTAGGTCCTCGGTCGCGGTGGCCTCGCCGCGTTTGTCGGCGACCTGGCGTTGGCCCAGGATCACGGCACGGTCGTGGGTGACGGCGGCGACCAGGAACACCTGTCCGGTGGGGGTGCGGGTGCCGTGCAGCAGTTTCCCGTCGATCGCGGCTGCGGGCAGCAGCCCGGCCGGTGCCGGGTGGGTGAACGCCCGGGTGGCGGCCCGGCGTTGTTCGCGTTCGGTGGGTTCGTCGACGCTGGTGGGGATCCGTGGGGCCGGGGCGTCGCCGCGTGCCACGTCCGCGGCGTAGCCGCAGGTCGCCGTGTCGAGGGCGTCGCCGTCGACGGCGTCCAGGACCCGCCGGAAGGTCCGTTCGCTCGGGACGAGGTAGCGGCTGGTCAGTGGGTCACGGCGGGCGCCGAGGCGGTGCAGGACGTCCTGTGGGGTCCGGGCCGCCCACTGCCGGATCGCGGTCAGGCTGTCGTTGCCGGCGACGAGGGTGGCACACGCGGTCAGGACCAGGATCACCAGCAGCGGATGGCGCCGTCCGCGCGGCCGGCGGGGGTCCGGCACCCGGGCCAGGCGTGCTACCAGGGGCGACACCATCGACAAGGGATCGGCCGGGCCGGTGGAGAGTTCGGCTTCCCACAACGCCAGATCGGCGAGGTGGTCAACAACGGGGTCGGTCAGGGAGGATGTCGTCACGAGCGCGGCTCCAGCGATGAACTTCGAGGCTAGTCACCCGCAAGATCATCAGGAGTCGCGCTCGTCCCGCAACTCAGCCGATGTCCGATTTTCAACACGGACAGAACGACTCAAGCCGGAACAACGCCGGGGCCGTGCATCCGACGGAACCCGATATCGATCACACAAACTATCCGGAATTCATCCGATCTCCATCATGGACTCCGACTTGTCGCACTGATAGAGGTAGGGGTGGCATTCGACGCACCGCCCCACAATCAGCAGATCGGGGATCCGACAATGCACGAGGTGCACCGCATCATTCGCACACTGCGCACCGAGCGCGGGCTTTCCCAGCAGCAGCTCGGCGCGTTGATCCAGCTCAGCGCGTCGTCGATCGGCAGTTACGAGAACGGCCGCCTGGTCCCGGTGCAGCAGAACGCGAAGATCCTCGACGATGTGCTGGGCAGCGGCGACCGCGTGCAGCGCGCCTCCGCCGAGGCGCGCGGAATGTCCTTCGCCGGTTTCCTGCGCCCGTGGGCCGAAATGGAGGAGCGGGCCACCCTGCTGCGGTCGTTTCAGCTCGCGGTCGTCCCGGGTCTGTTGCAGACCCGGGAGTACGCCGAACGGCTGTTGCGCGTCGGCCCGGTCGACGACGTGCCGACCCGGCTGGCGAACCGGCTCACCCGCCAGCAGGTGCTCACCCGCGCCGACGACCCGGCCGAGTTCATCGCCGTCATCGACCGCGGCGTGCTGCACCGCCAGGTCGGCACGCCGGAGCAGATGGCCGAGCAGCTGCGCAGTCTCGCCGAGGCGGCGGCACGCCCCAACACCTGGGTGCACGTGGTGCCGGGCAGCGCCGACGCCTACCACGGGCTCAACGGCTCGTTCGCGATGGCGACCGTGGACGATCACGTGTTCGGCTACGTCGATTCCCATTTCGGCGGTGACGTGATCAGCAACCCGGCCGACGTGCAGACATTGGAGCGGTCCTGGGAAGGTGTCCGCAGCTATGCTCTGCCTGTCGAGGAGTCCCACGACATGAT